>JAZNXL010000001.1:0-54616 GCA_045593905.1 Eubacteriales bacterium
ACTTTACTACTTTTGCAACGTCATCAGTTGTGAGAACTAGTTTTTCTCTGTTGGTAACGTTCTTTGAAGCACGGCTTCTAATTTCCGCAAGTTCGTTGTTTACCCTTTCAATTTCTTTGTTTAATTTTATTGCTTTATCAAAATCTTCCCTACGCTTTGCTTCGTTCTTTTCCGCCATAAGACGATTTAGTTCGGCTTCTTTTTGCTTTGCTTCTGCGGGAGAATTATAACTGTCTAGCCTTACCCTTGACGCCGCTTCGTCGATTAAGTCTATGGCCTTGTCGGGCAAAAACCTATCGGTTATATAGCGCTCTGACATAATAGCCGCCTGAACTAAAAGCGAGTCAGAAATTTTAACGTTATGGTACTCTTGATACTTTTGGCGAATACCCTTTAAAATTTCAACTGTTTGTTCAACGGTAG
This sequence comes from Eubacteriales bacterium, assembly GCA_045593905.1. Lineage (GTDB taxonomy): Bacteria > Bacillota > Clostridia > Oscillospirales > QAKW01 > RGIG9041. The sequence goes on from JAZNXL010000001.1 coordinate 424, forward strand.
GCTCGTCTACCATTACAGGCTGGAATCTTCTTTCGAGTGCGGCATCTTTTTCAATATATTTTCTGTACTCGGCAAGAGTTGTTGCGCCAATAACCTGAATTTCGCCGCGTGAGAGCGCAGGCTTTAAAATATTAGCAGCATTCATTGTACCCTCGCTGTCGCCTGTTCCTACAAGGTTGTGCACCTCATCAATAACAAGGATAATGTTACCAAGTGCCATAACCTCTGCAATAAGGCCTTTTATGCGCGATTCGAACTGACCGCGGAACTGTGTTCCTGCTACAAGCGCGGTAAGGTCTAAAAGATATACCTCTTTACCAAGCAGTTTTGCAGGCACGTCTTCTGATGCGATTTTTTGAGCAAGTGCCTCGGCAATGGCGGTTTTACCAACACCCGGCTCGCCAATTAAAACAGGGTTGTTTTTGGTACGCCTGTTTAAAATTCTTATAAGTCTTTCGAGCTCTACCTCTCTGCCAATTACGGGGTCGAGCTTGTTTTCTTTTGCGTTTTTGGTAAGATTAACGCCATATTGGGTTAAAAACTTGCGGTTTTTATCGGTCTTTTTGTCTTTTTTGTCTTTAGATTTAGTATCGGCATCAGCAGGTTTTTCGCCTTCATTCATATTCATAACATTGCCAAAAAACGGCGGAAAGGTAGGCGCGGTTTGCGAGTCCATTTCGTCGGGCGAAATACCGAGTTGTTCTACCATTGAGTCAAATTCTTCTGACATTGAGTCAAAGTCTTCGTCAGAAATTCCCATACTCTTTATAATCTGGTCAACCTGATGTATACCGAGTTCCTTTGCACACTTTAAGCAATAGCCCTCGTTTACTGTTTTGTTGTCTTCGAATTTTGACACAAAAACAACTGCCATTCTTTTATTACACTTTTTACAAAGCATTATTTATTCTCCTTGTTTTGTTTTGACTTTTGCATATTTTCACGAACTCTGATATACATACCGATATAGTCAAAAAAGGCAATAGCGGTAAAGCCTAAGCTTATTGTCATTATCATTGTTGCGGTTGATTTTGGAATTGTTACGCTGTCGGTCACCATTATAACAACAACGCAGGCGAACAAAATAACTGTTGCAATTTTACCTGACCATTTTGACTGAACGACAAACTTTTCTTTTAAAAGGTTAAGACCGCCCAAAATGAGTACCGCCTCTTTAAAGGCAAAAATTGCAAGTATCCACATTGAAATGCGGTCGTTAAAGGCAAGGCAGCCTATTGCCGAAAGCTGCATTAGTTTATCGGCAACAGGGTCGGCAAGCTTGCCAAAATCGGTAATTTTATTATATTTTCTTGCAATATAGCCATCGAGAACATCGGTTGCCGATGCAAGAATAAATATGAGTGCGGCAACAACTCTTACAGTAAGGTCGCCGCCCGACATATAAGTTATTATAAACACAGGCACCAAAAACAATCGTAAAATTGTAAGCGCGTTTGGAATATTCATTTTTAATCTCCGTTACTTAATATTTAAAATTTGTGAAATTGGGTTTATGTTTGAAACTGTTTTTAAAACGTATGTACTATTAACTGTTTTTTGCGAGATTAACGCGCCAAACAAAAGTGACACTACAAACACTATTAAAAGTCCTCTTATAATACCAAAAGCAAGACCGCCGATTTTGTTTAGTTTTTTACCAAGCGGAAGCGCATTAAATACTGCGGTTATAAGTTTGCAAACAACCCACAGCGCAATATTTAAAACCGCAAACAGTACAACAAGTGTTACAACACGGCTTATAGTTTTGCTTATTGGGTTTGCAATTCTTTCTACCAATTCTTGTGTAGAGTTTGCAAGGCCGCCTTCAATATCATTAACACCTGCAAAATCTAAAAGGCTTTTAATAGAAGCAGGCATATTTTCAATGCCAAAATCGAATTTGCCACCTTCGATAATTACATCATCAAGTGATTTTTCAACGGTTGTTTCTATATAAGATTTTACTGCGGGGTTTACATAGTTTTTATCAACCACCTCTGCAACAGGGTTGCAAAGCATAACCGAAAGCACAATTGCAACAACTGTACCGAGTAAGCTGAAAACTGTGCCGATAAAGCCTTTTTTATATGCAAAAACTGCCGATATTGCAATTATTGCAACAATGATTACATCAATTACTATTCCCATAACTATTCTCCTTAATTGATTTGACTGTACACTGTACTTGATGCGCTGACTGAAACGACCGCATCTTTATCGGTAAGCATTACCGCTAATGCATCGTTACTGTTTGCCGTTTGTGAAATTTGTTTGCCCCTGATATTTAAAACGTCAATATCGGTTGCCGACAACAGCGCAATGCGGTTAAAACGTAGGTTTACTGATTTTACGCTTTGTTTAAGGTCTTTTTGTAAAACCTGTTTTCCGCCAGAATTAAATACCGTGATTGTTGAAACGCCGTCATGACTTGCCGAGGTTACAACAACATTATATTTATCGTTTGCAATGTCGTAGCACTGCAAGATGTTGTTTTGAAGATTATAGCGATAATTTTCTTTGCCGTTTTTATCGAGTACACATACGCCCCAGTCGAAAAGCGCAACTGTTGTGCCGTTTGGTTTTTTATTTATATCAACCGCAACGTTACCTTCAAACTCAGCTGTCCAAACAGGCTTTTCTTTTGAAAGCGAGTAACAGTTAATTTGAGGTGTTACGTTATCGTCTTTTACGTAAAGCGACGACACCACGATACTTTTGTTATCGGGTGAAATATCGGCGCATACAAAATACCTGTTCATACTGTTAAGCTTATAAATCTCTTTAAAAGATGAGTTAAACACAATAAGATGGTTTTTGTACGCCTCTGACTCGGTGACAACGGCGATATAACCGTTATCGTTCATTGAAACGTTAACTATATTTTGCTCAAGCGTTGTATCAAACACAACGTCAAACGAGTTTGTAACAATAAGGCGTTTTCCGCCTCTATCAAAAGCGCAAACGTATTTTGATGTTGTTACAACCTGCGGGTTGTTAAAGCCTGTAAGCGTTGTTAAAAAGCGAGTGCCGATGTTATCGGTAATAACAAGGTCTTCGGCGGTCACTCTGACAATACCATCTTTATATGTTTTAATTTTTGCGGTCAAATCATAGTCGTAGTCAATAAACGCGCTGTCGGGATTAGAGGTTATACTAATACCCATATCAAGCTTTGCCGCAAGGCGCTTAAAGTTGTCGGTATTAATTTTATCGCGATTGGCAAAAAGAAGCGAGGCGGTGAATATAACCATTGCAAAAAGCAAAAGCACGCGTGTAAATTTTATTGTTGATTTTGCTCGTTTTGCCGACTCTGAAATTTCGGGCTCGGGCGAGTTTATTTCAATTTGTTCGCTATTCACAGTTTGTTACCTCCTTTTTATCATAAAATACACGGTTTAAATAAAGCCCCTCGGCAGGTGCAGTTTTACCTGCCGACTGACGAGATTTTTTGTTAATTATATCTGTTATTGAATCAGGCGAGATTTTGCCCTCGCTTACTGCAACAAGAGTTCCTACAATAATGCGCACCATTTTGTATAAAAAACCGTCACCGCAAACTGTAATTGTTATACAGTCGCTGCTTCTTTTAACATTGAGCCAATAAATTGTACGGACTGTATCGATTATTTTTGAGCCTTTTGCCATAAACGAGCAAAAATCGTGTTTACCCAAAAACTGCGATGCTGCAGCGCTCATTTTATCGGTATCGAGCTTACCGACATAATGCCACGCAAAGCCGTTTAAAAACGGATTTTTTGCTCTGCCGTCGTATATTTTGTAAACATATTCTTTTGCAACGGCGCTATAGCGTGGGTGAAAATCGTCGTCTACCTCAACGCAGGACACAACGCCCATATCGTCGGGCAGTGCAAAATTAAGCGCAGCAAGAGCTTTATAGGGCGTTGTTGGTTTTGGAGGCAAAAAGCAAAAGCGGTAACCGTTTGCATGAACACCGCTATCGGTACGGCTGCAGCCTGTAACATCGGCACGAACACCGTAAATGCTCTCGATAGCATCTTGTACCGTTTCTTGAACGCTTTTGCCGTTTTGCTGTACCTGCCAGCCAACATAGTTTGTCCCTATATATTTAAGTTCAACAAGTAGTCTTTTCATAAATTAAAAATAAATATTTGTTAAAATTATTGTTGTAAAAATTACTGCCATTACCAAAAATGCAATAAAGTCACGCATACCCATACTGTAAACCTTGTAGCGTGTTCTTCCCTCACCGCCGTGATAGCAACGGCACTCCATTGCATCAGCAAGCTCCTCGGCGCGTCGAAACGACGAAACAATAAGCGGCACCATAATGGGTATTAACGCTTTGGCACGTCGCAAAAGATTGCCTGTTTCAAAGTCGGCGCCTCTTGCTTTTTGAGCGTTTATAATTTTTTCGGTCTCGTCAACGAGAGTGGGTATAAACCGAAGCGCAATTGTCATCATCATTGCAAACTCGTGAACGGGTACCTTTAGTTTTTTGAGCGGACTAATAAGCCGCTCAATTGCGTCGGTAAGCATTACAGGGCTTGTGGTATAAGTCATAAACGAGGTCGCAATAATAAGCAAAATAATGCGTATTGCCATAAACGCCGCGTTTGAAAGACCTGTGTAGGTTATCCACGAAAGCCAGGATATACTTTTAAACACCGGCTCACCGCCACCGTAAAAAATGTTAAAAAACGCAGTGAACACTATTACAAACATAAGCGGTTTTATGCTTTTGAGTATAATTTTAGGGCTTATTTTTGAAAGAGCCGTAATAACCGCCAAAAACACAAGCATTATGCCAAAGCCGGCAAAGGTTTTTATGCTAAAAAGTGCCGCAATCATTATTATTGTTAAAATTATTTTAACTCTCGGGTCGAGCTTGTGTATTACCGAGTCTTTTGGAAAATATTGTCCTAGGGTGATGTCTTTAATCATTTTTACCACCACCATTCATAGCTTTTAATATCTCTTTTTCGGCACGGTCAATGGTATACACGTTTTTTGAAACGTTGTAGCCAAGGTTATTAAGCGAAATAAATACCTTTGTTATTTGCGGAATATCAAGGCCTATTTTTTCAAGCTGGGGCGCATTTTCAAATACCTTTTCAACGCTGTCGTGCATCATACAGCTGCCCCTGTTCATAACGATAATGCTATTTGCGTTTGCCGCAATATCCTCCATTGAGTGCGATACCAAAAGCACAGTACAGCCTGTATCGGTATGGTACTGTTTTATGCGCTTTAAAATTTCGTCACGTCCAAGCGGGTCAAGACCTGCCGCAGGCTCGTCGAGTATTAACACCTTTGGCTCAAGCGCCATAACACCTGCTATTGCCACACGGCGTTTTTGTCCGCCCGAAAGGTCAAACGGCGATTTTGTAAGATACTTTTTATCAAGACCTACAAAATCGAGCGCTTTTAAAACACGGGTTTCAATCTCGGCATCTGTCAGTCCCATATTTTTAGGACCGAAAGCGATGTCATTATAAACTGTTTCTTCAAAAAGCTGGTATTCGGGGTACTGAAAAACAAGCCCCACCTTAAAGCGAGTTTCAATTCGTTTTTTCTTATCTTTTTGCCAAAGGTCCTCGCCGTCAACAAACACGCTGCCCGAGGTTGGCTTTAAGATTGAATTGAAATGCGATATAAGTGTGCTTTTACCCGAGCCGGTATGCCCGATAATTCCAACATAGTCGCCTTTTTTAATGCTTATGTTAACATTATCAAGCGCGGTTTTTTCAAAAGGCGTACCCGCTCCGTATATATGAGTTAGGTTTTTTGTGGTTATAATCAATTTTGTTTCTCCAAAAGCTGACTTAAAATATCAACACAATCGGTTTCGTTTAAAACCGAAATTGGTACTTTTATATCGTGTGCTCTGAGCTTATACATAAGTTCAGTTGCCTGCGGAACATCAAGGCTTACGCTATGCAAAAGCCCGACGTTTTGGAACACGTACTGCGGTGTACCGTCTAAAAGTATGTTACCGCTGTCCATAACAACAACCCTGTCTGCCATAACTGCCTCGTCCATATAGTGAGTAATAAGCACTACCGTAACATCGTTATCGCGCAGGCGTTTTATGGTTGACATTATTTCTTTTCTGCCCTTAGGGTCGAGCATTGCGGTAGGCTCGTCCATAATAATGCATTTTGGTTTCATTGCAATAATACCTGCAATGGCAATTCGCTGTTTTTGACCGCCCGAAAGCTTGTGCGGTGCGTGGTGCTTGTATTCGAGCATACCAACGGTTTTGAGTGCCTCGTCAACACGTCGCACCATTTCGTCGTGCTCAACACCTAAGTTTTCGAGCGCAAACGCAATATCCTCGTCAACAACGGTTGCAATAAGCTGGTTATCGGGGTTTTGAAACACCATACCAACGTTTTTTCTAAGCTCTAAAAGTTTATCTTGGTCGACAGTGTCAATACCGCAAGCATAAACCGAGCCGCCCGAAGGGAGCAAAATACCGTTAAAGTGCTTGGCAAGAGTGCTTTTGCCTGAGCCGTTATGACCGAGTATTGCAGTAAAGCTGCCCTCTTCAATTTCGAGGCTAACGCCGTTTAGCACAAGTCCTGCATCTTCGCTGTATTTAAAAGTTAAATCTTGTGTTTTGAGTATTACACTCACTTTGAATACCACCTTGCAACCGAGCCTGACGGGAACTCAAGCCCTGTTTTTGTTATAAAGCCGATTTCGTCGCTTTGGAACTGACCGCCGTAGCGTTTGTCAATGCTGACTCTTAATAAATATTCCATAACTGACGCACTAAGGCCTGTTGAATAGGAGTTTAAAATAAAGAAAAGCGGTTTGTCTGAAAGCAGCTGTGTGCATTTTTTAACAAAGCCAAAAAGCATATCTTCAAGCTGCCATACCTCGCCGCCGGGGCCTCTGCCGTAAGAAGGCGGGTCCATAACAATGCCGTCGTATGTATTGCCGCGTCTTATTTCGCGCTCAACAAACTTTAAGCAGTCGTCAACAATATAGCGGACAGGCTTTTGTCGAAGACCGCAAGCAACGGCGTTTTCTTTTGCCCATTCTACCATACCCTTTGATGCGTCAACGTGGCATACCGATGCACCTGCAGCAGCGCACGCCATTGTCGCGCCGCCTGTGTACCCAAACAGGTTAAGCACCCGAATCTCGCGGTTTGCTGATTTTATAAGGTCAGACATAAAGTCCCAGTTAACCGCCTGTTCAGGAAAAATGCCTGTGTGCTTAAAGTTCATAGGCTTTATGTTAAAGGTTAAATTTTTGTATTTAATTTGCCATACCTGCGGAAGATTAAAAATCTCCCAGCTTCCGCCGCCGCTTTTTGAGCGGTGATAGTGAGCGTTTGCCTTGTTCCATAGCGGGTCTTTTTTTGGTGTGTTCCAAATAGCCTGCGGGTCGGGGCGCACAAGAACATAGTCACCCCATTTTTCAAGACGCTCACCGTTTGATGTATCAAGCAAAACATAATCTTTCCAGTTGTTTGCAGTAAGCATAGTTATTTTACCTCAAATGAAATTTGTTCGTTATTGTCGTAAGCAAAACCGAGGTGGCGGTATGCGTTGATTGTTGCACATCTACCGCGGGGTGTACGCGAAATAAAGCCCATTTGTAAAAGGTACGGCTCGTACACGTCCTCAAGTGTAATCGCTTCTTCGCCGATTGTTGCGGCAAGTGTTTCAAGACCTACAGGTCCGCCGCCAAAGTTTTTAATAATGCTTGTAAGCATAAGTCTGTCAATGTTATCAAGACCAAGCTCGTCAATTTCAAGTGCAGCAAGAGCAGTCTTTGCAATTTTTTTAGTAATAACGCCCTCGCCTTTAACCTGTGCGAAGTCACGCACACGCTTTAAAAGGCGGTTAACAATACGCGGTGTACCGCGTGAGCGCATTGCGATTTCGTAAGCACCGTCGCGCTCGATGGGGATATTTAAAATACCTGCCGAGCGGATAGCAATGTCGCAAAGCTCGTCGGCGCTGTAAAGCTCAAGACGAAGCATAACGCCAAAGCGGTCACGAAGCGGTGACGAGATTTGACCTGCGCGTGTTGTTGCGCCGATTAGCGTAAACTTGGGAAGGTCAATGCGTATGCTTCTTGCCGATGGGCCTTTGCCTATGATAATGTCAACGGCATAGTCCTCCATTGCAGGATAAAGTATTTCTTCAACTGCGCGAGAAAGACGGTGAATTTCGTCAATAAACAAAACGTCGCCCGGTTGCAAGTTGGTTATAATTGCAGCAAGGTCGCCCGCCTTTTCAATTGCAGGGCCTGATGTTATGCGAATGTTAACACCCATTTCAGACGCAATAATACCCGCAAGCGTTGTTTTACCAAGACCGGGAGGGCCATAGAGCAGGCAGTGGTCAAGGCTTTCTTCTCTTGAACGCGCCGCCTCAATAAACACGCTTAAATTATCTTTTACCTTGGTCTGACCGATGTAGTCGGCAATTTTTCGCGGGCGGAGTGATTCTTCTATATCGTTATCGGCACCTGTAAAGGTGGATGTTACTACTCTTTCGTTAAATTCAAATTGTGATTCTATCATTTGTTACCTCACATCATTTGTTTTAATGCAACCTTGATAATGTCTTCAACCGACATATCAGATATATCCATAGCACCTACGGCGCGTTTTGCCTCGTGTTGTGTATAGCCAAGAGTCATAAGTGCGTCGATTGCCTCAATAGTTTTTGAAGCATCGCCCTGTTTAACGGGCGCCGATTTTATAGGCGCGGGCGCTATTGCCTTAAGCTTGTCTTTAAGTTCGAGCACAATGCGCTGTGCAACCTTGGGACCTACGCCTTGGGCACGGGTAATAAGAGCAATATCGCCTGTTGCAACGGCTGTTGAAAGCTCGTTTGGTGTAAGTTCGGATAAAACCGCGGTTGCAGCCTTTGGACCTATGCCCGAAACCGAAAGCAGTATACGGAAGCAGTCGCGCTCGTCGCTGTCGCAAAAGCCGTAAAGGTCCATTGCGTCTTCGCGCACTGCCATGTGAACAAACACAAACGCGTTTTCGCCAACAGGCGCAAGGCTTGAAAGTCCGTTTCTTGTCATTTGAACGTTAAAGCCTACGCCGCCGCATACGATAACAGCGCAGTCGTTTTGTTTATCGGCAACAAGTCCGTTTAAAGAATATATCATATTAACTACTCCTTACATTAACCCTAAAAGATGTGAACGCGATGCGTGTGCGTGGCATATTGCAAGTGCCAAAGCATCAGCAGCGTCGTCAGGCTTTGGTATTTGGGCAAGACCCAAAAGCGATTTTGTCATTTGCATAACCTGCATTTTTTCAGCTCTGCCGTAGCCTACAACGCTCTGCTTTACCTGAAGCGGTGTGTACTCAAAAAAAGGGATACCGCATTTTTTAATAGCAAGAAGAATAACTCCCCTTGAGTGCGCAACCGCAATGCCTGTTTTTAGGTTGGTGTTAAAAAACAGCTCTTCAACCGACACGGCATCGGGGTGGTAGGTGTTACAAAGCTCACAAATACCGTCGTAAATCATTTCGAGCCGTTGCTCGAACGGTGTGTTTGGAGGGGTTGTAACCGCGCCGTAGTTGAGAGTTTTAAAGCCTGTACCGTTATATTCAATTACGCCAAACCCTACTGTAGCATAGCCGGGGTCGATACCTAAAATAACCATTTTTAACCTTCTTAATATATTTGATTAATAATTATAACATATATTAATTAATAAATAAATACCTTTTTGTAAAATTATTTTCGTTGACAGTATGTTGGTTTTGATTTATCATTATTTTGTAGAAATATGTTGTTTTTGAGGTGATAGCTATGAAAAGCAATATCGCAACACAATATTTTGAAAAGCTGTTTGAAGCAACCTTTGATAATGCAAGGGTATATGTTGCAGGGCTTACCGGCAACCCCGATATTATTGAAGATGTGCTTTTTAAAACATACAAAGAAATTTTTAAGCAGTTGCAAAAACAAAAAAACTTTGACGGCGACAAAATAGGTGAAATGTTTTATGGGCTTTTAAAAAAGTATGCCGCCGAATGCGACAACACCCAAAACGACACACCTGTAAACTTTATTGAAAAGACCGAGCAAGATATTAAAGATATACTCGCCACCGAGTTTAACTTAACCGAAGAGCAGGCAAAAGACGAGCTTTTAATAAAAAAATCGCACACATATCTTTTTCAAAAACCGGCGATAGAACGAAAGGCGTTTGTACTGTATTTTTACGAGGGTTGCTCGCCTGAAGAAATAGCCGATATGTTTTCGATTAAAAAAGAATACGTATGCGGTTGCATATACTCGATTTTACAACAAATTAAAAACAATTTTTTAGGTACATATCAAGGATAAAAAAGTATGAATTTATTACGCTTTACCGAGCTTATGAGTCAGAGCTTTCAGCCTGACAAACAAAAAATAAAGCAACAAATACTGCAAAAAAAGGCAAAACCGCGCTGGGCAAAGGTAACCGCTATTTGCACCGCGGCAGTTTTGGTAATAGGACTTGTCGCCGCTTGCGGTTACACCTATTTTATGAGCACGCCGTCAAGCGATATTTGGACGCTGCCCGAGAGCTTAAAGGGCATTAGTAAAATTTCGTCGGTAACACCAACAAAATACGACGGAAATTTTATAAAAACCGACTGCGGTTTTGAGGTTACAACCGCCAAGGCAATAACTGTTGACGAGTTTTGCGAGGCTTTTGAAATAACACCAAAAACCGAATTTGAGGTTACAAAAAAATCGGGAAACAGTTTTAATATTAATTTTACAAGCGCTCTTAAACAAAACACACTATACACGTTGGCGTCAAAGCTTGGCCAAAAAACAGTATACAGCTGGGCGTATCAAACCGAGAGCGAGTTCGAGGTTATTTCTGCAACAAACGGCATACTCACCGACGAGCAGATATGGGTTGAATTTTCACAGCCCGATGTAGAAAATTTTGAGCAGTTTTTTACAATAACACCTGCCATTGCAGGAACGTTTGAAAAATATTTAAACAAATGGTTGTTTATTCCCTCTTCAGATTTTAAATCGGGTACTGTTTACACAGTGACCATCGACAAAAACATAATGGGTGCGGCATCAAAAACATTAAAGCAAGATTATGTGTTTAGTTTTTGTTACCAAAATCAAAACTGGCTTGAGGTTGAATACAAAACAACCGATGTAAAATGCGACACCTTTTACCCTGAACAAATTCCAAGCGTAAACCTTTTTGCAACAGATGGCATAAGTACAAAAAAAGCGCAGGTTAAAACCTATAGCATCAGTAGTGCAAACGAATTTATTTCGCTTTATAAAAACAACGTTATAAACGGACTAATATCAAGCGCTATCACAAAAAATTTAAAAGATAAACTGTTTGAGTTTGTTGCAACGCCCACAAAAAACAGTGACAACACTCTAACATTCAAATACCCCAAAAAGTTAGAAAAAGGATACTATGTTTCAGTCATTGAAATTGACAAAAATGTAGCATATCACATATTCCAGGTAAACGATGTTTACGCTTTTTCGGTAAACGGCGCTAATGGCACAGGCGCGTTTTTGTACGACACAAAAACAAATATGCCGCTAAAAGATGTTAAAATTAATAAAGACCAAAAAACCGATCCGTCGGGTTATGCGTTATTAACAAACAACTACAACACAATAAACACCACTACCCCGTATGTGTTTATTACCGACGGCGGCAACGATTATTCAGCTTACCACAGTATGCTGCTTACAAACGGTGAGAACTTTAGCATAAACGATACTGTTAAGGTTTGGGGCTTTACACAATCAAAAGCTGCAGACAATACTGCCCCTAAATATGCCGAGCTTGTATGTGACTGGAACAAGCGCTCAATACCGCTAACCCTTGATACCACAGGAAAATTTGAGTGTGAGTTTGTAATTGACAACACCGCAAATCAAGAGTTTGGAGTTATTGACCTTGTTGTTGATAACAAGGTTTTACAAAGCAATCGAATTAAAATAAACTCTAAAAACGAACCGCATTACAACGTAAGCGTTACCACCAACAGCAACTGTTATTTTGAAAAAGACACAGTCGAATATACTATTTACGCTGCGCTGAACGACGGCACACCGCTTGAAAATATTGTTGTAAGTTATGAACAAGACGGTAAAATCACTGAGCTTAAAACAAACAGCCGCGGTCTTGTAACATTTACTGAAACCGCAAAGGTTAACGACGGCTCCCCTGCAGTTGTTGAAAAAGAGTTTACCTTTACACAAATTGACAACGAGCAGCAAACAATAAAAACAAGCTATACCGTTTTTGCATCTAATACTTTTATTGACGACGTTGAGTTTACCAAAAACACAATCAGCCTTAAAACGTATAAGGTAAATAAACAGGCGTTTGATTTTAAGGGTGAAAGCACCGATGCTTCTGTTACACAAAAAATTTACAGATTAAAATACAAAAAAGGCGAAAACGATAGTATTTACACAACCGATACCGAGCTTGTAAAACAAAACGAGCTTGAAACAAAAGGCGGAAGCCTTTCAATAAGCTATTCGTTACCGCAAGACGAATATGAATATTTTATGGTGTTTGAATGTGGCAAAAACGAGTATAAGCTCGAGTTTTGTAATTCAAGCGAATATGTAAGCGATTTTAAATATAACTTTGGCGGCAGTGATTATTACGAAATTAACGCCGACAACCCGCTGTCGCTTGTAAAAGACAAGCAAAGCCTTGTTAAAAAAGGCACTGCGCTTGTAATAGGTGTGTCGCAAGACGATATTGTTTTTTACGATGTGTTTTACGCAAACGATATTAACCCCAACTACAACAAAGACTGTTTGCAAGGCACCACGCTATACGGCGCATATTTTGACGGTAAAGAATTTTGGCAAATTGAGCCAAAACAGCTTTTCTGTCTTGATAACAACCTTGATATAACACTTGAAACAAGCAAAGACGAATACATACCGGGCGAAATCGTTTACACAAGCATAAGCGTTGTTGGCCGCGATAAAAAGCCTGTAGAGTGTCAGCTTAATTTAAACGTGATTTCAAATGGCAAAAGCGAGTATTTTAAAAGCGTTGCTACCGACAGCGCCGGCAAAGTAAAAATTGATTTTGAGCTTTCAGATGTTTTAGGCAACAGGCAAATACAGGTAACCTGTTTTGATAAAAGTGCAAAAACAGGCTTTGTTACAAAAGATATTGCAGTCGGGCGCGACGTTAACGTTGAAACGTTTATTTTGGATAAAACCGACATAAAAGACGATATTGCGTTCGCATTTAGAATAACAGGTAAAAAAGCAATAAAAGCCTTTGATTATACCGCAGTTTTATTTAACGACGGAATACAAATTGCATCAAAAAAAGGAAGTGCAAAGCCAAACCAACTTAAAACCGAAAACTTCGGCAAGGCTGATAAAACAGGTAACTATTCAATTAACGTTTATGTTAAAAACACCGATATTTCAGCCGAGGCAGACTGCGAATTCTTAATAAAAGACGGCACTGACATTGATGTTATTACAACAAAGACAAATGTTGTAAACTCAAAGCTTGATTTAAGTAATTTCACCTCGAATATTAAAGTTAACCTTTATGACGAAAATAACGAGTTTTACACTACGGTAATTTCAAAAATGTCTGATATGTATAAAGCCCGTATTGACCACGCAATTGCAAAGCTTACCGCGTACGACAGCGCAAACACACAAGAGCTTTTGCAGTTTATAACAAAAGACGGCATAGACAAATTTAAAAACGACGCTCATTTGTCAGTTATGCAGACAGCTGCTGTAAGCGCGGTTGCAAATAAGCTATTTAACGCAGCATTGCTTGACGAGTACTTTGAAAACGCCGTTTCAAAAACCCCCGATGTTTCGGCGCAAATTGCTTATTTATTATTTGGTGCATCACAAAAGCGACCTGTACTATACAGCCTTAACGCTATTAAATCAAACATTGACTCTTTAACCGATGAACAGGCAATTATGGTAGCATTAGCTTATGCTTACGCAGGTGACTTTGATAGCGCATATGAGATTTACAACAAAAAAATCGAATTTAAAATTAAAAGTGCAAATGGTATTGCGTATATGCCGTGTGAAACACCCCACATGAGCGAATATATGACAGTTATTGCAACGGTGCTAACATCAAAGCTTTCTATTGACCGTGCAAAAGAACTTGTAAAATGGCTGTTTTTATGCGATGACGAAACACTCACAGGAATCGCATACACCGAGTTCGCAAACAGCTTTATATCAAAGCTTAACGGCACAAACACAGTTATTTTTGAAGACTCAAAAAGTGTTATAAGCGACCTTGTCTTTGAAAAATCAGATAGTGAAGCGGTAAGCATTTTACAAAGCGGACTGCACGAGGTCAGGTTTGCAAACAAAAAAGGCAAAAGCATTATGACAGTTACAGGTAAAACACCGCTTGAAAGCACTATTAAAGGCTATAAAAAGCTAAAAGATACCGCTATAACCTTAAATGCTTCAAAGGCTGTACTTAACGACGGCGATAAATTTACATTAACACTTTCAATTGAAAAGGGCGCAAACACCCGCTCGTTAATATCGCTCCCACACACAATAAAACTACTGGGTAAAAACATTGTAACAGGCACAGGGCATATTAATTCAAACCAAAGCTTAACAGAGCTAGAGGTTTATTGCCACTCTGATTCAATGACAGTAGAGTTTGAGTGCTATGCATCAGTAGAGGGTGAGTTTTGTATCTCGCCCGTTGTAGCACTTGACGATATTAATAAAAAATACGCAAAGAGTGAACAACTAAAACTTACAGTAAAATAATAAAAACCTACCCATTAGCATTGTGTTCTAAAGGACACAATGCAGCGATATAAATCTCTAACGAGATTTTCGATATATAAAACTCGATATGCCCTGCGGGGCGTGAAGGGATTTATATCATATGCAAAAGAGTTAATTGATAGCGGGCAGCCGCCAACGAGTGTTTATGAGCAATCAGGATTTAGCGACTACACCACATTTTACAGAGCATACAAAAAGCAATTTAAAGTATCACCAAGTACACAAAAGAAAAACCCGTAATGCAAAATGCATTACGGGTTTTATTAATTTATAACTATTATGCTTTTTTGTTTGTTGTAAACTTAATTGCAAACAATGTTACAACCATTACTAAAGCCGCGATAGGAAGAACAATATACCATGAATTTACAAAGCCAGCTACTATGTATGCAACAAATGAAACAGCCGCAACAGTAAGAGCGTAAGGAAGCTGAGTTGAAACGTGGTTTATATGATTACATTGAGCGCCTGCTGACGACATAATGGTTGTGTCAGAGATGGGCGAACAGTGGTCACCGCATACCGAGCCTGCAAGACAAGCCGACATACCGATTGTGCCAAGAGCGCTGCCAACAGGGAAAATTGCAAGTACGATAGGAATAAGAATACCGAATGTACCCCAAGACGTACCTGTAGCAAACGAAATAGCGCAAGCAACAAGGAATATGATTGCGGGTAAGAAGTTTTGTAATGCGCCCGCGCCTGCAAGAGCAGATTTAACAAATGTGTCAGACTCTAAAAGGCCTGTCATATTTTTAAGTGAAGTTGCCATTGTTAAAATTAAGATAGCAGGAACCATTGCGTTAAAGCCCTTGGGGATACAAGCCATTGCCTGTTTAAATGTAACAAGCTTACGGCAGATAAAGTATATCATAACAACAACGAGCGAAATAAGACCGCCCCAGGGAAGAGCAACTGTCGCATCGGTATTACCAAATGCATCAGCAAAGCTAAGACCACCCGACTGACCAACGTAGTAAAGCGCAAACACACAAATTGCAATAAGCACAAGTATTGGGAAAACAAGGTCGATTACACGAGCGTGTGATTTGTCGAGTACCTCTTCTTCGTTATACTCAACCTCATCCTCGTCTTTAACCTCGCCGCCAAAGGTGAAAAGGTCGCCGTTTGCAGCATTTTTTTCGTGCAGCTTCATAGGACCATAGTCAAGCTTCATAAGGGTAATTGCAATAATGAACACAAAAGTTAAAAGTGAGTAGAAATTGTAAGGAATAGCCTGAATAAAGAGTGAAAGACCGTCTTGGCCCTCGGGAACGTATTCAGAAACAGCAGCAGCCCACGAAGAGATAGGTGCTATCATACAAATAGGCGCTGCTGTAGCATCGATAAGATACGAAAGTTTAGCGCGTGAGATTTTTGCTTTATCTGTAACAGGACGCATAACAGCGCCAACTGTTAAGCAGTTAAAGTAGTCGTCAATAAAGATTAATACACCGAACACAAAGGTTGCAAGAGCTGCACCTACTTTGCCTTTTACGTGTTTTGCAGCCCAGTTACCAAACGCCTGTGAGCCACCTGCATTGTTTAAAAGTGCAACAATAATACCGAGTAAAACGAGGAATATAAAAATACCTGCTGTACCCGAAACCGATGCAATAAGACCTTCGTTTGTAATCTTATTAACAGTATCAAGCGGCTTAAAGCCTGTTACCAAGAGTCCGCCTGCCAAAACGCCTATAAAGAGCGAAGAATAAACCTCTTTAGTAATAAGCGCAAGGCCAATTGCCACTACCGGCGGAAAGAGTGACCATAGAGTACCTACCGGGCTTGTGATACTGCCTGTTAATGCGCAAACAATACCAAAACCAACAACAAAGGCAACTATGATAAGCTTTGAAATTAGATTTTTTGCTTTCATTTTAACCTCCTAAAATAAAAAAGCACCCCTTACGGAGTGCAAAACTTACCTGATAAGTGATAGCTCCCCACAAGACTTTGTGACAGTATGCAACGTATTATCATTGCATCCCAGCCCGCATACACGGACTTCGGCCGGCTGACCCTTTTAAATGACTCCGGCGCCTCTATCTTTGTTGTAGGTTACCATATATTATAAAATTTGTCAAGAAAAAAAGCAGTGAGTAAAAACTCACTGCTAAATTTTAATATGTTAAATATTTTCAACAAGCGACAAAACAAGGTTTTTAAAGCTACCTGCAACTTTGTCGGCGGTTTGCTTTACCTCGTCGTGCGAAAGCGTTGTTTTGCTTATACCTGCCGCCATATTGGTAATGCAAGAAATCCCGCAAACATCCATACCCATATGTGCCGCCGCCATTGCCTCGCAAGCAGTACTCATACCAACTGCGTCGCCGCCAAGCATACCAATCATTTTAATTTCGGCAGGTGTTTCGTAGTTGGGACCTGTAAGCTGAACATACACGCCCTCTTTTAAGTCGATATTACACTTTTTAGCGCATTCTTTTGCTATGTCTTGCAAGTTTTTTGTGTAAACCTGACTCATATCGGGGAACCTGACGCCAAGCTCGTCTATATTTTTACCAATAAGCGCACTGGGCACAAAGCTTGAGATATGGTCGGTAATAAGCATTAAGTCACCTGCTTTAAAGTTCGCATTAACACCGCCTGCCGCATTAGTTAAAATTAGTTTTTTGGCGCCGAGCATTGCCATTATGCGAATTGGCATTACAACCTTTTGCATTGTGTAGCCTTCGTAATAGTGTACCCTGCCCTGCATAGCAACAACACGCTTATCATTAATATACCCAAAAACAAACCTGCCTTTATGTCCCGACACAGTTGATACAGGAAAGCCGTTAATTTGGTCATAGTCGACAGTTGCAACGGTTTTTATGTTGTTGGCAAACTCGCCAAGACCCGAGCCGAGCACTATTGCAATCTCGGGCTCAAAATCAGTTATTCTTCTGATGCTTTTTATACATTCTTTAAGCTCTTTATACATTGTTTTCTCCGTTTATCCAGTTTAAAAACTTGGTTTTTACATTGTTTTTTAGTTTATGCTTTTGCTCATCATTTATAAAAGCACCGTCTACTGCATTAAGTGCAATGTCAAGCAATTGCTCACTTTTTAAACTGTAAAGATTTTTGACTTTACAGTATTCTTGCTTAAGAGATGTAGCAGATACAGTTGTGTTATCGGTATTAATAGTAGCCAAAATTCCGTAATCTAAAAATTTATTAAGCGGAAAGTCGGTATCATTCGCAATCGCCTTTGTTTGCAGATTACTTGTAAAGCAAGTTTCAACTACAACCCTATTGGTTTTAAGGGTATTCAATACCTCGTCTGAGTTTATTGAATTTATGCCGTGACCTATACGCACCGCGCCCATTTTGAGCGCATCAGCAACACTTTCAAAGCCTGCAGCCTCACCTGCGTGAATTGTAAAGGGAATGTTGTTCTTTATAGCCGTTTTGAAAACGTCGCTATAGTTTTTGGTGGGATAACGTGATTCGTCACCTGCAAGGTCAACTGCACAAACGCCCTTATTTAAAAACTCACCTGCAATTTTTACTGTTTCGAGGTTTTGCTCAATGTTGTTTTCAAAGCGCATTAGGCAAAGTATAAGCTGTGACATAAAGCCAAAATCGGCATTTGCTCTATTAAGGCCGTTAATAGCCGACTCAACCGCGTCTTTTTGTGTTAGGTTTTTATTTGTGTGCAGCTGCGGTGCAAAGCGTATTTCGGCATAGAGCAGCCCCTCAGATGATAAGTTAGAAATCAGGTCATAAACTGCCTGTTCAATGCCATATTTAGTTTGTAAAACACGCAACGGCAAATCAAAACATTTTAAATAATCAGTAAGGCTTTTACAGTCTTTTTGTACCGAAAGTTGCTTTAAAAGCTCGGTTTTGTTATAAGTTTTAAGCTCAATGCCGTCGTGCCGCGCAATATCTACCACGGTTTTGGGCGAAAGTGAGCCGTCAAGATGCAAATGAAGGTCAATCATATTTTAATCACCTTTTTTATTTTACCACACATAAATATTTTTGTAAATATTGCAAGAAGCTATTTAAAGGTTTATAATTTGTGTAACGAGCAATAAAGGAGAACGATTATGTTAAAAACAGGTTTTGCAAGACTTGACGTTACACCCCAGCTTAACGTATCACTTAAGGGGTATTATAGTGTCCGTCTGTGTGACGGTATACTCGACCCGCTCGAAGTTAATGCAGTTGCGTTTGACGACGAGAAAACACGCGCTGTTATTATAAGTATTGATAATTTAGGCATAAAACAGAAAAACTGCGACGTTTTAAGAGAAAAGGTCGCAAAAGCTATAAACTGCAGTAAAGAAGGCGTTTACATTGCATGCACACATACGCATCTTGCCCCAGGACTTGGCGACCTTATTAACGATTATGCCGTTTTATCAGCCGAGGATGAGTTATACGAAAACTGGCTCAGCCAACGAGTTGTTGACGTTGCAATTCTCGCTGTAAACGACCTTGCTCCTACAACGATTACGTATACTCAGGCAACCGTGCCCGACGTATCCTTTGTACGTCGCTTTAAAATGAAAGACGGCTCGCTGAGAACCAACCCCGGTTGCCAAAACCCTAATATTGACCATCCGCTTGGCACCCCTGACGAGCTTGCCACCCTACTTATGCTTAATCGTGAAGGCAAAGATGAAATTGCAATAACGCACTTTCAGACGCATCCTGACGTTATTGGTGGTACAAAAGCATCTGCCGACTGGCCTGGATTTGTAAGAAGAACTTACGAAAAGCTTGTTCCAAACAGCAAGTGTATTTACATCAACGGAGCACAGGGCGATACAAATCACATTGACGTACGTTTGGAAAGCCACGCTCGCGGTGGTTACAAACGCTCACAGTATATGGGTGAAAAAATCGCAATGGCACTTATTGCAAACAAGCACCTTGCAAAGCCCTTAAATGCAGATAAGGTAGTTGTTGCTCAAAAAAGTGTTTTTGCGCCCGTTAATAAAGGCAAACCTGAAGAAATAGACCAGGCCATTAAAATTGCAACCATATATTATGAAACTAACGACAGAAAAAAAGCAACCGAAGGCCTTGGTTTAAGCGGTATGAATATAACAACCGAGGTGGCAAAATCTTGCCGTATTGTCGGCTTTTTAGATAAGCCCGATACAGAAGAATTATGCCTTTACGCAATTGCGGTGGGCGATATTGTGTTTGCTGGTCTGCCGGGCGAACCGGTTACCGACATTGGCAGAGGCATTAAAAACGGGTCACAATTTACCGTTACACTGCCCACTTGCTGTACAAACGGCTACGCAGGTTATTTTATTACCGACTTTACACCGGGCACTTACGAAGCAGGCACCTCGCGCTTTAAAGAAGGCATTGCCGATATACTTATTAACAATTCTGTAGAGCTTATAAACTCGTTAAAATAAAAAGAAGTCGCTTAGGCTGTTTCTCATAAGGAGCAATAGCCTTAAAAAGCAAGATTTTGGCACAAAACTGCGTTAAAAATGCTCGTAATACACAAAGGTATACTAACGCTTTTGTGCCTTGTTTTGAACTGGGACTTTTGCATTTTAAGGTGCCGAAGGCAGTTTTTATCTAGCTATTTTTCTATTAGACAAATAACAAAAATCTCGCAATGCTGACGCATTACGAGATTTTTTTATGCAGTATAATTGGAAAAGAGCTGCTAAAAACCTATTTATCCTTATGAGAAGCAGCCTTTTGGGTGCGTTTTTTTATTTTTGTTGATATTTTGTAATTTTTACACTAAAATATATGTATAAACATACGCGAAAGGACTAAACAATGTTTAAAAGAAGCAGCGGTGTGCTTATGCACATTTCATCGCTCCCGGGCGACTATGGTATTGGCACTTTTGGAAAAAGTGCATACCAATTTATTGATTTTTTAAAAGAAACAGGCTGCAAATATTGGCAGGTACTCCCCTTTGGACCTACCGATATTTACAACTCACCGTATGCGAGTTTATCAGCTTTTGCAGGTAACATAAATTTCATTGACCCCGAAATTCTTTTTGAACAAGGGCTTTTAACGCAAACCGAGCTTAATGAGCAAAAATATGCAAACCCGTATTCTGCCGCATTTGAGTTTTTAGAAAGTAACCGTATTTCGATGCTATACAAGGCATACAGCCGAATTACCGATAAAACACGCGCAAAAGTACACGAGTTTGCAAACGAAAATAGTGATTGGCTTAAAGATTATGCGGTATACTCTGTTGTAAAAGAATCAGAAAACTCAAAAGATTGGTACGACTGGAAAGATACCGAGCTTGTAAATCATACATCCGCAGCAGTTGACCAAGCTTATCAAAAGCACCGCGAAACTATAGAGTTTATTGAGTTTGTTCAATATGAGTTTTTTAGGCAATGGCGAGCCGTAAAAGACTATGCAAATAAAAACGGCGTTGAAATAATCGGAGATTTACCGATGTACGTATCGCTCGGTAGCAGTGATGTTTGGGCAAACCAAGATATGTTTGACCTTGACGAGCGCAAAAAGCCAAACGCGGTTGCAGGTGTACCTCCCGATTACTTTAGCGAAGACGGTCAAAAATGGGGAAACCCGCTCTATAACTGGAAAACAATGAAAAGCGATGGTTACAGTTGGTGGCTAAAACGCCTATCTGCTGCCTTTAATCTATATGACGTTGTACGCATTGACCATTTCAGAGCTTTTTCTTCGTATTGGGCAGTGCCCACCGACGCACCAACTGCTCGTAAAGGCAAGTGGAAAGACGGTCCGGGTATGGACTTTTTTGATAAAGCAATATCAATGTTTGGTAAGGACCGAATAATTGCCGAGGACCTTGGCGTTGTCGACGACGGAGTTATAAACCTTATCAAAGACACAGGGTTTCCGTGTATGCGTGTTATGCAGTTTGGTTTTTCGGGTCATAACGAAAGTATGCACCTTCCGCATAACTACCCTGTTAACTGTGTTGCATACACAGGTACTCACGATAACAATACTACACTCGGTTGGCTTTGGGAGGCAACACCTGAGCAACGCGAACATGCGCTTGACTACTGTTCGTTTAGTGGCAGAGATTGGGCTCACGGCGGCTTTGACAATACCTCGGTAAAAGCAATGATAAAAACGCTTTGGCTAAGCCCTGCAAACATTGCTATTGTACCTATACAAGACCTTTGCGGTTTTGGGAAAGACACAAAAATGAATATGCCGGGGGTTCCAAACGGAAACTGGGCATTTAGAATAAGCTTTGAACATTTTATGTGCATTGATAGAGGCTGGCTTAAAAATCTTAACGCCACTTTCTTCAGATAACTTATAAAGCGGTTATGTTTTTCATAATCGCTTTTATTAATTGACATTAGCAATTTTTGGTGATAATATTAGTGTATTAATACCTATGGAGATTTACTATGTTTAAAAATTTTTTCAAAAGAATGTTTGACTATAGAAGAATTAATCTTAATGTTTTAACAAACTGGAAAGATAAGATTTTTTCGTTTTTATACCACATTGGAATGTTCTTGTTTTTAGAGCTTGCTTTACACCTGATTTTTTACAAGAGCATTGACGCAAGAATAGTTTATCCTATTATGTTCGCTTTTGTATCGGGCAGTATCATGTTTATTTTGTGTTCACTGTTCCCGCCAAAGCTAAACAAAATATTCACCTGCATCTCGACCTTTCTTTTTGTTGTGTACTACGAAGTACAGCTTGTTTACCACTGTATATTTGGTAGCTTTATGCCTATTTCTCAAATGGCAATGGGTGCTGATGCGGTAACCAACTTTTTTGCGCAGGTAATTCACGCAATAATGCAAAACTTTGTATCAATAATTGTTGTGTTTTTACCTTTTCCGGTTTGCCTTTTCATCTATTTAAAAGGCTGGGTAAAAGCAAAACGCCTCACTTTTTTACAAATACCGATTATGGCAATTGTTTCACTTGCTCTTTCAGGTATTACAATGCTTACACTTCATAACTTTAACACCAATGATTCATCAGCCTATGCAATACTTGTTAATACAAACTCGTCTACCGAGGTTTGTGTTAAAAATTTAGGTCTTGCAGTAACAACCCTGCAAGAAACAAAAGGTCTTTTAAACTCAAAGCGCAACGATATTGCTTTTTACACATCATCGCTTAACGACCTTAAAAACGAAATTCAACCGCACAACAAGCAAAACATTGACTTTAACGCACTCAACTTGCAAACTGAAGATAGAAAAATTAGGGCTATTAACACCTATCTTTCTACCGTTTCTCCCACTGCAAAAAACAAGTATACCGGTATAGCGCAAGACTATAACCTTATTACAATTTGTGCCGAGTCGTTCTCACCAATAGTAATTTCAGAAGAGCTTACTCCTACACTATATAAGCTAAGCAACAACGGTTTTGTGTTTAAAAACTTTTTTAACTGTTTCCCTAACACCACAACAAACGGTGAATACGCTTTTTGTATGGGTCTTTTGCCAAATATGTCGCGTACAAAGGTTGCATCAAGCTTTGACGACTCTATAGGTAACTACCTTCCCTACTGTCTTGGCAACGTATACAGCAGTTTGGGTCTCGAAGCAAACGCATACCACAACTACTACGCATCATTTTATGACAGACAAATCACCCACAAAAATATGGGTTATGATTTCAAGGCGATTGATGCAGGTCTTAACATTGATGTAAACTGGCCGTCGAGCGACCTTGATATGTTTAAAGCGTCAATTGACGAATATATTAACAGCGAAAAACCGTTCCACACTTACTACATGACATTCAGCGGTCACTATCAGTACGACTGGAACAATGCAATGAGTGCTAAAAATAAAAAGACAGTTGAAAGCCTTAACTATTCAGATACTGTAAAAGCTTATATTGCTTGTAATCTTGAGCTTGAGTATGCTTTAGATTATTTAATGGACAGCCTTAAAAAAGCAGGAAAAGACAAAAACACGGTTATTGTTTTAACAGGTGACCACTTCCCCTACGGTCTTACACAAGAAGAATTCAACGAGCTTGCAGGATACGAGGTTGACACCGCTTTTGATAAATACCGCAACTCGTTTATATGCTACGTTCCCGGTATGGAAAAGGTTGAGGTTGAAAGCTACTGCAGTTCACCCGACATACTCCCCACAGTTTTAAACATTATGGGTCTTGAGTATGACTCGCGACTTCTTGCTGGTAAAGACGTACTTTCAGATGCTCCGCATATTGCAGTGCTTACCGACCAAAGCTTTATTACCGACACATTCAGCTTTAACGCACAAACAGGCGAAGCAAAAACACACGACGGTCAAGAGGTTGAGCCGTATCTTGTTCAAGACTACCGCAACTATGTTGCTAATATGTTTACCCTTTCAAACGGCATACTCGAAACAAACTACTATTCACATGTATTCGATAAAGAATCGGAACACGAAACATCGGCATATATCCGTTACAACGATATTACAAGCCCGTTTGTTGAATCAGCTGCTACCTTTATGGTAAAAGAAGGTTATATGACTCCCGATAAAGAAAAGAAGTTTGGTGCAAAGCGCATCGAAAAAGTATCGGAGTTTATTGAAATACTTTATAAAATGGCTAACACGCCGCCCATAACACCTGTAGAAAACCAGCCAGACTCACTTACCTGGGCGCTCGAAAACAGAATTGTAGACGATGCTTCGGTATGGGATACCGAGCTTACACACGGTGAGGCATCGTATATGGTTTATAACTACGTTGACCTTATTGCAGGTATTGGACAAGACACCGAGTACGACAAGATTAACGAACTTGTTGCTCTGCATCCTGAAATACCGCGCAACCGCATAATTGCTATGAAATGGTGCGCCGAGAAAAACGTTGTTTCTTCAGAAAAGAACAAAACACCTTACGAGATGTACTATACCAACGCAAATCGCGGTAAAATGGCGGTTTATTTACAACGTATGTATTTTTTAAGCACAAATCAATAACATTTAAATAAGCACGGCTCGGCCGTGCTTATTTTATAGGTGAGATATGAGAATAATAAAACCTGACTACTGTAACGCCTTCAAATGCATTGCCGACAAATGCAAAAACAACTGCTGTATCGGTTGGGAAATTGATATTGACAAGTCAACCGCTGACCGTTACTTAACCGATAACGGTGTGCTTTCAAACAAACTACTCAATAGCATTGTAATATCAGACGAGGGCGCTTGTTTTAAGCTTGATAAAAACAAGCGGTGTCCGTTTTTGACCAAAAGCGGACTATGCGAAATAATTAGTGAATACGGTCAAGACGCGCTATGCGAAATTTGCAAAGAACACCCAAGGTTTTATAACGAATATGAGAATTTTTACGAGCAAGGGCTTGGGCTTTGTTGCGAGCAGGCGTGTTGTGATATTTTACTTAATGACGCAAAGTTTTACATAGACTCAATAGAGTATTGTACTGAAAATGAAAAGCCATTTATCAAACTGCGTCAAACGGTTTTTGACATTTTGCAAGACCGCGAGTTTACCATTTGTGAACGAATAGAAAACCTGTGCGATTTTTTTGATATAACTTTTAAAGATTTTGAGTTTTATAAAAATTTATACTTAAATCTTGAAATACTAAATGACTGTTGGAAAACTGCGTTAAAAAACACAAACAGCTTTTCCGATGTAATCGGTTTTGACTGCATATTTGAACAACTTGCAGTTTATTTTGCATATAGGCATTTACAAGGCGGAATATATGATAATTTTTTAAAACAACGTATTGCATTTTGTATTTTAAGTGTTAAAATGATTATGTCAGTATGCGTATTTAACGGCGTATGTGACAAAACAAAGATTTTAAACATTTGCTCAACTTATTCGTCAGAAATTGAGTACTCTGACCAAAACATTGAACAGCTGTTAAAATCGATATTATAAACGAGGTGTCAAAAATGGAGCAAGGAATTGTTTTTAGAGCAAAAGACTCGGTATTTAATTACGTAGGATGGCCTACCGTGACAAAAGACGAAAACGGAGTTATTTATGCAGTTTGCTCAGGTCACAGGCTTGGTCATATTTGTCCGTTTGGCAAAAACTATATGTTTAAAAGCTACGATAACGCAAAAACGTGGCAAGGACCTATTATTATTAACGACACACCGTTTGACGACAGGGACGGCGGTATTTGTCCTATTGGTGATAACAAGTTTGTTTTTACATACTTTATAAATGATTTAAGCATTTACACAAGCAGATACGACAGAATTACAAAATACATACCTGAAGACAGGGTTGGTCTTTGGATAGCCGGTGTCGAAAGATGGAAAAAAATTCCCGAAGAGCAAAGACTTGTCGGCTCATTTGTAAAAATATTATCCGATGACGGCAGTACCTTAGTAGATAATGTTTCAGTTCCAATATCCTCGCCTCACGGACCCACTCTTTTAAAAGACGGCAGACTTTTATACCTTGGAAGAGTACCTAACAAAAGTGAAATTGCTGCTTACGACAGTTGCGACGGCGGTAAGACCTGGAACTATTTATACACACTCGATAACGTTGACGAAAAGGGCGAAATACTAATGTGTGAGCCATATCAGATTGAACTTGACGATGGCACTATACTCGGCATTATTCGTGTTCACAAAGACCCCGATTCTCACAAGTTCTGTATGTATAAATCATTTTCATACGACGGCGGTAAAACCTGGACAACACCCGAGGATATGGGTATTAAAGGTTCTCCCCCACATATTATGAAGCACTCAACGGGAGCACTCGTGCTAACATACACAATTCGCGACGAAAGATACGGTCAACGCGCTAGACTAAGCTACGATGGCGGTAAAACCTGGGGTGAAGAGATTGTGCTTTGCGAAAACGCAAAGAATTGGGACTCAGGCTACTGCTCAAGCGTTGAGCTTGATGACGGTTCGATATATACCGTATACTACCAAAAATACCAAGACGATAACTATTGTTCACTTATGTACACCAAATGGAATATTAAATAAAAAAAGAGAGGTTTTACCTCTCTTTTTTATTTTGTAAGTTCGGGGGGCTCGTGCTCGAGTACCGGTGCTAAAAAGCCACCGTCTTTTAGTGATTTTTCAATATAATCAAGTGTTTGGGTATCTCTTGCATAAACCGTATGATAATGGTAACCCGAGGTCGCACCTGACAAAAGGCTCGATTTCCCGCTTTTTAGTGACTCTACGTATTTTTCAACATCGACACGGGTTTTAATATCCATTGTAGCACGAACTGTACCGTAGCTTCTATGATAAATAAACACATCGGCAACAATACCGCCTGCATCAACAATAATTTGGAGTTCTCGGCTTACGTCGTCGTGGTTGTGATAAGTTTTAAACACCCTGCTTACAAGCAACGGTGCCGATATGCAATAGCCACGCGCCATTGCATCAATTTGTACGCCTGTTGCACGGAGCAAAGCAATGTCCTGAACTATCACCTGACGACTAACACCAAAGCTTTCGGCAAGTTTACTTGCTGAAACAGGCTTATCAGAGCTACGCAATATTTTAATTATTTCGTCGCGTCTTGACTGTCCGTTCATAGTTTTAATTACTCCTTAACCGGATGAAGATTTTTAAGAGATAAGTCTAAAATGGGTGCAGAGTGTGTAAGTGCGCCGCTTGAAATAAAATCAACTCCAAGGTCTATAAGGCGGTTGATGTTTTCTTTTGTAACGTTGCCCGAAACCTCAACCTGTGCCCTGCCATTTATATATTCCATAGACTGTTTAATTTGCTCGTTTGTCATATTGTCGAGCATTATAATATCAGCACCTGCATCAACAGCCTCTTTAACCATTTCAAAGTTTTCAACCTCAACCTCGATTTTGCGAACAAACGGTGCGTATTCTTTTGCCATAAGAATAGCTTTTTTAACACCACCTGCAGCACCTATGTGGTTATCTTTTAAAAGTACGCCGTCAGAAAGGTTGTAACGATGGTTTTTGCCGCCGCCAACACGAACTGCATATTTTTCAAAGATGCGGTTGTTGGGGGTGGTTTTTCTTGTGTCGAGAAGTGTGGTTTTTGTACCCTTTAAAAGACTTGCAACGCTGTTTGTGTATGTTGCAACACCACTCATTCTTTGTAAGTAGTTAAGGCCGGTGCGTTCGCCGCACAAAAGCGCACGAATATCGCCGCGTACCTTTGCCAATAGCTGTCCGTTTGTAACCTTGTCGCCGTCGGCTACAAAAAACTCAACCTTTACGTTTTGGTCAATAAGTGTAAACGAACGTTCAAAAACCTGAAGACCGCAAATTATGCCGTCTTCTTTACAAATAAGGTCTACCTCACCCATTTGTGCAGTAGGCATTACGCTGTTTGTTGTTACATCCTCGCTTGTAATATCTTCTTTAAGCGCCATTAAAATTAAGGGGTCTACCTGTAATTTGAGTGTTACCTGGTCAAACATTGTTATTCTCCTTTTACTTAGTTAAATTTGTTGCCCTGCGTATTTCGAGCTTTACCGAGTCGGCATACTCTTTTTCAAGCGCCTTTGCATCGGCATAGGGTGTTAAGTCGATATTGCTAAAATCAACTGCGGGCAGTGCGGTTGATGCTGTTATATTTTTTGCTGCACGTTTTGCAAAAACAAGTGCTTCTAAAAGCGAGTTGCTTGCAAGACGGTTTTTGCCGTGAACGCCATTACAAGCGGTTTCGCCCACTGCATAAAGTTGCGACATTGAGGTTTTACCCTCGGTATCGATATGTATACCACCCATAAAATAGTGTTGCGCGGGAACAACCGGTATACTCTCGGTAAATACATCATAGCCTTGTTCTTTACAATGCTCTACAATGTTTGGAAAATGCCTTTTCACCTCGTCGGCAGGTATGCTTCTTAAGTCCTCCCACACAAACTCGGTGTCGTCTTTTTTCATTTGGTGATGAATTTCTTTAGTGAGCAAGTCGCGCGGTAAAAGCTCGTTTACAAACCGCTCGTTATTTTTATTATAAAGATGCGCGCCCTCGCCGCGTACCGACTCTGATATTAAAAAGCTTCTTTCGGCCGAGTCTTTGGTATAAAGCGTTGTGGGGTGTATTTGAACGTATTGAATATCTTTAAGCTTTATATTGTGCTTTATTGCTATTGCAATAGCATCGCCCGTTAAGTGCTTAAAGTTTGTTGAGTGGCGGTAAAGACCGCCGATTCCACCTGTTGCCATTACTGTAAAATCAGCTGATATGGTAAATAGCTTACCGTTTTTATCGCGAACAATACCACCATAACAAGTATTGTCTTTTTGCATTATATCAACAAGTGTTGTATGCTCATAAATTGTTACGTTTTTAAGAGTTTTAACTTTATTTAGCAATTTTGATGTAATCTCTTTGCCAGTAATGTCTTTGTGAAAGAGTATACGTTTGTTTGAATGCGCACCCTCGCGGGTAAACATGAGATTACCATCGCTATCACGATTAAAATCAACACCGATTGATATAAGGTCGTTAATTACATCAGCAGAGGAATTTATCATAATCGAAACGCTGTTTTTATTGTTTTCGTAGTGACCTGCTTTTAAAGTATCATCAAAAAAGCTTTGATAGTCGCTCTCGTCGCGAAGCATACAAATTCCGCCCTGTGCCAAAAACGAGTCGTTACTCTCGGCATCTGATTTGGTTATAATGGTAATGTTTTTTGTAGATGGCAGGTTTAGTGCACAATAAAGACCTGCGCAACCGGTGCCTACAATCAGAACATCCGTTTTCATTGCTATCCCTCCTATTTTCCACTATTATAACACCATTATTTCAAAATGACAAGACATATGTAAAATTATGTGTATATTTTACTTTTTTTGTTGACAGTACGTAGTGTTTACGATATAATGATAAAAATATAGGAGGAGATTAAATGTTAACTTCACAGCAATTACAAAATGAGATATTAAAACTTAAAAAGTTAAACGATATATGTATTCTTGCACACTCATACCAAACACACGATATAATAGAGGTAGCCGATTTTGTTGGCGACTCGTTTGCGCTCAGTCAAATGGCTACTACAGCACCAAACAAAACAGTTGTAATGTGTGGTGTTAGGTTTATGGCTGAAACCGCAAAAATTTTATCGCCTGAAAAAAAAGTATTGCTCTCACATACCGATGCAGGCTGTGCTATGGCAGAGCAAATGACAGTTGACGAGATTAAGGCTTTAAAGCGCAAGCACCCCGATGCTGCAGTTGTTGCATACATTAACACTACATCGCTTTTAAAAACCGAGTGCGACATTTGCGTTACATCAGCTTCTGCTTTAAAAATTGTTAAAAAAATACCTAATAAAAAAATTATATTTATTCCCGACTGTAATCTTGGCGGTTGGGTAAAAGAACAGGTTCCCGAAAAAGAGTTTATTTTTGTCGACGGCGGTTGCCCTGTTCACAAACGCATTACTGTTAAAGACGTTGAAAATGCAAAGAAACGTTACCCTAACGCCAAACTGCTCGTGCACCCCGAATGCTTAAACGAAGTTTCAAGACTTGCCGATTATGTAGGCAGTACAACAGGAATTATGGAGTATGCAAAAAACAGTACCGATAAAGAGTTTATTATTGGTACCGAAAACAACATTGCAACTCACCTTATGTACGAGCTTCCTGATAAAAAGTTTTACACATTAAGCAAAGACTGTGTGTGCAATGATATGCGTCTTACCACTCTCATTGACCTGTACAACTGTGTTAACGGCACAGGCGGCGACGAGATAGTTCTCGACAACGAGGTTATGCAAAAAGCTAAAAATTGCATTGATGTAATGCTCTCATACGGCGGCTAAATTTTAATAAAAACACTGTCACGGTTGTGGCAGTGTTTTTTTATGACAATTTTTTTATTTTTATCGCTAAATATCGTAAAATTTCGACAAAGGAGTTGTGTAAAATAGTAAGAAAAAAGGAAGAAAAGGATATGGAAACAAAATATAAACTAATAAAAAGTGAAGATGAAAGCGGTAAAACGGTGTACGGCATTGAGATTTGTCAGCAAATAAACGATATATGTTTAAGCTATGAGCGCGCAAAAGAGCTTGTTGATACCTGCAATAAATACGGCGCAAGCATTATACATATTTTTGATATAATCGACGATTTTTTGCAAAGTGATAACTAAATTTCGTGTTGACTTGTA
Source organism: Eubacteriales bacterium (assembly GCA_045593905.1). Taxonomy (GTDB): domain Bacteria; phylum Bacillota; class Clostridia; order Oscillospirales; family QAKW01; genus RGIG9041. The sequence goes on from JAZNXL010000001.1 coordinate 31,289, forward strand.
AAACTAATTATGTTATTATATTTAGCGTTAAATACTATGCGGGTATGGCGGAATTGGGGACGGTTGTGAGCGCACCCTGTGGGTGATAAAGCGAACAATAAGGAGCTGCCGCGGTCAACGATTGGCAAGGTGCTTTGCACCGAAGACAGAGTTGGGCACCGCAAAGGGAGCGACGCGTGTAACGCGGCTGCCTTAAATTATAACTTAATATGCGGGTATGGCGGAATTGGCAGACGCGTTAGATTCAGGTTCTAATGGTCGCAAGGCTGTGCAGGTTCAAGTCCTGTTACCCGCACCAAAAAGGAGTAAGCAATGCTTACTCCTTTTTTAATATTGTATCAATTGCTATTGAAAGACCTACGAGTGTTTGCGCCAGTGACACATCGCGGTCGTTTACCGCGTTTTTTTCGCCAAATATGTTTTGAAATATATTCATAACGCCTATTGTTGCGTGTGAGCGTTTATTCGGTTTTAATAGCATAAGTTTTTTAGAAACCGACTCTACGTATTTTGAAAGCTCACCCTGTGTTGTAATGTCGTTTAATTGACCGTATTTGTTAAACATTGCCTCTATTTGATGCAGTCCTGCACACCACTCAATAAAATACCTGTTTTGAGGTAGGCAAAGTTGGTTTCCAAGCACATTTATGTAATCGTTACCGGTCGATATGCTAAAAATTTTTTGTTGCCTTGCTTTAAAGTTGTTATCATCTTTAAACTGCTCTATTGCCTCGGGCGAAAAGCCTTGACCGTTAAAGCTATAGCACTCTGAAACGTTATCGCTATTTATTGCTACAAACTGTGCTTTATTGCCACCTTTTGAGTGCCCTGTTACTATTATTTTTGAGCTCAAATCATATTTTTTAATAACATAGTTAAACCAATTAAGCGCTTCTGCCTGTTGGTCGGTTGCAAAGTCATTTTGCTTTACAGTTCTTGAATACACATTTCCATCGCTATCATAGGTTATATAAACGTTTTGTTCGGCAATTCCCGAAAGCCCGTCACCGTTGTCTATCCACTCGCCTTTTGCAGTACCTTTAAAGACAACGAATGTAGTCTTTTCTTTTTTAAACACACCCGAAGATAAACCGTTTTTTGTAAGTTGTAAATCAACAATAACCGTGTTGGCTATTTTTGGTTGTTTTATAGCGGCTCTTAAAAGTTTAAACCGCACATCGTCTTTTTGTTTAAGTACAAGTTTACCTATTTTATCGGCTGCCAACTTAAGTGTATCGCCTTTTTCAAAGTCGATTAAATGAGCAAGGTATAAATACAAATTATATATCGCTGAGGCGTTTGCGATTTCTACATCAAACATAAAATCACTCCTATAAAAATATATTTGTGATTTTTTATTTTATTAATTTTCTATAAACGCCTGGGGTTTTTCCTGTTTCTTTTTTAAATATAGTTGCAAGATACCCTGAGCCAACTCCCTGTTCTGCCGCTTTGCGTAAAAGAGTATGCTTTACGACGGCGAAAACTACTGCTTCTCAAAATCGTATCACTTACACATTGTTGACCGCGTAGGCGGTGACGGAAGCGGCCGAGTACAAAGATAATTGTACTATTTTAAAAACCTGATTTTATTAAAAAAATCAGGTTTTTTTATATTTACTTTTAAAATTTAGTGTGCTACTATTTGGATATATTACAGTTTCAGGTGATTTTTATGAAATCAAACGAAAGCAAATATATTTTACACTCTATTGCATACAGCACCTCACTGCTATTGATTGCAGGCTCGGTCATTCAGTCGTTCTTGCTTGAAAACGGCATAAGCGAAACAATTGTTACATCATTTTTATCGCTAGTACAAATAATTCAGGTATCGGTTATGCTTGTAATTTCTTTAGTTATTGACAAGCTTACAAACATTGTAAAAATAACCGCATATGCCACCATTGGCCAAATAGCTTTATTTTTATCGCTGATATTATTGAGCGTGTATACAGGCGTTCCTATAACTTTTAAATATATGCTCGTGTTTGGAACGGGAGTTATAACCAATGTAATACAAGCAGTTTATAACATAACCTGTTATAAACTCCCCTATCACGTTATTAAAATGACTGATTATGCGCATCTTACAGGTCTTTTAGGCGTTTTGATAGGAATTGTTGGTATTGTTCTTTCGGCGGCAATGTCGTTTTTTACTGCAAAATACAACTACAATAAAACAATGCTTTTATTTTTTGTTTTTGGTTGTGTATTACTTATAATTGCATTTGTATCACTTATACGCACAGTGCCTGTAAACCACAAGCAAAACAATGTTCCTAAAACTGCAAAAAAAGTCAACCTGCTTTGCTACAAGCCGTTTTTAGTACTGATTATCCCCAACCTGTTAAGAGGTTTTTGTACAGGCGTACTTGCACTTAGCATGACAATTGGTTTTTCTGTTGGTATAACAAATAAAAGTACAGGCGCGGTACTTACTTTGCTTTTGCAAATTTCGGCAGTTGTCGGCAGTTTTGTATACACACTAATTACAAAACGAAGGAATGACGGAAAAATACTTGTTATATCGAGCATATTACTGGCAGTTACAATGCCGCTTATGTTTTTTTATAAATCACTCGCGATGCTATATGTAATGTACTTTTTGGCAAACTTTTTTATATGCTTTATAAACAGCGCAATTCCCGTTGCAATAACCAAGTTTGTCGACTATGATTATATTGGTCAGTACTCGTCGTGGCGAATGCTAATACATACGCTTGGCATTGCACTTGCAAACTCGGTAGTAACACCACTGGTAACAAATTTTGGCGCAACTGCAACAATGATTATTGCGGTTGTCTGTCAGCTTGTATCGGGTATTTGTTACTTTGTATTTTTAAAAAAATGTGAATATGTTGACGAATAAAAAGGTGGAATAATTATGGCTAAATTTAAGTTTGATAATTTTGGCGTTATGATTGACATGTCACGAAACGCTGTAATGAGCGTTGACGGGCTTAAAAGGTACCTTTTTTTACTTAAAAAAATGGGGTACAACTGTGTTATGCTTTATACTGAGGATACGTATGAGGTAAACAACGAACCATATTTTGGATACATGCGCGGCAGATACACAAAGGCCGAGATTAAAGAGCTTGATTTATATGCATCAAGCCTTGGAATAACACTTATTCCCTGCATACAAACTTTGGCGCACGTAAACGCGGCAATAAGATGGGGAAAATTTCCTGTTGACTGCGACGATATTATGCTCGTTGACGACGAGCGAACATATGAATTTATTGATAATATGTTTGCAACGGTTGCCGAGTGTTTTACCACTAAGAGAATACATATCGGTATGGACGAAGCACATATGCTCGGTCGCGGAAAGCACTTGGATATTCACGGCTATCAACCTGTAGATGCCATAATGAAGCGTCATTTAAACCGTGTATGCGAAATTGCAAAAAAATATAACTTTGAGCCAATGATTTGGTCAGATATGTTCTTTAGACCCTGGAATGACGGCAAATATTATACCGACAAGGCACAAATGCCAAAAGAGTATGTTGATGCCCTGCCTGAAAACGTAACACCTGTTTATTGGGACTATTACCAAACCAGCGAGCAAAAATATAATGATATGATATATAACCACAAGCAACTATCAAAAGATTTTTGGTTTGCAGGCGGCGCATGGAGTTGGAGAGGTTTTGCACCTTTTAACAAGTTTACACTTTTATCAATGCTGCCCGCTATTGACGCTTGTAAGAAAAACAAGGTAAAAAACGTGTTTATGACAATGTGGGGCGATGATGGCGGCGAGTGTTCACCGTTTTCACTGCTACCGTCTTTGTTTTATATTGCGCAGTACTCAAAAGGCGTAACCGACGAGAATGTTATTAAAACCAAGTTTAAAAGACTAACCGGCATTGATTACGACGAATTTATAAAGCTTGACCTACCAAACGAGATTACAGGTAACGAATATAATTCAACCAAAAACCCCTGCAAGTATATGTTGTTTTCCGACTGCTTTAACGGATACTTGGACTATACCGTACGCGAGGGCGGGTCACAGATTTATGAAGATTATGCAAAACAACTGCACCAAATCGCAAAAAAGAGCCGTAAGTATGGCTATCTTTTTGATACACAAGCAAAGCTTTGTGATGTACTTGCCATTAAATATGAGCTTGGTGTAAAAACCCGAAAAGCTTATAAAGATAACGATAAACAGGAATTATTGCGCCTTGCAAAAGAGGACTACACAATCACAATAAAACGAATTGATGAGTTTGGAAAAGCATTTGAAAAGCAATGGTTTTCTCATAACAAAACGAGTGGTTTTGATGTTCAGGATATACGCATAGGCGGTGTTATAAGAAGGCTTAGCGCATGCAAAAAGAGATTAATTGATTACGCAAACGGTAAACTCACTCGAATTGAAGAGTTAGAACAAGACATTCTCCCCTTTGGCGAAAAGAATATGAGCATAATGCAAAACTTATACAAAAAAATGGCATCAGGAAACGTTATGTAGCAATAAAAAAAGCACCCATAAGGGTGCTTTTTGTTATTACATAAGTGAGTTGTAAAGTGCGGTGATTTCTTCAACGCTTGTGTCGCGGGGGTTACCGGGGCGGCAAGCATCGTCGTAAGCTGACTGAGCAAGAAATGCAATATCTTCGGGTTTAACAATTTCTTTAAGGTCAGCAGGAATACCAACATCGAGCGAGAGTTGTTTAACAGCATCAATAGCTGCTTTTCTGTATTCTTCAACCGACATATTCTCGGTACCTTCAACGCCCATAGCCTGTGCGATGTATTTGTATTTATCGCCTGTAGCGGGTGCGTTATATTCCATTACTGTAGGAAGGATAATTGCGTTTGCAACACCGTGGGGTGTATCGTAAAGAGCACCGAGCGGATGTGCCATAGAGTGAACAATACCAAGACCTACGTTTGAAAAGCCCATGCCTGCAACATATTGACCAAGAGCCATACCCTCTCTGCCTTCGGGAGTATTATCAACAGCACCACGAAGTGAGCGAGCAATAATTTCAATTGATTTTAAGTGGAACATATCTGAAAGCTCCCAAGCACCTTTTGTGATGTAGCCTTCGATTGCGTGTGTAAGAGCATCCATACCAGTAGCGGCTGTAAGGCCTTTTGGCATTGTTGACATCATATCAGGGTCAACAACTGCAACAACAGGAATGTCGTGAACGTCAACACAAACCATTTTACGATTGTTTTGTACATCGGTGATTACGTAGTTGATAGTAACCTCTGCAGCAGTACCTGCGGTTGTGGGAACTGCGATGATGGGTACGCAGGGGTTTTTGGTGGGTGCAACACCCTCAAGGCTTCTTACATCAGCAAACTCGGGGTTTGTGATAATAATGCCTACTGCTTTTGCAGTATCCATTGATGAACCGCCGCCGATAGCAACAAGACAGTCAGCACCAGCTGCTTTAAATGCAGCAACACCGTTTTGTACGTTCTCAATGGTGGGGTTTGCTTTTACATCAGAGAACATTTCGTATGCAATGCCTGCATTATCAAGAATATCGGTTACCTTTTTTGATACACCAAACTTGATAAGGTCGGGGTCAGATACAACAAGTGCTTTTTTAAAACCTCTTGCTTTTATCTCATCAGGAATAGCATTAATAGCGCCGGCACCGTGATAAGATGTTTCGTTAAGTACAAATCTGTTCATTAGAAATCTCTCCTTTTTAAAAATTATTACCTTGACAATTTAATTATATATCTTAAAATAGCCTAATTCAAGTACAAAATACTATTGAAAACAACTTTTTACTATAATATAATATTTAGTTGAAAAGAGGTATTAAAAATGACTAAAATTGATATTATTTCCGGCTTTTTAGGTTCAGGTAAAACAACACTTATTAAAAAACTTGTAAAAGAGCTTTTTGCAGGCCAAAATATTGTAATTATTGAAAATGAATTTGGTGAAATAGGTATTGACGGCGGTTTTTTAAAAGAATCGGGTGTTAATATTACCGAAATGAACAGCGGTTGTATTTGTTGTTCGCTCGTTGGCGATTTTGAAACCGCTTTAAAGCAGGTTATAACCGACTACCAACCTTCGCGTATTATCATTGAGCCGTCAGGCGTAGGCAAGCTTTCAGATGTTATTACTGCAGTTAAAAACGCCGACATACACGATGCAGTTTTAAATAGCTATTCAACTGTGGTCGATGCTAAAAAGTGCAAAATGTATCACAAAAACTTTGGTGAATTTTTTAACAACCAAATCAGCAGTGCGAAAGCCGTAATTCTTTCACATACTACAAATATTGATGAGCACAAGCTACACGATTGCTTACACATAATAAAAGAGCTTAATCACGACGCATTGGTTGTTACAACTGATTGGGACAAGCTGAGTGCAAAGCAGCTTTTAGATGCCATTGAAAATAAAAACGCCTTAAAAGACGAGCTTGAGCATCACCATCATCACCACGAGCACCACCATCACGACGAGCATTGCGATTGCGGATGCCACGACCACCATCACGAACACCACCATCATCACGCCGACGAGGTGTTTACAAGCTGGGGCATTGAAACTGCAAGCAAGTTTACAAAAGAGCAAATTACAAACATTTTAAATCAGCTTGAAAGCGTTGGCACTGTACTTCGCGCAAAAGGTATTGTTGAGAGCCAAAACGGTTGGTTGCACTTTGACTATATCCCCGACAGTTGTGATATAAGAGAAGGTGCTGCCGATGTAACAGGCAGAGTTTGTGTTATCGGTGCTGATATTAATACACAAATGCTTGAAAAGTTATTTAATTAGAGGTAAATTATATGGAACTTCCTGTTTATTTGTTTACAGGGTTTTTAGAATCAGGAAAAACAACTTTTATACAAGAAACACTCGAAGACCCACGCTTTTATGACGGCGAGCGTACACTTGTTATAATGTGCGAAGAGGGTGAGGCGGAATTTGAACCGCAAAAATACCCTTGTGAAACTGTGTTTTTTCATAAAATCGAAGATATATCGGAGCTTACTCAAAAGAACTTGTTGGCACTTGTTAAAAAGTACCGTATGCACCGTGTTTTAATTGAGTACAACGGTATGTGGCTGCTCGACAAGTTATATGAGGCACTGCCAAACAACTGGCTTATTTATCAAAATATGATGTTTGCCGACAGCACAACAATTTTAAGTTATAACCAAAATATGCGTTCACTTGTTGGCGACAAGCTAAAAGACGCGCAAATGGTTATTTTTAACAGAGTTAAATCAAACGACGAGTTTATGGCACTACACAAGCTTGTACGCGGTGTAAACAGGGGCTCAAAAATATGCTACGAGTTTGTAGACGGACAAATTGAGCACGACGAAATTGAAGACCCGCTCCCCTTTGATATTAATGCCGATTTTATTGATATTAAAGATATTGACTACGCGCTATGGTACAGCGACCTTATGGAAAACACCGACAGATATGTTGGTAAAACTGTGCGCTTTAAAGGCATTGTTGTAAACGATGACAAGCTACCTGCCGACTGCTTTGCAATCGGCAGACACATAATGACCTGTTGCGAAGACGATATTGCTTACGGCGGACTACTTGCAAAGTTTGACGATGCGAGCAATTTTGAAACTCGCGACTGGGTTGTTATAGAGGCAGTTATCAAAAATGAATACACAGACCTTTACGCATCAGTAGGTCCTGTTTTATACGCAACCAACGTTATGTTTTCACTTCCGCCCGAAGTGGAGCTTGCAATGTTTTATTAAAAAAAGAGCCTAAAGGCTCTTTTTTAATTGAATGAAACAAGCAACATCTGATTGTTTTCGACCATATCGCTATCTATTTTGTTATCCCTTTGCAAAATATTAACCGAAGTGTGATATTTTTTCGCAATATCCCATAATTGCTCACCTTTTTGAGCGTTGTAAAGTATTAAACCTTTACATTTATCGTGCTGCTTTTCGGGGTCGGGCTTAAACGAATCAATTACTAAAAATTCGTTTTGGGCAAACACACAAAGCTTAATATCCACCGAAGCAGTTATGGATATTGTATCATCGGTTGGTATTGAGTATGAAATATCGCATAAAACGGGAGTCGCCTCGCAACGAAGAGGTTTTTCGGTTTGCAAAGCCAGGTGCGTTACTGTAAACGGCAGAGGTTTTTCGATGATTTTATACTGCTCATCGTTGTACATATATACGCACGCAAGCAGTTCACCGTCAATAACAAGCTGACCATCGTTCATTTTTATCGCTTTAACCGTCGGAGCGCCTGTAAGGGCAACAATTCGCGCATCCTGCAAATCACAGCCCATTTCACCTGTGAAATTGTGCATAAATGATTCGGTAAGCAAAAGTGATTCGATAGTTTTATGTGACTGTGTTGTAATAAGCTCGTCGGTCATTGAGTAAACGTCTTTTAAAAGGTTTATCTCAACATTGTTGTATACCGCAGCTCCTATTACTGCATCAATACACACACTAATTGTTGTGCCGTCGTCTTCAACGCTCAAAGACAGGTCGCTGACCGAGGCATTACAGTCGCAAAATGAGTTTTCGTCAGCGCCCTCTACCTCAACAACCTCACTAAACGGAATTGAGCATTTTGACATTTGCATATCGCCTTTTTGCTCACCTGTTAAGTAAATGCAGTAAATTTCGGCACAGCCTTTTAATATTATTTTATCGTTAACAACCTTGGTATCGGTTATAACTATATTTGCGTTTGACGAGATTATATCGTTTACAGGTGATTTTGATTCGAGTTTGCCCTCAATATGAGTTATAGTTTGCCCTGCACCTGAAAACAGGTTTGCAGTTTGCTTTTTAAATATAGCCTGTATGCTGTTATCGGTTATTGTGTCAATTATATCAAGCTCGTTATTGCCAATTATTTTAACTGCACAGCCAATAACCGCCTTTACCGACAGCTTACGTGGGTTTTGAACACGGCAGTTTACCGACACAGGCCTTATGTTAACACGCATTTTGTTTGGGTATAGTTTGCATTTAAGTGAAAGAGATTTTGAAAACATCTCGGTTTTACATACACTGCGTATGCAGCCTGTTTGCTCGTCGGCATATATAACACGGCAAAGGCACTCCACCTCGATTAAAGCGTTATCATCGGTTACCGACTGCGACATAATAGTTGGCACGACCTCGCATTTTAGCACCTGATGAACTGACGGGTTATAGTCGGGTATTGATATATCAAACTCGATTTTTTGCTCAAAAAAATCGTCGAGCGCGGTTTTAGTTGAGTATATTTTTGCTTTGCTTGTTACACTGTCCATAAGCTGATTCTCCGTTACTGTTTTTTGTTACATATATAGTAGTTTTTAGCTTTGATTATTACTGTTTTAAAAAAACTCTTGAATTTTTTGCGATTTATATTATAATAGGTATGTTTTAGTAAAGGTAATGATTATGGAACGAATAACAAGTTTACAAAATAATAAAATAAAAGAGGCGGCGGCACTGGGCACTGCAAAAGCACGAAAGCAAAGCGGTCTTTTTATTGTTGAAGGTAAAAAGCTTGTAGAAGAACTTTACCGATGTAATATTGAACCTGTACGTGTTTTTATAAAAGAAGGCGCCAACGTTAACACCTGTAATTTTAACTGTGAGGTTTATGAGGTAACTGAATCGGTGCTTAAAAAAGTATCTGATATGGAAACACCGCAAGACATTATTGCTATTGCACCAATTCCAAAATCAAAGCCTGATTTAAACGATAATTTTATTTTAGCACTCGATGCTATTCAAGACCCGTCTAATATGGGTGCAATACTGCGCTCGGCAGAGGCTTTTGGCGTTAACAGTGTTGTACTTGGCACAGGCTGTCACGACCCCTACTCGCAAAAAACTTTACGCGGTGCTATGGGTAGTGTTTTCAGACTTAATATTTGTCAGGCTAACCTTTTAAACTACCTTAGCGCTAAAAAGCACGAGGGGTACACTGTTATTGGTGCGGGGCTTGATAAAAACTATAAAACGGTTGATACTTTGTATCAGTCGCAAAAAAAGGTTGTTGTTATAGGCAACGAAGGCAACGGTATTTCAGATGCGGTTATGAGTATTTGCGATTTCGGTATGTTTATACCAATGAGCGGTCAAAACGAATCACTTAACGCCGCTGTTGCCGCATCAATTATTATGTGGGAGAACAAACGACAAGGTGAACAATAACATTCTATTATGGTTATGGCTTAAAAACGCACTCAAAGACAGGTCGGTTTTAGTATATAAAACATATTTGCATTTTAAAAGTGTAGAGGCTGCATATAATTCTACAGAAGAACAGCTTGACGAGCTTGATTTTTTAACAAGCGAACATAAAGAGGCACTTTTAAACAAAGACCTTACCGATGCAAAAAATATATTAAACATTTGTAATTCTTCACAAATTAAAATAATAACTATAGACGACGAGCAATACCCCGAGGAGTTTAGACAAATTTATAATTTTCCTTGCGTGTTGTTTGTGCTTGGTGATATAAGCATATTGCATAAAAGTCCTAAAATAACAATTGTAGGCACACGCTCATCTACAAGCTACGGTACCTCTGTAACGCACGACATAACAACAGCCCTTGCTTTATCAGGCTTTACAGTTGTTACAGGTGTTGCAAAAGGTATTGACAATGCAGTTATAAACAGCACAGTTAATGCGGGCAAAGATTTAATTTGCATACTACCCTGCGGCCACGCAACTGCGTGGTACGGCACAAACTACAAATACAAAAATATTCTTTCAAGCGGTATTATAATATCGGAACATCTTCCCGACACACATACACACATATTCTCTTATCAAGAAAGAAACCGACTGCTATCGGCACTCTCAATTGCAACAGTTGTAACACAAGCGCCTATCAGAAGCGGTGCTGTTATGACCGCTAATTATGCAGCGAATCAGGGTAAAGACGTTTTTTCGGTTATGGCTAATGTTGATATGCCACAATCGGCAGGCTCTAACCTGTTAATTCGCGACGGTGCAATACCGGTTATTGACTATAAAGATGTACTCTATCGCTATGCCGAAGAATATAGCGACGTTTTAACGGTTGATATTGTTCAGCCCGAAAATTTGAAACCGGTTGATGACGGAGAAGAGCTTTGTATGTCACAAGATTTCAAGCGTATGATGCGAGAAAATCTTGATGAAGACGAAAAGCTTATTTTTAGTAAAATTCGCGAAACTGAAACGGATGTTGACTATATAATCAGTTCAACAACGCTGCCCACTTCGGCGGTAATGAGCATTATATCGTCACTTGAAACCAAGGGTGCCATTGTAGCATGTCCCGGTAACAAATATAAAATAATGATTTGAGGTTAAATAATGGCAAATTTAGTTATTGTTGAGTCGCCTGCAAAGGCACAGACTATTGAAAAGTATTTAGGCAAAAAGTACAAGGTTATTTCGTCAAAAGGTCACGTACGTGACCTGCCCAAAAGTGATTTTGCAGTTGATATTGAAAACAACTTTGCACCAAAATACATTACAATTCGCGGTAAGAGTGATTTGATTAAAACGCTCAAAAAAGAAGCAAAGGCTGCCGATACCGTATACCTTGCAACCGACCCTGACCGTGAGGGCGAGGCTATTTCGTGGCATCTTTACGAGCTTTTGGGTTTAAACGAAAACAACTCAAAGCGTATTGTTTTTAACGAGATTACAAAAAGCGCTTTGCAAGAGGCTGTTAAAAACCCACGCGGCATTGACTATGACCTTGTTGATGCGCAACAGGCGCGCCGTGTACTTGACAGAATTGTTGGCTACAAGCTTTCACCGTTTTTATGGAAAAAGGTTAAAAAAGGCTTGTCGGCAGGTCGTGTTCAATCAGTAGCTACCGCAATGGTGGTTGACCGTGAAAACGAAATCCGCGATTTTAAAGCAAAAGAGTATTGGAACATAAACGCCGTTTTTGGCAAAAAAGGTTCAGCAGCAAGAATACACGCAAAATTCCACGGTACTGTTAAAAAAGCAATTGAAGTTAACTGCGAAAATCAGGCAAACGAAATTTGCCAAAAGTGCGAGGGCACTCAGTTTAAGGTTGAATCGGTTAAAACCGGTCAAAAGAAAAAAAGCCCTGCACCGCCTTTTACAACATCAACCCTTCAGCAAGAAGCATCAAGAAGATATAATTTTCAAACAAAGCGCACAATGAAAGCGGCGCAAGAACTTTACGAGGGCGTAACTGTTGGCGGCTTTGGTCTTGTTGGTCTTATAACTTATATGAGAACCGACTCGCTCAGAATTTCTGACGATGCGGCAAATGCAGCAAAATCGTTTATTATAGACAAGTACGGCAGTGAATTTTACCCTGCTAAAAGACGAGTATTTAAAACTAAAAAAGGTGCACAGGACGCACACGAAGCTATCCGTCCTACCAACCTTGAAATAACACCCGAACATGCAAAGGTATCGCTTTCAAACGACCAATACAGACTTTACAAACTCATTTATGATAGATTTATTGCAAGCCAGATGAGTGATGCGATTTATGACACACAAACTGCCGATATTTCAAACGGCGAGTACCTGTTCAAAGCTAACTGTCAGGCTATTGCGTTTAAGGGTTATACCGCTCTTTATCAAGATGCTGACAAAGAAGAATCAGATAAGAAGTTATACAAGCTCCAAGACGGCGAAGAATTAAGGGTTGTTGAGTTTAAGCGCGAACAAAACTTTACACAACCACCCTCAAGATACACCGAGGGTACGCTTACAAAGGCGCTTGACGAAAACGGCATTGGCAGACCTTCTACATTTATGCCTATTATCTCGACAATTCTTGCAAGAGAATACGTTGAGCGTGACGGCAAGTTTTTAAAGCCCACCGCTCTTGGCGAGGTTACAACAAAGCTTATGAAAGATTATTTCTCGTCAATTATTGACTACGATTTTTCAGCTAACCTCGAAAACGAGCTTGATAAAGTATCTGACGGTAAAATTGAGTGGCAGGGACTTATTTCTGACTTTTATAATCTGTTTTCAAAAACACTTTCAGGTGCTGAAGAGTCGCTTAAAGACACACGCATTAAAGTACCTGACGAGGTTGTTGACGAGCAGTGTCCAAACTGTGGCAAAAACCTTGTTATAAGAAGCGGCAGATTTGGCAAGTTCCTTGCCTGCCCCGGTTACCCCGACTGTAAGTTTACAAAAGCTATTGTTGTTGATACAGGCGTTGAATGTCCCAAGTGTGGCGGCAAGATTATTCAAAAGAAATCTAAAAATGGTAAAATTTTTTACGGTTGCGATAACTACCCGAGCTGTGACTATATGACGTGGGACGAACCGCTTAAAACCAAATGCGAAAACTGCGGAAGCACACTCTTTAGAAAGAGCGGCAAACGCAAGATTATATACTGCTCAAACCCCAACTGTAAAACCGATGCTAAAAAATCGGAGGATAAGACAAATGAATAAAGCCACCGTTATCGGTGCAGGTCTTGCGGGATGCGAAGCGGCTTGGCAACTTGCCAAGCGCGGCATTGAGGTCGACCTTTATGAAATGAAGCCTAAAAAGATGTCACCTGCGCACAGTTCAATTGATTTTGCCGAGCTTGTTTGCTCAAACTCGCTAAGAGCTGACGGACTTGCAAACGCAGTCGGTCTTTTAAAAGAAGAAATGCGCAGGCTTGATTCAATAATTATAGGCTGTGCCGACAAAACAAAAGTCCCCGCGGGCGGTGCGCTTGCGGTTGACAGGGTTTTATTTTCAAAAAGCGTTACCGAAATTATTAAAAACCACCCTAACATAAACGTTATTGAAAAAGAGGTTACAAAAATACCCGATTGTGAAAACGTTATTATTGCATCGGGTCCTTTAACAAGCGATGCGCTTTCACAAGACATCGGCGAGTTTTTTGGCGACGAGTATTTACACTTTTTCGATGCAGCAGCACCTATTGTAACCTTTGACAGTATAAATATGGACAAGGCATTTTTTGCCTCGCGCTACGACAAAGGCACGCCTGACTATATCAACTGTCCTATGACAAAAGAACAGTACGACGTTTTTTACAACGCACTTATAAATGCCGAGTGCGCCGAGCTTCACGAGTTTGAAAACAACGTTTTTGAAGGCTGTATGCCGATTGAGGTTATGGCAAAGCGCGGCGAGCAAACAATGCTGTTTGGTCCGCTAAAGCCTGTAGGACTTATTGATAAGCGCACAAACGAAAAATCGCATGCAGTTGTTCAGCTTAGAAAAGACAACACCGACGGCACACTCTACAACATTGTAGGGTTTCAGACACACTTAAAGTTTGGCGAACAAAAGCGTGTTTTCTCGCTTATCCCCGGCCTTGAAAACGCCGAGTTTGTACGCTACGGTGTTATGCACCGCAATACGTTTATAAATTCGCCTAAAACAATGACTAAATACTATAACACAAAAAAACGTGACGACTTGTTTTTTGCAGGGCAAATGACAGGCGTTGAGGGTTATGTTGAGTCAGCTTCATCAGGTCTTATGGCGGCTATTAATCTTGCACAAATGATTAATAATAAGCCAATGATTGATTTTACAAAATACACCGCAATAGGCGCACTCTCAAACTATATTGCCGAGGGCTCGTGCGGTAACTTTCAGCCGATGAACGTTAATTTTGGCATTATTGAGTCACTCGGCGAAAGAATTAAAAACAAGCAAGAAAGATATACTAAAATTTCACTTCGCGCTCTTGAAATGCTTGAAAAAATAATAGGAGAAAACTTATGAAAATAGCAATTGATGCACACGGCGGAGATAACGCACCTTTAGAAATAATTAAAGGTTGTCACCTTGCTGTAAAAGAACTTGGCGCTAAGCTTGTTGTGGTTGGCGACGAGCAAAGAATCACCGAAATAATGAAAAGCGAAGGCATTGACCAAAACGAGTTTGAAATTGTAAACGCACCAAACGTTCTCACAATGGAGGACGAGCCTACATCGGTTATTAAATCAAAAAAAGACTCGTCGATGGCGGTTGCGTTTTCTTTGGTAAAAGACGGTGTTTGCGATGCGTTTGTATCGGCAGGCAACAGTGGTGCTGTGCTTGTTGGCGCAACTATGATTGTAAAACGCATTAAAGGTGTAAAGCGTGCTGCACTTGCGGCAGTATTCCCCTCTGAAACAGGTCCGCTTATGCTTACCGACGTTGGCGCAAATGCCGAGTGCAAACCCGAATACCTTGTTCAGTTTGGTATTATGGGCGCTGAGTATATGAAAAATATGTTTGGCATAAAAGAACCTAAAATTGCACTTTTAAACAACGGTACCGAAGAACACAAGGGTCAACCGCTTCAACAAGAGGCATACCAGCTCTTTAAAGAAACTGTACCCGGCTTTATTGGTAACGTTGAGGGCAGAGAGATTGCTTTTGGAGGTACTGATGTTGTTGTTGCCGACGGTTTTTCGGGCAATATTGCGCTTAAGACCTACGAAGGCATTGGTAAAATGATGGCAGCAAACGTAAAAGGACTTTTCAAAAAGAGTATCTTTACAAAAATAGGCGCGCTTTTTGTGTTAAAGCACTTAAACGAGTTTAAGGCAAAGTTTGACTACAAAGAGTATGGCGGCGCTCCCCTTCTTGGTATTTGCAAACCTGTTATCAAGGCTCACGGCTCGTCTGATGCAAAAGCGTTTAAAAATGCTATCCGTCAGGCTATTGAGTTTGAAAAGAGCGGTATGATTTCGGTTATTGAGCAAAAATTGTCAGAAAATGCGTAATACTTGAAATTTTTTCAAGATTAAATTATAATATGTTTAATGCTTATTAAAAACAGGAGTTTAAATTATGAATAACTTTGAACAAATCAAAAAAATTATTGTAGACCAGCTTGGTGTTGATGCTGATGCTGTAACACCCGAAACAACAATCGAAAACCTTGGTGTTGACTCACTTGACCTTGTTGAAACAATTATGACTGTTGAAGACGAGTTCGGCGTTACATTTGACGATAGCGATGTTGAAGGTCTTAAAACTGTAGGCGATATTGCTGACTACATAGAAAGCAAAAAGTAAAAACACAAAATGTTAAAAGCCCTTGAACAAAAAATAGGATATAGTTTTAAAAACAGTAAATGGCTTACACTTGCCCTTACCCACTCGTCATACGCAAACGAACACAAGGCGCACGGCGTTGCTTGTAACGAGCGTTTAGAGTTTATGGGTGACTCGGTGCTTGGTTTTATTTCGGCTGAATATCTTTATTCTAAGTTTATTTCCAAGCCGGAGGGCGAACTTTCAAAACTGCGTTCTTCACTTGTTTGCGAAACCGCGCTCGATATTTATGCAAACCAGATTGAGCTTGGTAAATACTTACTTCTCGGTCACGGCGAGGACCTTGCAGGCGGACGCACAAGACCGTCTATTCTTGCCGACGCTTTCGAGGCTCTTATTGCCGCAATTTACATGGACGGCGGTATTGAGTGCGCTAAAAAGTTTGTGTTACCGTTTATAGAGCTTGCAATTGCTAACAACGAAACAACACACGCTCTTAACCGCGACTACAAAACCGCACTTCAAGAGATTGCGCAAAAAAACCCCGGTGAGATTATTAGCTATGCAGTGGTTGGCGAGTCAGGTCCTGACCATAACAAATGCTTTAGTGTTAATGTTTATTTAAACAGCAACCTTTTAGCATCGGGCGAAGGCAGAAGCAAAAAAGAAGCGGAACAAGACGCAGCAAAGCAAGCGTTAAAGCTTATGGGAGAGTAAAATATGAGGCACTCGAATATTTCAATATTCATACCTCACCTCGGTTGCCCTTTTAACTGTATTTTTTGCGACCAATACAAAATTACGGGGAGTGACAAATGCGTCACTCCCCAAGATGTTTTTTTAACACTTAATGATGCAAAAAATCACGGGCTTACATCGGGTGATACCCAAATTGCGTTTTTTGGCGGCTCGTTTACCGCTATTGACCGTAAGCTAATGATTGAGTTTTTGCAGGTGGCATATCAATTTATTACAGACGGCTCTTTTGAAAGCATACGAATTTCAACCCGCCCTGACTGCATAAACCAAGAGATAATTGATATTTTAAAAGATTATCGAGTTAAAACGGTTGAGCTTGGTGTTCAAAGTCTTGACGACGGCGTACTTAAAGCATCAAAACGCGGACACACGGCAAAACAGTGTATTGATGCGTACAACCTGCTTACGCAAAACGGCATTGAGGTTGGCATGCAAATGATGTGCGGTTTACCCACCGATACACTCGATAAAAATATTGAAACCGCAAACCAGATTATTAAGCTTGGTTGCAAACAGGTGCGAATTTACCCCGTTTGCGTAATTGACGGAACCGAGCTTGCAAATATGTATAAAAATAACCGCTATACTCCCCTGTCAGTCAACGAGGCGGTTAAGCGGTGTGCTGTACTTTATAAAATGTTTACAAAAAACGGTGTTACTGTTTTAAAAATAGGTCTTCATACCGATAGCGGTGCTATTGCAGGACCCTTTCACCCCGCCTTTGGCGAACTTACGCGCTCACGTGTGTTTTTAAACGATTTAACAGCTCAAATTTCACCCCAAAAGCGATATACCGTTTACTGCGCACCCAACTTTGTTTCGATTGCAAAAGGCAATAAAAAGCAAAATTTGGCTTTACTTAAAGAGGGTGGCTACAACGTTGATATTGTAGTTGATAACAGTTTACAAAACGGATATAAAATAAAAGCAGGTACTTAAAAGTACCTGCTTTATTTTTGTTATTTACCTGCTATTCCGAAAAAGTCGAGAGCGATAATGCAAACAACCAAAACAACAGCCAAAACTATTGTGATAAGGGTGAGCATACTCTCTTTTGAACGGCCTTTGTTTTTGCCAAAAAAGGTATCCATATCAGCTCCGCCGGTGATTGCACCAAGACCGCCTGAGTTACCCTTTTGAATAGCGATACAAAAAATTGTTACTGCCGAAAGAACGAGTACAACTGAACCTAATATAATTTGTGTAAGTGTCATTTTTTCACAACCTTCCATAAGTATGCAATTAATATTAACATATATTAACATAAATTGCAAGTAAATTTTTTTATTTAAATTAATTTGTAATTTACATTTTTTTACATTAAATTATGCGAAAAGTTTTGATAAATCAAAAGTGTAGGTTTAATGCGGTTTTTAAGGCAAAAAACGTAGTTTTGAACTTTTTGAACATAGTTTTGAACAGATTTTATGTAAACCAAAAAAATTATTTGTGCTTTTTTTGTAATTTTGTGGTAATTAACAAACCAATAAACACGGCAATTAAAACGACAAGTGAACTTAAAATTACATAGTCAAAAACAAACGAGCGAACAATTAAGGTGGCGGCAGGTACAGCTGACAAAGCTGCCGTATGCCAAAGCTTTATGTTACTGTTCTTTTTATAAACAAGAGCAGTAACACCTATTATTATAAGTATTAAGAGCGCAAACAAAAAGCGCGCCGATGTATAAGTGAGTGCTATTTTTTCTTCAAAGGTAACATTTGCTGTATAATAGTTACCAAAAAGCTTTATAAGTATAAAATAGATACCGCAAATTACAGTCTGATAAGCAAACGCCTTGTTCACGAGGTAATAAACGCAGTAGCCTGCAAATGCAAAGGCAAATATAATTATTGAAACCTTTAAGTACCTTGTTCTTGAACCGCTAAACGGAATTAAAAGCGATGCAAAAAGTGCAAACGACGAAAGATAAATGCACATTGACGGCGTAACGAGGCGCTCTTTTGTTGACTTTTTAGCAAAAATTATTGAAAGCACTAATGCTGCCAGCATAACAACCATTACTATGTACTCGATTATTTGGTAATAGTTATTTATTACAAGGTACGATTTTTGAAACGGCATTATATATACCGCCGCAAGTATTGAAAGCGCTATAAAGCCAATAAGCATCAGCATTATTCTGCTTATGAGTATTTCTTCTTTTTTATTGATTTTGCTCATACTACTCTCCTATAAATTATCGGTCATTGACAAAAATATCGGTATTGAAAATGCGCCCGCATCTTCGGTACGCAAAATACGCTTACCAAGCGATAGACATTTAACGCCATTTTCTATTGCGTAGCTTGCTTCGCTCTCATCAATACCGCCCTCTGGACCGATTAATATTGCAAGTGTGCTGCCTTTAATTTCAAGTTTGTTTATTAAAAGATTTTGCTCGTCTTCGTAGCAAACAAATGCGTTATCGTACTCACCCATAAGGTAGATTGCAGTTTTAAAATCGACCGCATCAGTAACCTTTGGTACAATTCCGCGCATACACTGCATTGCCGATGAAAGCGAAATTTTATTAAGGCGCTCAACCTTTTTTGCAAGTGATTTTTTATCGGGTCTTGCAACACAACGGCGGCTTATAACGGGCGTTATTTTTGTAACACCAAACTGAACACAACGTTTTACCGCCTCGTCAAGCTTTTCGCCTTTTGGCATACATTGAAAAAGTGTTATTTTAAGGCTTGGCTCGGTTGAATTCTCGTAACTTGTTATGACCTTAAATTCTGCTTTGTCTTTAGTTGCCGATACAAGTTCGCACTCGTAATCGGTGCCGCATTTATCGCAAAATACCGCTTTTTCACCAACCGACATACGAAGCACGCGTACTATGTGGTTATGCTTATCGCCTGTAACCTCAAAGGCGTTGTTTATAATAGTTTCGTCATCAAAAAAGAAGCGTTGCATAGGTTAAATGAGCTGGGCTTTTATTGCCGCCCAACCACGCCTTTCTCTAATTTCGAGTATTTTAAAGCCGTGCGATTCTATGTAGTTTTTAACCTCTTGAGCACGCTCTACAATAATACCTGACGATATAAAAATGCCGTTTGGTTTTAATACCTTGCCAATATCGCTTGTTAGCATCATAACAATATCGGCAACAATGTTTGCAACAACCACCTCGTACTTATCGTGAATTTTTTCTAAAAGGTCGCCGCTGTAGTAGTCGGTTTTGTCGGTTAAGTTATTTAGCTTTGCGTTTGAGATTGCGCAGGATACTGCCGCCTCGTCAATATCGCAGCCGCAAGCATAAGGGCAACCGAGCATTACTGCCGCTTGCGAGAGTATACCGCTGCCGCAACCAACATCGAGCACCTTTACCGATTTTAAATCAACAGTCTGCAAAAACTCAATACAAAGCGAGGTCGTTTCGTGCGAGCCTGTACCAAACGCCATACCTGGGTCAATTTTTAGCACAGTTTTGTCAGTATCAACCGTTTCCCAAGCGGGACAAACTACAATATCGCCAATTTCAATAGGCTTATAAAACTGTTTCCAGTTATCTTTCCAATCGCTGTCGTCAACTGTTGAAACATTGAGCTCAAGCGTGCCAAGGTTAATGCCAAAATCGGCATTTTTAAGCTCTAAAAGTGCTTTTTCAACCGCTTTGATAGTTTCTTCACCCTGCTCGTTTGTGGCAGCGTAAAACTTAATTGTTGAACGCTGATTTGCAAGTGATAAAAGATTGTCGTCTATGTAGTCGTAAGCAGGGGTTTTGGTTTTTAAAAACTCGTTAAAGTCGGCGCTGTCACAAACCTCAAAGCCGCCAACACCTACCGAAACGAGAAGGTTTGAAACATGCTCTATCCCCTCGCTCGAGGTGGTTATTACTGCCATTAAATATTCCATAACTGATTTCCTAATCTAACTGTTTTAAAATTTTTGTAATATCGTCTTTTTGAGCAACAATTAAAAGATGGTCATCTTTTGCTATTACCGCATCGGGTGAAGGCACAAAGTTCATTTTGCTGTCTTTATTTTTAATACCAATAACCGAAATGTTGTATTTTGCACGGATATTTGATTCGCGAAGTGTTTTTGAAACCCACTCGTCTATTGGTGTTATCTCGTAAATTGAGTAATCGTCTTGTACCTCGATATAATCAAATATGTTATCGTTACTGTAGGTTACTGCGGCACGCTCGGCAATATCTTTATCGGGGTGAATAACCTCGTCGGCACCGTTGCGAAGCAAGAATTTGGTATCAATCTCACGTTTAGAGAGTGACACAACTTTTTTTGCGCCGTTTTCTTTTAGCATACTTGTAATTTCAAGACTGCTCTGAAAATCGTCACCGATACATACAAAGCAAACGTCAAACTCTGAAACGCCAATGCTTGTTACAACGTCTTGCTTTGTGCAATCGGCAATAAGTGCGCTTGAAACAATAGGCGCAAGTTCTTCAACGGCAAGCTCGTTTTTATCAACAATCATAACCTGATTGTTTTGTTCTAAAAGATTTTTACAAAGGTGGCAACCAAATCTGCCAAGACCCACTATTAAAATTGATTTCACGTAAATCACCTATCCTATAATAATTTGTTCTTTAGGGTATTTTATATTTGCAACCTTGCGTTTTTCGGTAAACAAAAGCGCAAACGAAAGACTGCCTACCCTGCCAAAATACATTAACAGCATTATAACAACCTGTGATGCAGGCAAAAGCGCACGCGTGATACCCGAAGAAATGCCGACTGTACTCATTGCCGAAAACGTTTCGAGCAAAATATCTTCAAACGCGAATGGCTGTATCAGTAAGATTGTAAGCGTTGCAACCGTAACAAGCATAAGATTTATTAAAAACACGGTGCTTGCTTTTTTAACTGCATCCTCGGTAATTGAGCGTTTAAATACAGTACATTCTTTGTTACGGCGGATATATGATGCTATGTATAAAACAAGCACAGCAAATGTTACCGTTTTAATACCGCCTGCGGTTGAGCCGGGGCTTCCGCCAATAAACATAAGTATTACAGTTATAAGCTTACCTGCACCCGACATTGATGCAACATCAATTGAGTTGAAGCCTGCCGTTCTTGGTGTTACCGATGCAAAAAATGCGTTTACAAGCTTATCGGGCACCGTCATATTTGCAAGTGTGCCTGAGCGTTCTGATATTAAAAATAAAACCGTTCCTGCACACAGTAAAATCGCAGTTGATATAAGTGCAAGCTTTGAGTGAAAACGGTATTTTTTAAGGTTTAGCTTAAAGTTAACAACATCTTCCCACACCAAAAAACCGATACCACCTACAATAACCAAAGCGGATATTGTTAAAATAACAACCTTATCGTTTGCAAACGGCACAAGTGACGAGTAGGGCGCATAAACGCCAAACAGGTCAAAGCCTGCGTTACAGAACGCTGATATCGAGTGAAAGATACCGTAGTATATGCCTTTTAAAACACCAAATTCGGGAGTAAAGCGGGTGCTTAAAATTACAGCGCCAATAAACTCAATAACAACAGTACCCTTTACAACGCTTTTTACAAGCGAGATACTGCTTGAAAGGTTTGGCGAGTTTAAGCTATCGCGAATGAGTTCACGGTTTTCAAGACCAATCTTTTTTCGAAACAGCATCATACCGTAAACGCCAAAGGTAATAAAACCCAGTCCGCCGATTTGGATAAGCGTTATTATTACAAGCTGACCAAAAAGGGTAAAATGCGTAAAGGTATCGTAAACAACAAGACCTGTAACACACGATGCAGAAACTGATGTAAACATTGCGCCAAGCAGTGTTGTGCTTTGCCCCGCTTTTGTTGCAAACGGGAGCATAAGCAAAACGGTACCTGACAAAATAAGAGCTAAAAAGCTAATTGCAATTGTAAAAAGCCTGTTGTGCTTTTTCTTTTGTAACTTCATTTTTTCCATATCAGTAGGTTATTACAATACCGCTATCGTCGGCGGTGCAAAACATTTTTGTAAAGTCGGTTTTAAAGTTTTCAATTAAAATTCCGGCAATCTTATCCTCAACCTGTTTTTGAATAAAGCGCTTAAGTGAACGCGCGCCGAACTTGGTTTCAAAACCGTTATTTGCAATATAGTCAATGCATTTTTGGTCGTAAACAAGCTCAATATCGCGGAGTTTAAGGCTATCTTTAAGGTCGCAGAGCATTATATCTACAATTGATTTTACAGTATCGTCACCGAGCGAAGAAAATGTTATAATCTCGTCGATGCGGTTAATGAACTCAGGACGCAAAAAGGTAAGAAGCGCCTTTGTTGTTTTTTCTGACTCAAGCTCTTTTTCGCTACGGTTAAAGCCTGTAGTGTTCATTGACATACTACCCGCATTGGTAGTCATTATAATAACTGTGTTTTCAAAGTTGACTGTTCTTCCCTGTGCGTCAGTAAGCTTTCCGTCATCGAGCATTTGAAGCATAATATTTAAAACATCGGGGTGCGCTTTTTCAATCTCGTCAAATAAAATAACACTATACGGCTTACGGCGAATTTTTTCGGTAAGCTGACCTGCATCGTCATAACCTACATAGCCCGGAGGAGCACCGATAAGCTTTGACACTGCGTGTTTTTCCATATATTCACTCATATCAAGTCGGATCGTAGCCATGTCGTTCTGTG
>JAZNXL010000002.1:0-4100 GCA_045593905.1 Eubacteriales bacterium
TAAAAACCTATTTATCCTTATGAGAAGTAGCCTTTAAGTGCTCTTTTTACATTTTTGAAATTTTTAAAATACGTTTGTAAGCAGTTGATATAAACTCATCAGCGCTCATTTTTAAATAATCGGGGTGCCTTTCGTTAAACACTTCAAGCATCAGCGTTCCTGTATATTCGTAATAATCAAGCTGGCGCATCATGCGTTCATAATTATAATCACCGTCAAAGGGGAGTAGGTGCAGGTCGTGATTGCCTGTATACCGCTTTTCAATACCAACGTTGTCGTGTATATGTGTAACATGCGTTTTATTGCCGAATATATCAAGCCACTTAATTTCTTTTGTGTAACAATGCTCGTGTCCGCAATCAAAACAAAAGCGTACGTTTTCGCAGTTGCGGTATTTATCGGTAAAGTATGCAACGTTGCCTACAACACGTAAGTTTTCAATGGCTAAAACCACATTTTTACTTATGGCATAGTTGATGATGTCGTCAAACCTTTTAAGCCCTAAATCGCAAATTTCGGGCGGTGTAAACGATGACGAAAGATGTATTACAACAGTTTTAATACCATGATTAGCGGCTGATGTAATAGCTGTAATCATTTTATTATAAATTTCTTTATACTCGTCGCCCTCAAGCCACATTGAATTAATGTTTTTAAACGGCGCATGTATAAATTCATATTCAAGACCAAGACTGTCACTTTTTTCTTTTAGCGCCTTTACATTGCTATCGGTGTAGGCTCCTGAAAAAAAGCAATCGAACCCGATTGCTTTAATTCGTTCTAATGTGATTAATGGTGACTCGTCTTTAATGCAATCGCAAACAATTCCGAGTTTTCTTTTAATCATTATTTATTAACCTCAGGTAATTTATCAAGACTTAATTTAATTTCCTCGTCAGACGGAACATAATCGTCCATTTTACCGTCGTGGAATCTTTCATAAGCGAACATATCAAAGTAACCTGTGCCTGTAAGGCCAAACACGATTGTTTTTTCTTCACCGGTTTCTTTGCATTTCTTAGCTTCGTCAATAGCAACCTTAATAGCGTGAGCGCTCTCGGGTGCAGGTAAAATACCCTCTACACGTGCAAATTCTTCGGCTGCTGCAAAAACATCAGTTTGTTTAACCGATACAGCCTCCATGAGTCCATCGTGATAGAGTTGTGAAAGTGTTGAACTCATACCGTGGTATCTAAGACCGCCAGCATGGCTCGAAGAGGGGATAAAGCCAGAACCGAGTGTATGCATTTTTTGTAAAGGACAAACCTTACCTGTGTCGCAGTAGTCATAAGCATAAACACCGCGAGTAAAGCTGGGGCAAGATTTAGGTTCAACGGCTATAATTCTATAATCAGTGCCGTTTTTAATCTTTTCGCCCATAAATGGTGCAATAAGACCGCCAAGGTTAGAACCGCCGCCTGCACAACCGATAATAATGTCGGCTTTAACACCGTATTTGTCAAGCGCAGCCTTTGTTTCAAGACCGATTATAGATTGGTGGAGCATTACCTGATTCATAACACTGCCGAGTACGTATCTGTAGCCCTCGGTGTTTGATGCAACCTCTACTGCTTCTGAAATGGCGCAGCCAAGTGAACCTGTTGTACCGGGGTGTTCAGCTAAAATCTTTTTACCGATTTCAGTATCCATTGACGGAGAGGGCGTTACCGAAGCGCCATAAGTGCGCATAACCTCGCGTCTGAACGGCTTTTGCTCATACGAAACCTTAACCATATAAACTTTACAGTCAAGACCAAAGTATGAACAAGCCATTGAAAGAGCAGTACCCCATTGTCCTGCACCTGTTTCGGTTGTAACACCTTTAAGCCCTTGCATTTTTGCGTAGTATGCTTGCGCAATAGCCGAGTTAAGCTTGTGGCTGCCGCTTGTGTTGTTGCCTTCGAACTTGTAATAGATTTTTGCGGGTGTATCAAGCTTTTTTTCAAGACAATAAGCGCGAACAAGCGGAGCGGGTCTGTACATTTTATAAAAGTTAAGAATTTCTTCGGGTATCTCAAAATAAGCGGTTGTGTCGTCAAGCTCTTGTTTTACAAGTTCATCACAAAAAACCTCAGACAACTCTTCTTTTGTCATTGGCTCAAGTGTTTGACCGTTTAAAAGGGGAGCGGGTTTGTTTATCATATCCGCTCTTAAGTTGTACCAAGCCTTTGGCATTTCGCTTTCTTCAAGATAAATTTTATAAGGTATTTCCTTACTCATGGGTATCTCCTTGTAAAAACCACGCACCGTTTGGTGCGTGATTTGTAGTGATTGTGTTATTTGATAATGCGAACGCGTATAACGTCAGCGATTCCTTCAATTGCTTTGTGGGCGTGCTCGCTAATTTGTGAACAGCAGTCAACAACTGTATAAGCAAAATCGCCCTTTGATTTGTTAATCATATTTTCAATGTTAATGCCCTGCGAAGAGATAACGCTTGAAATGTTTGAAAGTACGCTTGGTACATTTTTATGGAAGATACAAAGTCTTGCCTGACCTGAACGTGCCATTTCAACAGTTGGGAAGTTAACAGAGTTTACAATGTTGCCGTTTTCGAGATAATCGATTGTTTGGCGGGCAGCCATAACAGCACAGTTATCCTCGCTTTCTTCAGTTGATGCACCAAGATGGGGGATAGAGATGCAGTTTTTCATTTTAATTGTCTTTTCGTTAGGAAAATCAGTAACGTATTTTTTAACTTTACCGCTTTCAAGTGCAGCTTCAATATCAGCATCGTTTACAAGACCTGCGCGTGAAAGGTTGCAAATAACAACGCCGTCTTTCATTTTTGCAATAGTATCAGCGTTTACAAAGCCTTTTGTTTCGTCGGTAAGCGGAGCATGAATGCAAATGATGTCTGCTTTTTCATAAATCTCGTCGAGTGAAATTGCAATATCAACGTGTCTTGAAAGCTTCCAAGCTGATTTTACAGACATATAGGGGTCGTAACCGCAAACTTTCATGCCAAGTGTGTATGCTGAGTTTGCAACATTAACACCAATGGCACCAAGACCAACAACGCCAAGGGTTTTGCCCATGATTTCGCCGCCTGCAAAGTTGCTCTTGCCTTTTTCTACCTGTTTTGCAACATCGTCACCTTCGAGTGTTCTTGCCCATTCAATACCGCCCACTATATCGCGTGAAGCTAAAAAGAGGGTTGCAAGTGCAAGCTCTTTAACAGCATTAGCGTTTGCACCGGGGGTATTAAATACAACAATACCTTGCTCTGCACATTTATCAACAGGGATATTGTTAACACCTGCGCCTGCTCTTGCAATTGATAAGAGGCTTTCAGGCATTTCCATTTCGTGCATTGATGCACTTCTAACAAGAATTGCATCAGGCGAATTGCAGTCGTCTGATATATTGTAGTTTCCGTTAAACTCTTTAAGTCCAACGGGTGAGATTTTGTTGAGTGTCTTAATGTTCATAATCTTTTCCCCTTTAGATATTATATTTTATTATAAAACACTCATTTTAATATTTCAACCTCATATTTTAACAAAATTATATAAATTTTAATTGAAAGACGCCAAAAAATGTGGTATAATCAAATAAATTATTGTTTTTGGGGTGTTGTTTAATGAAAGTTTCAAAAATAAAGCAATTGTTAGATGCGCAAGTTATTTGTTGCGACGAGCTTATCGAAACCGAGGTTTACTCTGCTTGCGGTTCTGATATGATGAGCGATGTACTAGCGTTTGTAAAAGACCAGGGTATACTTCTTACAGGTCTTGTTAACGCTCAAACAGTGCGCACAGCTATGATGATGGATATTAAATGTATCGTATTTGTTCGCGGCAAAAAACCTGACGATATGGTGGTATCTCTTGCAAAACAAAACGATATAATTCTAATGTGTACCGATTACCGTATGTATACTGCCTGCGGTGTGGTTTATTCTGCAGGACTATATTCAAAAGAGGTGGATAAGGTTTGAGTTCGGTATTAACAATGCACTTTGATATTGACGGCGAAAACTTTACCGCTGCAGGTGAGGCTTCTACCGCTGTTAAAATGAAATTAAAAAAACTTGGCATTTCACCCGATGTTATCCGCAAGGTTGCCATTAAGTCGGATCGTAGCCATGTCGTTCTGTG
>JAZNXL010000003.1:0-18236 GCA_045593905.1 Eubacteriales bacterium
TGTTTAATTAAAATTAAATTAAAAATGATTTTGTATATTTTTTAAAACCGTTTAAATCTATTGATTCAGAAGCGACCTTGAGTATCTAAACTAAACAGTGCTTACACCTAATCATAAAAAATTATTAGATAAAACTTATTCAAATTATAAGTTTAATATCCTACCCCAATCAATTAACAATAATTTCTAATGTCACAAAATATTTATATGCCAAATTTAAAAGCGCTCTATTCAAGAGCGCTTTTTTTATCTTTAATTAATGAGGCAAATGTTATATAAAAAGAAAGTAATGAAACAGAAAGTAAAACACCACCAATTATATCAGTTAACCAGTGAACATTAGAAAGTAATCTAAATATAACTGTTAAAACCGCCATAGCAATTAGAGCTGTTTTGGCAATAATAATATATTTCTTTTTAATAGCAAATATTTTAGGAATAACATATATTGCCGATATAAAAATACAAACAGCTAAAAGAGTATGTGACGAAGGATACGAAGCTTCAAGTTGATTGTTATTGATTATAGGTCTGAAATTAATAACAAAAACCTCAAATAAAACATAAAAAAACAGAACTGCGGCATAAAAAGATGCAAGCGAATAGTAGTGTTTATTTAATTTTTTAAAGCTTTTAACTTTTAAAAGATTAATAATTCCCTTCATCGCCAATGCTGCGGCAATCAAAAGTGCAACATATCCTAATATTTCTGATAAATCATAGAACATATAATTTAGTTTATGCTTACTTAATAGGTTGAAAAACATAAAATTGATTGATGAAAAGCCTATTTTTGAAGAAAATTCTGCTGAATAGCCCGAAACTTGCGTAAAGTCCCAAACCTTTACATCGACAAGCTTAAGTGAAATTGTAAATAATACAAATATTCCAAACAAAAGTGATGAAATAGTGAGATTTCTTTTAAAATTATTCTTCATTAATTTGACTCTCTTTTACTAATAATGTGTGTAATTCTCTTACATTTTGACAAATATAAGTAGGTTCAAAATCGAACTCTTTAATATCTTCAACGGTCGATTCACCGCTAAGCATAAGCATTGTATCAATACCGGCATTATAACCGCTTCTTATATCGGTGTATACTCTATCACCGAGCAAAATTGCCTGTTCTTTAGTAAACGGTGAATTTTCAACAGCAATATCAACCATTGTGGGCTCGGGTTTTCCGATAAATTTAGGATTACGTTTTGTAGCATTATAAAGCATTGAAGCAACAGAACCACAATCAGGAACATAGCCGTATTCGGTAGGACAAACCCAGTCGGGATTGGTTGCAATATAGTCAACTCCCCTACCCAACAATATACAAGCATCTTCAAGCTTTTGGAAAGTAAGCTCTGTATCAAACCCCATAACAAGACATTTAATTTCGTCTTGGAGTTTGTCAGTTATATTAAGACCGTATGACTTAAGTTCATCTTTAAGTGCTTGTGTTCCAAAAACATATAATAGGTCATCTTTATGTGTTTTTAAAAGATATAAGCCTGTTGCTTGTGCCGAGGTTGTGAAATCTTCTTTGCAAGCATCAATTCCTAATTTATTTAACTTTTCTATGTATTTTTGAACACTTTTGGAAGAGTTATTTGTTAAAAACATATATTTTCCGCCGTGGTCTTTAACCCACTTTAAAAAATCAAGCGTTCCATCAAAAATTTGGTCTCCAAGATATATTGTTCCATCCATATCAAGAAGAAATAGTTTTTTGTCAGTTAGTTTTGTCATATTCTACCTTCTAACATCCGCATTTTTTTTGATAATCTTCTAACTTTAATTGATAATTACTAACATTTTCTTCAAAGCCGATTGAAATAGCCTGACGTTTATATTCTAAAGGCATTGTAACGTGGCTTACCATAGATAAGTCAGCTAAGAATAAAAGTGTTTTTAAAACGCCTAAAATCAGTTGAAAATCATTGTTTTGGTTTGAAATGTATTCTATATCAATAACGTTTTCATTTTGACAATAGATTAAATATTCAAGTATTTTATCGCCATCAAAAACTGCAACAGCATTATGACATAAAGTATACTCTATATTATTATTTTTAGCAAGTGTTTTTACTGTTTCAATATCATTTACTTTGTGTATTTGAATCATCATTAAAATCCTTTTGTAAGCTTTCTATTACTTTTTTCTCAATTCTCGAAACATAACTACGCGAAATTCCAAGTTTTTTTGCAACTTCGTTTTGGGTGTACGGTTTAGTATTATAAAGACCGTATCTTAATGTTATAATCATTTTTTCGCGTTCTGAAAGCTTATTTATATATGTATAAAGCTTTTTAACATTATTTTTTAAATCGACGTTTTCGGCAAAATCATCTTCTTGGCTCATAACATCTAAAAACGTAAGACTGTTACCATCGTCATCGGTGTCTATAGGGTCTGATATAAAAGTTTCAGCCTGCAGCTTTTTTTGAGTTCGAAAATGCATTAATATTTCGTTTTCAATACATCGCGAAGCATAGGTAGCAAGTTTTGTACCTTTTGACTGCTTAAAAGAAGTAACACCTTTGATTAAACCGATTGTTCCAATACTTATTAAATCTTCTTGGTCGTTTGCTGAAGAATAATACTTTTTTATTATATGTGCAACAAGCCGCAAGTTTCTTTCTATAAGAACATCACGTGCCGACATATCACCTTTTTGATATTGTTCAAGATAGTATTTTTCTTCTTTAGATGAAAGCGGTTTTGGAAAAGTTGCGCCGTTTGATATAAAGAGAATTAAAAACATAAAATTATCAAGAAGACTGCTAAAAATACTTAACATAAAATCACCTTGATAAATATATATGTTAACAAAGCGGTATATTTTCATATACCGCTTTAAATTATCCTATAAATTTCGAGTGAATTGTGCTTACTGCAACATCAGCAAGTTCTTCATCAATAAGAACCGAGACTTTGATTTCACTTGTTGAAATCATGTGAATATTGATGTGAGCATCGTAAAGAGCCTCAAACATTTTTGCGGCAACGCCTGCACTGTTTGTCATACCGGCACCTACTATTGAAACTTTAGCAACCGAAGAATCAGAAACTATTTCTTTTGCGCCAAACATAGCTTTATTCTCGTTTAAAACTTCAAGTGCATCGTCGAGTGATGAAAGATTTGTTGTAAAAGAAATATCTTTTGTAGAATCTCTACCGATTGACTGAAGAATAATATCAACGTTTACACCCTTTTTAGCAAGGAGTGAAAACATTCTAAATGCCACACCAGGCTCGTTATCAACACCAATTACAGCAATTCTTGCAACGTCGCAATCTTTTGCAACACCGCTAACTAACATTTTTTCCACTTGACTTCCTCCTTTAACCTCTGTACCGGGCTTTCTACTAAAACTTGATAATACTTCGAGTTTAACATTATATTTTTTTGCCATCTCAACACTTCTATTATGAAGAACCTGAGCGCCGCAAGATGCAAGTTCAAGCATCTCATCGTAAGAAATTTCTTTTAACATCTGTGCATTTTTCACTTTTCTCGGGTCGGTGGTGTATACACCGTCAACATCAGTGAAAATTTGACATGCATCAGCTTTTAATGACGCTGCAATAGCAACAGCGGTTGTATCAGAGCCACCTCTGCCAAGCGTTGTTATATCGTCGTATTTATTAATACCTTGGAACCCTGCAACAATTACGATGTTATGTCTATCGAGTTCTCTTGAAATTCTTTCAGTATCAACTTTTTTAATCTTTGCAGCTGAATAATTAGAATCAGTTATTATACCTGCTTGCCAACCTGTAAGCGATACAACGTGGAAGCCAAGATTCTCAATGGCCATAGCAAGAAGTGACATTGAAATAACCTCACCTGCCGAGAGCAAAACATCCATTTCTCTTTTTGAGGGTTTTAGGTTAATTTCTTTTGCCTTTTCAATTAAATCGTCAGTTGTATCGCCTTGAGCTGATACAACAACTACAACGTCGTTACCTTTTTTATAAGTATCGGTAACAATTTGAGCAACGTTTTGAATACGTTCAGCATTTGCAACGGATGAACCGCCGAATTTTTGTACAATTAATCCCATATATTTCACCACTTATCTTAAATTAAATAGAAAAAATCTTGTATGTTGATACAGGTTTAATACCCAGAGTATCGAAACACGCATTAAGTTTTAAATCAAATTCAGCTTGATTATTTTCGGCAGTAATTACTTCTATAATATTTCCGCTTGCAAATATTTGTGCATCGTTAAATATTTTTTGAAGTTCAGATAAATCTGCCGAGTCAGAAAATCTCACATAGCGTTTACAAGGCATTGTGTTAATATCACATGTATAATTAACGTTTGAAGACTCCCAAAAAATATCTTTACGTGTTTTTTGATGTTTTGCGCAGTCAATAACATCGGCAACAACAGCACTTGCGGTCGGAAGTTTGCCTGCTCCTTTACCGTAAAACATTGATACGCCAACAGCATTACCATCAACTAAAATTGCATTAAAGACATCCTGCACGGTAGAAAGCGGATTTGATTTTTCAACAAGATACGGAGCAACATTGATAAAGAATTTATCATCAGTAGCTTTTTTAACCATACCCAAAAGCTTAATTGTGTAACCAAGCTTATCAGCTCTTACCATATCCTCAAGCGAAACCTTTGAAATTCCCTGTGTTACAACAGTATCAGGATTCACATGCTTCCCAAAAGCTAAAGAAGCAAGTATTGAAATTTTTCTACAAGTATCAATACCCTCAACATCAGCAGTCGGGTCAGCTTCGGCATAGCCTAATTTTTGCGCAGTCTTTAAGGCATCTTCAAATGATTGACCTTCGTTAATCATTTTAGTCAAGATAAAGTTTGTTGTTCCGTTTAGTATGCCGGCAATAGACTCAATCTTATTGGCAGTAAGGCATTGATTAAGCGGACGAATAATCGGGATACCGCCGCCAACCGAAGCCTCAAATAGAAAGTTTACGTTGTTATCTTTTGCCATTTGTAAAAGTTTGTCACCGTAAACCGAAACAAGTTCTTTGTTTGAGGTCACAACACTCTTGCCGGCTAAAAGTGCTTTACTAACAAAAGTGTAAGCAGGCTTTAAGCCGCCAATTACTTCTACAACAACATCAACTTCTTTATCGTTTAAAATAACGTTAAAGTCTTTGGTAAAAAGATTTGCATAAGGGCTGTCATTAAAATCGCGGATATCGAGTATATATTTGACACTAACATCAGTTGATGCGTTGTTGTTAATGCTATCGTTGTTCATATTAATGAGCTCAACTACTCCGCTTCCAACTGTACCGTATCCTAAAACAGCAATTTTCATCTTAGTTTATTCCTTTCAATTTTTTGTAACAATATCAACTTTTAATATTCCGCTTGTTTTGGATATGATTTTAACAAGTTCTTCAACCGAACAAGCAAGGTCCTGTGTTGTCATTGAAACCGACACAGGAGCAATATCGTCAGAAGGAATGTTTTGGTTGATAGTAAGTATACTTGCACCGTAATTTGACAATAATGTTAACAGTTCAGATAATAAACCCTTTCTGTCGCTTAAAATTAGATTAAGCGTTAAAATGTGTTGATTACTGTTTTCAATATAAACTGAAACATCATCTCTATACTTATAAAACGCGCTTCTTGAAATCCCCGCAACCTTGGTTGCCTCGTTAACTGTTTTACACTGATTTGACGATAAAAGCTGCTTTGCATAAACAACTTTTGAAAAAACTTCAGGAAGTACACTTTTTTTAATAATAAAATATTTTTCGTTCATATTTTACCTCGCAATGTACCTTGTATAAAAACAATTGTATTCGAACGAAGAACATTTTAACATATATATTCATAATAATCAAGTAAAAAACAGTTAAAAAGGTATTTTTATAAATGAGTAACAGTTTTAATACAAAAAAAGTTAATTTTATTATTAATTTTGTATACATTTTTATAATAATAATTGTGTTTTATATAGTTTTAAAGTATGCGTTACCTATTGTTTTTCCTATTGTTATATCGTTTTTAATAGCAAACTTTGCTGAGCCGACCGTTTATGTTTTAGCAAAGCAAACAAAAATAAAACGTTCGGTTTGCTCTTTTGTAACAATTTTGTTTATTGTAGTTTTAGTATTTTCTATAATTTCAGTATTAAGCATCTTATTGTTTACCAACATTGAATATGTAATCAATCAAATTCCGATAATATTTAATCGGGTAAACGCATATTTTATTGAAGCTGTTCAAAAACAAGATAAATCGTTTATAGAAAAAGCTGTTGCTTACGGATATAACTTGTTTAATAGATATAATTTTGATAATTCAAAAGTAATGTCATACTTAGTTGACTACATCACATCATTTGTCAAATCAATACCGTCATTATTATTCAGCTTTTTTATTACACTTATTTTGTCAGTTTTTATTTCTTCATCTTTGCCGGAAATTAAAAACTTTATAAAAACTCGTTTCAGCGCTAATTATCAAAAGCTTTTGCACTGCTTAAAGACCTGTTCGTTTTGTCTTTTAAAAAGTTATTTTAAATCATATATTTTAATAATGCTTATAACATTTTGCGAGTTAACGGTTGCATTTTTAATATTTAAAATTAACCCTGCTATAACCCTTGCTCTAACAATTTCTATTGTAGATGTTTTACCTGTGTTTGGTGTTGGAACTGTTATGGTTCCATGGGGTGTTATTTTAATGCTATGCGGCGATTTTTCAAAAGGCATCGTAATAATAGCTATATACGTAATTATAACGACAGTGCGACAAATAATTGAGCCTAAAATAATCAGTCAGTCAATAGGGCTCCCTGCAGTTATAACCCTCCCCTTAATGTTTATAGGTATAAAGCTCTTTGGTGTTATAGGGCTATTTTTACTTCCAATGATTGTTACTGTTGTTTATGATTTATATAAGCGAGGATGTTTTGATTTTTTTGTTGACAAAACTATTAAAAAAATATAATATAGTTTACACAGAGTAAAGAAATATGCGTAAAGTGTTTGTAAGACGGGGAGTTGCTTACAAAACGAAAAGTTTTACTTGCGGTATATTTCTTGCATCCCGCTGTTAATTTATATCGATGTTTACCTCCTTATAAATTTCAGCAAATTATAAGGAGGTTTTTATATGTCAGATTTAATTGAGAGCCTTAAGCATCCGTTTAAAGAGCTAAAAGGCACCAAAAATTTAACGCTTTGCTGTGTGTTACTATCATTAATTGTTGTATCTTCTTTGTTATCATCATATATCAGCATTGCTGTAAAAATTTCGTTCAGCTTTATTTTTTTGTCAATAATAGGATGCAAATACGGTCCTCTGCTTTGCGGAATTATATCAGCGATGGCAGATATTATTACTTTTATTTCAAAACCTGTAGGACCGTATCAACCGCTTTTAACCTTAAGCGCTTTGATAGTTGGGGTTGTTTATGGTTTGTGTCTATATAAAAACAAAAACACACTACCGCGAATAATGATAGCGTGCTTTGTTATAGCAATAATAAACCAGTTTTTGAACACATATTTTATTTCAATATTATATGGTAAGGTGTTCACCGAGTTCTTTGTACTAAGGCTACCCGAAAACCTTATAATGATTCCAATTGAAATTATAGTAATTTATATAGTTTTAAAGCGAATTAAAATTTAATCAATATTAATTATCGAACCGTTATCAGTTAGTTCAATTTCGGAATTGTAAAGCGGTTCGATTTTTTCTTTTTTGAGTATATTTTTTAGGTCGCAGTAACAATCAAGCCTTGTTATGTCGCCATTAAAATAAACAACACCATCACTGATATTGCCGGTGCAGCCGCCCCAAAAACCATTTTTGTATCCTTTAAGTTTAATTTGGTTGCAAGGCAACAAATAAACCTTAAACCCGAAATTTTCAAGCTTTTTTGCAATACCATTGTCACTTGTTAATACAGTGTTTGAATTAAGTATGCAAATATTGCATTTCACATAGCCCTGATTAACAAAAATTATATTTTTTAAATCTTGTTCTTTTAAATATTCAGATTGTAGTTTAGTAAGAATGATATTGTTTTTCAATGACACAATGTTAAGCAAACAGTCGTAAGGATATTTGCTACCTATTTTGTCAAAAGCTTTAAGTGAATAGTCAGGAATTAGTTTTTGATAGTAGTCAAAAAGCTCGCTGCATACAATAGCGGTACTTTCTTCGGTTTTTAAAAACTGCATATCGGGATGAGTAGAAGTACTATTGTCAATTTGCGGAATTTTAACAGTTTCTAAAAGCTCAAATCCATTTTTAACCAACAGTGATTTAGAAGACGGGTGTAAATTTTTATCAACTAAAAGTCTTTTCATTTTAATTCATTGCGAGTTTTATAGATTGCCTGTGATAACGATGAAACGGGAATAATTTCAATTCCGTCAATCTTTGATTTAAGCTTGTTTCTTGATGGAATCATAATATATTTAAACCCAAGTCGTTTTGCTTCTAAAATACGTTGTTCAATGTACGAAACGGCGCGTATCTCGCCCGAAAGACCAACCTCACCAACTGCGATTAGATTAGAAGATACCTCAAAATCGGCAACACCTGAGGCTACCGCGAGGCAAATTGACAAATCAGCACTGTTGTCATAAAGTTTAAAGCCGCCAACAACATTAATGTACGCATCTAATGAGAATAGCGAATAATTTGCTCGTTTTTCTAAAACCGCAAGCAATAGCGACATTCTGTTGTAATCAACGCCTGATGCCATACGTCTTGGTGATGGAAAATTAGAGTTAGTAACAAGAGCTTGCACTTCGGCAAGAATTGGACGAGTGCCCTCAACTACGCAGGTAACACATGTGCCCGGGACATTTTCAGGACGACCGTCTAAAAACATTTTAGAGGGGTTATCCACCTCTTCAAGACCGGTTGAGTTCATATCAAAAACGGCGATTTCATTAGTTGAACCAAACCTGTTTTTAATACTTCTTAATATTCTAAAGCTTAAGTTTTTTTCGCCCTCAAAATATAAAACAGTATCAACCATATGCTCTAAGACTTTCGGGCCTGCTAAAGAGCCCTCTTTTGTAACGTGTCCGATTATAAACACAGTAATACCGCTTTCTTTGGCAAGCTTCATAAGGTAGCCTGTGCACTCTTTGATTTGCGAAACACTGCCTGTAGAAGATGAAACAGAAGAACAGTACATTGTTTGAATTGAATCAACAATTAAAACCTCAGGCGCCTCGTTTGTTATATGAGATACAATAGTGTCAATATTCGTTTCAGAAAGTAACAAAAGATTATCGGTATTAACATTAAGCCTGTTTGCGCGAAGTTTAATTTGATTTACCGATTCCTCGCCCGAAACATATAAACATTTTTTTGTTTTGCAAAAATTATTACACATTTGCAGCAAAAGTGTAGATTTACCAATGCCGGGGTCGCCGCCAACAAGTGTAAGCGAGCCAACAACACAACCGCCGCCCAAAACTCTGTCAAGTTCTTTCATACCCGAAGAAAACCTTATTTCTTGCGACAAGTCAATAGAGTTTATGCTTACAGGGTTAGAGGGTGCCGAAATAGAAGATTGTGATTTCACTTCTGGCACTATTGTTTGCTCAACAAAAGTATTCCATTCTCCACAGGCATAGCACTTGCCCATCCATTTAGCACTTTCGTTGCCGCAATTTTTGCAAACAAAAACTGTTTTATTTTTTACTGCCATCTTACCCTCCGATAATTTTATACGTAATTGCCTCACTTATTGCATTTACAAAATCATTTTGAAAACTCTCATCTTTAAGTTTATCTAAATCATTTTGGTTAGTTAAAAAACCACACTCAATTAAAACGCAGTCGTTTGGAATATTGTTAAAGAAATACACGTTTGAAGCAATAGGCTTTTCAACCTTTTTGTTATTATTGAAATTTTGGTTAATAACGTTTTGAATTTCAAAAGCAATATCTTTTGAGCGACTGTTATTGTTAGAATAAAAAACCTGTGCACCGCAAACATCGGCAGATGGAAAAGTATTCATATGGATGCTTATAACAAGAGCTGATTTATGTTTTTTAGCTATTTCAACCCTGTTTCGTATATCAGATACCTTTTTAGCGTGAATTGAGTTTCCTTGTGTGTAAATTGAGTTTTGGTCGGTTCTTATCATTTTGCACTTAAACCCGCTTTTAGTTAAAACTTTATAAAGCTTGTTTGCAAACTGCAAATTTAAATCGGACTCTAATGTTCCGTCAACACCAACCGCTCCGCCATCAGGAAGTCCATGACCGGCATCAATGATTATATCGTAATTGAAGTTGTTTGTAGTTATAGAACTATTAAAAGATATTGATATAGCTACGGCACTAAATAGTAAAATTAAAATTACAAATATTGTGTTTTTCAAATATATCACCAATACACAATATTCATTTTACAAATTAAAAATTAGTTTTTACGGCTTTTTAAATAAATTAAAATTTTATCATAAATTGAAAAATTTCTATAACCTGCTATATAACCGAGCCATGCCGAGATTATAGGAATAAATAGCGAAGAAACAAGCACTTCGGGGCAATGATTAGGAAAAATATTGCACATAGGAAAATTGTAATATAAAGAGTAAATGCGCGTAATAATTTTAATTAAATTTGCCCAGGGAATTTGATTTGTAAAATAAAAATACAAATAAACACAAACCAAAATTATAAGCGGTATAATTGAAATTAGACCTGCAAGCGCGCCTTTATATAAATAGTTGTTACTTTCGGGTTTGT
Organism: Eubacteriales bacterium; assembly: GCA_045593905.1. Lineage (GTDB taxonomy): Bacteria > Bacillota > Clostridia > Oscillospirales > QAKW01 > RGIG9041. The sequence goes on from JAZNXL010000003.1 coordinate 10,735, forward strand.
TTCGGCGGTCAGAATCGTGAAAAGCTACTGTAAAAGACGCTCTATAATTGATATAAATAAAAAACGGCATTGTTATTGCTAAGAACAGTAATTGTGCTGCAATAGTATCACCTGCAACAAGATTTACAAAAATAATGCACATAAAACCGCCAACAGTTGCAAGTATTTGATTAAAGAAAAGTGATAAGCTTAATTTAAAAACTTTAGACATTTTATTTACCCTTTGCCTCTTCAAGTAATGAAATAAGTTGTTCTTTTGAATATGAATATTTCTTTGCACAAAAATGGCAATTCAGTTCAGCACTACCCTGTTCTTCAATTAATTTTTCAAGTTCAGTTTTGCCAAGTGAAATAAGAGCACTGTCCATACGCTCTTTTGAACAGTTGCATTTATACTCGGGATGGTATTCCATTAAAATATCGTAATCAAAGCCAAGTAAAATCTCACGTGCCATTCTTGTTGTACTATAGCCTTTTGAAAGCATTTCGGTAACTGATTCAAGAGTATAAACATTACACTCAAGCTTTGTAATAAGTTCATCATCAGCGCCGGGTAAAAGTTGAATCATATAACCGCCTGCCGCTTTAATGGTATAATCAACATCAACTAATACACCAAGAGCTACAACTGAAGGAGTTTGCTGTGAACTCATAAAGTAGTAAGCTATATCTTCGGCAATTTCACCCGTTTGAAGCTCTACCCTACCAACGTATGGTTCGGCATTTATCAACTTTTTTGCAACTGCAAGGTGTCCGTTGCCAATTGCAGCAGAAACATCGAGCTTGTTGTTTTTGAGCGGTAAATCAACATATGGGTTTTCAACATAACCTCTTACATTACCAAGATGGTCAGCAACGGTGACAATACTACCTATAGGTCCGTCACCTGTTATTTGAACAGTGATGTTTTCAAGCTCACTCTTAAGGTCAACACCCATAATTGATGCAGCTGTTAAAGTTCTACCAAAAGCCGCTGCAACAACGGGATATAAATTATGTATATCAACCGCTTTACCTACAAGTTCAGTTGTATCAGCAACAAACGCTCTAAAAGCACCATTTTTTTCTACAATTCTTAAAATATTATCCATCTTATACTCCATGCAAAAATTATTTAATTATTATATCATTAAATTATATAATAGTCAATTTTATAATAATAAAAACCCGATTGAATACCAATCGGGTTTAAATTGTAATACAAATCTGAATTTATAACAATACAATAAAGATAAGATACATCAAAGGAATCGTCACTACCGACAACGTGTGTGAAATCATTGCCATAGAAGCGCCCGTATTGGTGTCGCCACCATATGCGGCAGGATAAACTATCGTATTAAGTCCCAACGGGGTAGCAAAAGCAATTAAAGCAAGCGTCATTATCTCGTCGTTTATTCCAAGTAGCTTTAAAATAAGCATCATCGCCGCAGGAATAACAACCAAACGTAAAAGCGATGCTACATAAACTTTTTTGTTTTTTAATAGACTTTTGAAATTATATCCGCCAATTACAATTCCGGCAAGCACCATGGCCACAGGTCCCTGACACTTTCCCGCGTTATCAAATACCCTGACAATAAAATCTGGAACATATTTGCTTAATCCCAACAAACCAATCGCCATACCTGCAACCAAAGCAATAAGCGGTGGAGTTAAAAGTCCCTTTCTTAGATTTTTCCAAATGCCCACACCATGCTCTTTCGGTATAAGTATGTACAAACCCCACGAACTGCACAAGACTCCAACAAAAAACACAAACAAAGAATATTTATAAAAAAACTCGTCCCCCCAGATTCCAAGAATAATAAAGTTGCCCATAAAGCCATAATTTCCAAATGTCATGGCGTATTTATATATATTCCTTTGATACAGTTTTTCAGGTGTACCGGAAGTTTTTTGAACAAATAGTCTCGACAGTGGATAAGAAAGTAAAATTGCAACAACAACAATAACCAAACCATACAACATTAGAACGGAATTATCTTTAAAATTCTCTACAGTACACTGTGTTATCTGATTATACAATGAAAGACATGGAACAAAAACGAACGTCTCTAACTTTGCAAGTGAGGTGGCTGTATTTTCAGGTATAATATTTTTTCTGCGTAAAAAGAAGCCAACTAAAATCAGTGTAAACATCATTAACATTTGGCTGAGCGTGAGTCTGAAAATCTCCATAATATCGCCTCGGCATTTCTATATTCTATAAGTTCGTCAGTGTATTATAGCACATGTTTGCACAAAGAGCAACACGGAATTTACAATACAAAAAGAAACACTCCCTAAAAGGAAGTGTTTCTTTTTGGAGGTGCCAATCGGATTTGAACCGATGAATAAAGGTTTTGCAGACCTTGGCCTTACCACTTGGCTATGGCACCAAAATAAAAAGACAAAAACTTTGTTTTTGTCTCGGTGGTGCCTCCGGGCGGAATCGAACCACCGACACGGGGATTTTCAGTCCCCTGCTCTACCTACTGAGCTACAGAGGCGAAAAAATGGCGACCTGGAAGGGGCTCGAACCCTCGACCTCTAGCGTGACAGGCTAGCGTTCTAACCAACTGAACTACCAGGCCGCGTTAAACCGCTGTTATCAGCGACGATTGTTAGTTTATCACATCGATTTAGTTTTGTCAATACAAAAACAACAAAAAAATTATATTTATAGTTTATGTTGATAATAAAAACAAAAGAACCGCATTTTGCGGTTCTTTTTAATGTTATTTTGCAATTTGTCTTGCACTTGTTTTGCCTTCGGGTTTAATTTCGCCTGCTTTCAAAAGCGAGATTTTTGTAAGATACGGACCGATAAGTTCGTAAATTAAAACCGAGAAAAGTGTAATGTTTGCTACAACCTCACCGGCGGGACCAATCTCGGCAGCCTTAATTGCCATCCCAAGTGCAACGCCTGCCTGTGGAAACAATGTAATGCCAAGATATTTAATTATATTTTCGTCACATTTACTCGCTCTTGAACTGATTGATGCACCAAAATATTTACCTATACAACGGAAAGTGATATATACTATTCCGATTATAACAATATGATAATCTTTAAATACTGAAAGCTCAAGTTCAGCACCACTTAAAACAAAGAATAAAATCAGTATTGGTGCTACCCATCTATCAACCCTGTCCATCAACTCTTCTGAAAAATCACATATATTACAGAAGATTGTGCCAAGCATCATACAAGTTAACAGCGAAGAGAAACCGACGTGTATTCCAAACACCTCAAACTTGAGCATTGAAATTGCAACTGTTAATAAAACAAAAGTTGCCGACATTGAAAGACGTTTAGAGCGAGAGTGAAACATTTTTTCAAAGTATGTAAACAATGCGCCCATTGTTGCACCAAGACCAAGTGATAAAACAACCTCGATTATTGGTTCGACAATAACTGAAATTACATCGATTTTACCCATTAGTAATGCTTTTGCAATACCAAATGAAACCGAAAACAACACCAAACCAACTGCATCGTCAAGAGCAACAACAGGAAGTAAAATATCTGTAACAGGGCCTTTCGCTTTATATTGACGAACAACCATTAAAGTGGCAGCAGGCGCTGTAGCAGAAGCAACTGCACCTAAGATTATAGCAGATGTAAGTGGTAACTTATCAGGAATTATAAAGTGCAGTCCAATTAATGCAGCATCAACAATGATTGTTGTAAGTACTGCTTGAAAAACACCAACAATAGTAGCTTGTTTTCCGATTTTTTTGAGTGAAGCGAGTCTGAACTCGTTACCAATTGAAAAAGCAATAAAACCGAGTGCAACATCACAAATTATTGAATATGATTTAACGTCGCTAAGATTAATAAAGCCAACGCCTTTTAAGCCGAGCTGACCTAAAAGATACGGACCTATTAAAATTCCGGCAACAAGATAAGCCGTTACAGCAGGTAATTTCACTAGCTTTGCAAGACGCGATAACATTAAACCTGCAAATAAAGCAATTGATAAACACAACAATGTTTGCATATTATCTTAATCCTCCTTTATAAAACCTTTTGTATTATAGTCTTATAAATTTGAAAATTCAATAGTTTTTTATAACATTTATAATATTTGAATAAATATACCCCTGCGGCAGCGATTTAAAGGGCTTTTTGAATAAATTTTTATGTTTTTTGATAGAAGCAAAAATTAATTCATACTCACCTGTATCATCAGTAAAATATACCTCATATCCATAAAATGCCCTGAATATTTTATCAATTTGGAAATATGACATATCGCTTGTGATAGTACAGTCGGCTTTTGAAGGTAATTCCCAGTAACTACCTTCAAACTGAGGCAGAGCATTATCAAACAATTCCTTGAAATCATGCAAAAGTGTTGGAACAAGTTTTTTTATAGCGTTATCAACTTTTTTCATAAAAGAGCTATGATTCTCGCGTTCAGACAGTTTAAATTTTTGTTGTAGCAAAATATCGCCGCAATCAAGCTTATCAACTACCTTATGAACGCTAACACCTGAGTATTTGTGCTCATTCAAAATAGATACCGCCATCGGCCACGCGCCCCTGCCCTCAGGCAAAAGCGAAGGGTGAAAATTAACTATAGGTATATCTACCGTGGTAGGAATTCTGTGATAATATCCCGCGCTAACTACAAAGTCTACGCCATTGCTTTTAAGTTGTTCTAAATCATTAACTGTAATAGGCGAAACGCTAAAAGGAATATCGTGTTTAATTGCAAAATTAATAATTTGTGTATTAAACTCTGTTTTATTATCAGTTTCGCAAGTGAAAATTTTAACTATTTCGCAGTTTTGTTTAAAAAACGAATAAAGAGTTGTTATTAATAAATCAATGCCAATATACGCAATTTTCAATTGTTGTTCTCCGAATTTTCAAAATTTATTTTTGGTAATTTCCATCTAAACGCAGCCGCCAAAATACGTATTAAAATTGTAACAACCAATGAAATGATTGTGCCAAGGTAAATATGGTTAAACTTAACACTTAAAACATAGTAGATTATGCAACCTAAAATTGACGCAACAGCATAAATATGCTTAGTCAGAATATAAGGCTTAACATTAACCAGTATATCACGCAGCAAGCCACCGCCGACACCGGTAATAACACCCATTGTAATGGCAATAACTGAATTGTCGAACAAATTTGAGGCAACCTGCACACCGGTAATAGAAAATGCTGCAAGACCAAGAGCATCAAAAAACATATTTATATGTTCAATTTTACTGCGCATTCCATAAAATTTTTTTGAATTAACAAACGCAAAGGCAAATACAAGTACTGATGTAATAAAAGCAATTAAGAGTATATGTTGATTTAAAAAGATATATGGTGGTTCGTTATTTAAAATAACATCGCGAATCAATCCACCGCCCACAGCGGTTATGCAACCAACTGTAACAACTCCGAATAAATCAAGACTACAGCTAATTGCTACAAGCGCGCCCGAAATAGAAAATGCAATTGTACCAATTATTTCCATTAAGTTAATAATGATGTCACCAAGCATAATATTTTTCTCCTTAAAAGTATCGAAGTGGAAAGCCGCGTGTAAAGCAAAAAATCTTTACATATAGTCGAGTATTTCAGCATGTAAAACATTAGCGGTAATACAAAATCATATATTCGTAACAATTCCCTAAAAATAATATTTGATTTCATTATCATTATATCATATTAATTGTAATTTTCAATAAAACGATAATAATACACCGAATAGTTTAAAAAACTCACCGAATAGTATAAAAATATATTTTATCTAAAAAACAATGTTACAATCTAGTTACAGGTTAAAGAAAGGATAAAAAATATGGACGCAATAAAGACGGTTAATTTAACGAAAAAATACAAAAATTTAATAGCAGTTAATAATGTTAATTTACAGGTTAAGCAAGGCGAACTATTCTCATTACTTGGTGTTAATGGTGCTGGTAAAACCACATTGATAAAAATGCTTTCGTGCCTGACAGAACCAACAAGCGGTGACGCTTATGTTTTTAATTATAGCATTATTACAAATAAGTCTAATGTTAAACAAAATATTGGAGTATCGCCGCAAGAAACAGCAGTTGCACCTAATTTAACTGTTAAAGAAAATTTAGAGCTAATTTGCGGTGCTTATGGCTTTTCAAAAACTAAAACACAAGAAAAGATAAGTGAAATATCAAATAAATTAAACTTGAATAACGTTTTATCAAAAAAAGCCGGAAAATTGTCTGGCGGTTGGCAACGCCGCTTGAGTATTTCAATGGCTCTAATAAGCGAACCATCAATTTTATTTCTTGACGAACCTACACTGGGCCTTGATGTAATTGCACGCAGTCAACTATGGGATATCATACGTGAATTAAACGGCAAAATGACTATCATACTTACAACACATTACATGGAAGAAGCCGAGAGCTTATCTGACCGTGTGGGAATTATGAAAGATGGTAAATTAGTGGCTGTAGGTACTGTAAAGGAAATAATTGATAAAACATCGACGAATAATTTTGAACAAGCTTTTATTTCGATAATTAAGGAGAAAACAAAATGAAAATATACACCTTTGCAACAAGATGCGCAAAAGAAATAATACGTGACCCAATCAATGTTTCATTCGGAATAGGTTTTCCTATTGTTTTATTGTTACTTTTAAGCGCAATACAAGCAAAAGTCGCTGTTAGTTTATTTGAAATAGACAGTTTGACGCCCGCAATTACCATTTTTGGATTATCATTTATGACTTTGTTTTCTTCAACATTAATTGCAAAAGACAGAGAAAGTTCATTACTGCAAAGACTATACACTACTCCCCTAAAACCATTCGATTTTATAGCAGGTTATATGCTACCTCTAATACCAATTGCGATAGCACAATGCATATTGTGTTATATTGTTGCACTTATACTTGGTTTGAAAATTTCTATTAATATTTTATACGCTGTTTTAATGATGCTACCGACAATTGTTTTTTATATTTCACTCGGTCTGTTATGCGGCAGTATTTTTAATGTAAAACAGGTTGGTGGTATTTGCGGTGCACTTCTCACAAACTTATCAGCATGGCTTTCAGGCACTTGGTTTGAGATAGAACTAATTGGCGGAACTTTTTTAAAAACAGCCAAACTACTGCCATTTTATCACGCTGTGCAACTTGAAAGAGCAATAATTAGCGGCGAATTTACAAAGGCGTATCCGCATTTATTAATTGTTGTAATATACGCAATTATCACCACTGCTTTAGCAGTTTTTATATTTTTTAAGCAAATGAAGAAGCAATAAAAAAAGCAAGTCATAAGACTTGCTTTTTTGGTGCCTCCGGGCGGAATCGAACCACCGACACGGGGATTTTCAGTCCCCTGCTCTACCTACTGAGCTACAGAGGCAAAAATGGCGACCTGGAAGGGGCTCGAACCCTCGACCTCTAGCGTGACAGGCTAGCGTTCTAACCAACTGAACTACCAGGCCGTATACTGCGGTCGGGATTTCCCGACTTCGTCTTTTGCCTTATTGCTTTTAAAAAAATGAA
>JAZNXL010000004.1:0-2482 GCA_045593905.1 Eubacteriales bacterium
AACCCCGTTTACCGCAAGATGCACGCGCTTGTTCACTCGGGCAAATACGGTGAAATCCGTCGTACAAACTGGCTTATCACCAACTGGTATCGCTCACAGGCTTATTATAATTCAAGCGATTGGCGCGCTACCTGGGCAGGCGAAGGCGGCGGTGTTCTTCTTAACCAGTGTCCTCATCAGCTTGACCTTTGGCAGTGGATTTGCGGTATGCCCGTTAAGGTTCAGTCAAAGATTAAGTACGGTAAATGGCATGACATTGAGGTTGACGACGACGTAACAACATTTGTTGAGTACGAAAACGGCGCAACAGGTGTATTTATCACTACAACAGGTGACGGTAAGGGTACCAACCGTTTTGAAGTTCAAATGGATGGTGCAAAGCTTGTTGTAGAAGATGACAAGCTCACAGTTACCGAGTTTGAAGTAAAAGAGTCCGAATTTACCAAAACAAATACCGAAGTATTCGGTTCTATTAAAACACACAATCTTGAAATCGATATTGAAAGCACAAACCCACAGCACATTGGCGTTGTAAACGCTTGGGCAGGCAAGATTTTGCACGGTACACCACTTATTGCCGAAGGTGCTGAAGGCCTTAAGGGCGTTATCCTTTCAAATGCAATGCATCTTTCGGACTTTTTGGGTCGTGAGGTTGAAATTCCATTTGACGAAGACCTTTATTATGAAGAGCTTATGAAACGCGTTGCAACATCTAAAAAGAAAGAAAACGTAACAGCAACCTTTGCAGATACAAACGGTACATACGGCGGCGCGAAACTTTAAAAGAGGGTATTACTATGGATAAAGTTCGTATAGGTATTGTTGGTGTCGGTAACATAGGCACGGCACATGCTAATACACTTTTTGCTGGTAAGGTAGAGGGTGCAGTGTTATCAGCAGTATGCGACATTTCGCCCGATCGTCAGGCCTTTTGTAAAGAAAACTTGGCAGGTGTCGAGGTTTTTGACGATTATAAAAAAATGTTTGCAAGCGGTCTTATAGATGCCGTAATTGTTGCCACACCGCACAAGCTGCACTGTGATATAGCAATGGATGCTTTGCGCGCAGGACTTAATGTTTTGGTTGAAAAGCCGGTAGATATTACTGTCAGCAAGGCCAAAGCCATTAACGAGCTTGTTAAGACTACTGACAAAAAGTTTGCCATTATGTTTAATCAGCGTACAAACGATGTGTTTGCCAAAGCACGCGAAATTGTAAAAAGTGGTGCGTTAGGTGAGCTTAAACGCACTGTTTGGATAATTACCAACTGGTATCGCACACAACGTTATTATGATTCAGCCGGTTGGCGCGCTACTTGGGCAGGTGAGGGTGGCGGTGTTTTGCTTAACCAGGCACCACACAACCTTGACCTTTGGCAGTGGATTTGCGGTATGCCTATAGAAGTACAGGCTAACTGTGAGGTAGGTAAATACCATAATATTGAGGTTGAAGACGATGTAATTTTACAAACCCGTTACTCAAACGGCGCAACAGGCGTATTCATAACCTCTACCGGTGAATTTCCCGGTACTAACCGACTTGAAATTTCGGGAACTCGCGGCAAAATCGTTGTAGAAAACGGTACGCTAAAATGGTGGAAATTGCCTGATGACGAGCGTCAAATTTGTTTTAATGCGGAGCAATTGTTCCCAAGCATTAAGTGTGAATATGAAGAATTTGTAAGCGGTTCAAAAGACGGCGAAGCACACAAAAAGATTATTCAAAATTATGTAAATTCCGTATTACACGGGGAAGAATTGCTTTCTCCCGGTACTGACGGTATTTACGAATTAACTCTTTCGAATGCAGCATATCTTTCAAGCTGGAAGGGCGGCGTTCCTGTTAAGCTTCCGCTTGATACACAAGAATTTGATGAAATTTTAAGTGAAAAGGTTAAAAACTCAAAAACCAACGACCAAATTGAAAACAAAAATGCAAGCGGCAAATATTCAAAACGCTGGCAGGTAAATTGGTAAAAAAATACCTCGACTGTCTCATTGACAATCGGGGTATTTTGCTATTTGTTAGGGTTAATCAGCTACCTGATGATGAGCATGTTCGCTTCGAAACAGCAAAGATATACACCATACACCAGCAAGAGCTATTACAGTGTAGATAATGCGGCTTAGCAACGCACCGGTACCGCCAAAAATCCAAGCCACTAGGTCAAAACTAAAAAGGCCTACAAGACCCCAGTTAAGGCAACCTATAATGGCGAGAATAAGACAAATTTTATCAAACATTAAATTCACCTCTTTAATTAATATATTATTAGTTTGAGTGTGTTTTTTAAAAAATATACTCGCGACTTAAAAAAGCGTCGACAGATTTAACTGCCGACGCCAAATTCGGTTAGTTGCAGTAACCTACAACTTATTTCATGCTGTTTTCATAAGATTCGATCATCTTCTTAAAAGTGTGTCCCGTACGACCTACGAGATGACACCCCAACTTTTCAAAGATTTTACTGAAAGTATCGCCT
>JAZNXL010000005.1:0-5269 GCA_045593905.1 Eubacteriales bacterium
CTGGTATGAGCGCGTTGCATCTGCCATTGGCGGACTGCTTTTAATCTACCCTGGTATTGTAACCGACGCTATCGGCGTTGCGCTTGTTGCGGCTGTGCTTGTAGTTCAGCTTGTTGCAAAAAAGCAAACTGCTGCGCTTAAGGTTTAATAATATTAAAACATTTATGGCAGGACTTAAAACAATCAACTTTGTTGTTGAAGGTATTGACCGCTAAAAACAGCCTTTAGGCTGTTTTTTGTTTTGTATAAAATTTGTCAAAATTTTTGTTACAAATAATAATTGAATTTAAATATAAAATATTGTAATATATAATATATAGTTTTTAATAAAAAAGGAGGACAAGCAAAATGTTAAAAACTAGAAAAATAATAAGTATGATACTAACTGTATGTATGCTTATGTCACTTGTTTCTACTGTTGCATTTGCCGGCGGTGCAAATGTGGCAAAAGTAGGCGACACCGAGTATTCAACACTCCAAGAGGCAATTAATGCTGCAGCAGATGGCGACACAGTATATTTGCTTTCAAGTGTTAGCGAAAGTCAGCCGATAACTATTTCAAAGTCAATTACTATTGACGGTGACGGTAATTGCTTAACTTATACTGGCACAAACCGAGCTATTGACATAAAATCTTCAAGCGAACTTTACAATGTTAACATTACAGAGCTTGAAATTGTTGCAGACAACGCTCAACGCGGTATTAACTTTAACAATGGCGGTAAGCTTAACTTAAGCAACGTTATTTTTGAATCGAACAAAAGCGACAAAGCAACCTATGCTATTAACCTGCCCGGCTCTTCTGACGGCGCAGAGGTTACAATTGAGAACAGCGTTTTAAAAGGCCTTATTGCTCTTAATATTTGGGGCGAGGGCGTTAAAGTAAACGCAACTGCAACCGAGTTTATAAGCTACGATTATTCTGAAGCTGAAGACTACGCAGCAATTGTATTAAACGATGACGGCGAAACTGCTGCTGAAAATACTGTTGTAACTCTTACAAACTGCGAGGTTAGTGCAACAACTGAGACAGGTGCACAGTCACAGGCTATATTTAATGCTACCAAAACAGGCAGGGTTGATTATGATGATGCAACCGTAATAAACGGAACAGTTATTGCTCCTGTTGCAATTATTCATTACGATAATAATATGCATTATGCCTATACAACCTTGCAAGATGCAATCGACCGTGCAATAAAAGACAACAAAGCTGTTGAAATTATAAACAACATTACTCAAACCGATATTATTACAATTGACGGCGCAGTTACAATTAACGGTAACGGCTACAAGCTTATATCAACTGCAAGCCGCGCTATTAATGTTGACACCACAGCCCAGGTTACTATAAACGACCTTGTTGTTGAAGCTAAAGGCGGTTGTCAGCGCGGTATTAACATTATTAACAAAGCAGGTACAACAAACCTTAATAATGTAACCGTTTACGGTGAAACACATTATGCAGTACATGTTGCAACATCGGCAGGCGCTGCAGTTGTTAACGTTGACCAGTGTGACCTTACAGGCTATGGTGCTGTTGCAACCTACGGTTCGGGCAGTAATGTAACCGTGACTGACAGTAACCTTACAGGTATCAACATTTATAAAGATAATGGCAGCAATTCATTTGCAACTATCGCCGCAGGTGGAGAAGATATTATAATTACCGTAACAGGCGGAAAGGTTGTAGCTGAGTCTACCGAGGGTCTTGCACAGCAGATGGTTGCTGGCTCAATAAAAGGCAGCATTAAAAACTTAACTGTTACTATTGATGCCGAAATTGAAACCAAAGGTACAGCCGTTATTATGGGCTTTGACCCCGCTGATAATCCAAGCCTTAAGTTCCGCGCTGAATATAAAGACAAATTACTCGCCGAGGGCTTTGCTATCAGCTCTACAGCAACCGAGGGCATTATTGGTATTGACTTTACAAAAGAGGTATTTACCGTAACCTATGTTGCAGACGATAATACTGTGGCAGTTGTTTATGTTCAAGAGGGCGCAAACGTTGAAACCGTTCCCGAGGTTCCTGCAAAAGATGGCTTTACAGGTAAATGGAACAGCGATGGCACAAATATAACAGCCGACACCGTTATTACAGCTGTTTACACCAAAAAAGAGGTTGAACAGCCCAAACCCGAACCCGAGGTAGAAATTGTTGATACCAAAGAAATATTTACCGACGTTGCAAAAGACGAATGGTATAAAGAGTATGTAGACTATGCATACTCACACAAGCTTCTTGTTGGTATGAGCGAAACTGAGTACGGCGTTGATGAGGCGCTTACACGCGGTATGTTTGTTACAGTTCTTGCACGTATCCACGGCATCGACACAGGCGCCGACGCTAACAAAGACGCAAAACCCGACTTTACCGACGTTAAAGCAGGCGAGTACTACTCAAAGGCTGTTGAGTGGGCAAAGAAAAACGGCGTTGTTGCAGGCTACGAGGACGGAACATTTAAACCAAATGCTACCGTAAGCCGTCAGGAGCTTTGCAAAATGCTTGCAAACTATGTAGAGTTTGCAAAAGTAACATTAAAAGACGATAAAGCTGCTATCGACTTTGCCGATGCTGACAAAATTGGTGATTGGGCAAAATCAGCAGTTACCGCTTGTCAAAAAGCAGGTATTGTTGTTGGCTACGAGCTTAACTCAAAAACCTACTTCGGTCCGCAAGATACCGCAACACGCGCTCAGGGTAGCGTTATCCTTGCAAAATTCCATTCAGAATATGTAAAATAAATAAAAAATCGCACTTTTGTGCGATTTTTTTTATTGAATTTTTACCTAAAATATTATACTATAGAACTATAAAGGAGGAGATAATATGTTCAAAAAATCACTATCCATTATTCTATCGGTATTAATGCTGTTTACCTGCCTTACACCGTTTTGTATGGCGGCAACTATTGACTATACCGACGTAATAGCTGCGTTCGGTGCCTCGAACGTAAACGTTATGGGTGAGCGTATTGTGCTTACAAACAACGTTGACCTTAATACAAACGTTGATTTACCCGCAGGCACGGTGCTTGACGGCAACGGTTTTTATATAACATATACGTCGGCAGTGCGCATAAAAACACTTGGTAATGCGGAGTTTTATAACTTCAGGGTAAACTATAACCCGGGCGCTGCAACCTGTAACTACACCGTTTTTGTAAGCGGTAATAATTCGGTTGTAAGATTTTTTAACTCGTCTATCAACGCGCCCCAAAACTACGGCATAACCGTTTATAATGCTGACGGCGCGCGTGTTGAGCTTAACGGCTCAACAGTTTCGGGCTTCGTTCCGTTTATTCCGTTTAACGACTGTGAGCTCGTTTTGCAAAGCTGGTCAAGTATTATGGTGCACAACAGTTTTCCGCTTGTAAACAATAACAACGTTGGCGCAATCTTAATTAACGAGGGCTACGATATTGACGTGACCGTTGAAGGCAACGGCTCAATCACTGCTGATGGTGATAACTGCACACCCGTTAACATTAACGGCGCAGGCAACCAAAGCACTGTTACTATTGGTGAGAATATTGAAATTAACGATACCGTTACCGAGAACGATATTGATAATATAACCACCTGTGTTGTTGATGGCTATATCAAAAAAGCCGATGGCACACGCGTTTATAAAAAATATCTTAAAGACCTTATAGAAACTGCCGATGACGGCGAAACCGTTGTTATTGCCGATGACCTTAAACTGTTACCCGACTATTATGCAAACGACGAGTTTGCAAGTGGTAATGATATTACAATCGACCTGCGCGGCAACAATATCGGCGCTATCAAAACAACAGGCGACAACACAATCACAGTTAAAAACACCGATTCACAAAAAGCCGCTTTTGGCGCAGGTAAAGACCTTGGCAACGTTAAAGTTGACTCGGGCGCATTCTCAGAGGATATAAGTGGATATATTGACTCTGAGCAATATGTTGACTCACAAACAGGTGTTGTTTATCCGCTTATTTTGTCAAAAGCGCTTACCGACGGCAAAATCAAAGTTCCGTCAGTAAAACCCGAAGACGCTTGGGAGTCTTACTCATACACCAACTGGTACCTTTCAAAATTTAGAACCGATACGCTTGAATTGTACTGTAACGGTGTTGACAACGGTAAAACAATAATCAGCATTTACGACCTTGAAACATACGAGCTTGTATCTGAGTACGAGGGCATTGACGTTGAGTTTACAGGCGGCGATGAAGGCGTTTTAGAAACTGTTAAAGGCTACTCGTCATTAATAGAAGACGAACAGACCTTTGCAGTAACCGACCTTGAGGTTGTTAACTACTGGCTTTCGTGCTATGCATCAAATAACGATATGTCGCCCGTTCAGAATATTGCAAACTTCTCGGGCGAGCTTAAAGAGTTTTTAAACAATTCTAACATTTCAGTAAGCTTTGACACAGGCACAGGCATGGGCTGGGACGAAATGCTCGAGACCGCGGCGCTTGGCGAAGGCGTGTTTATTTACAACGACATCGCTTATGACGTATTCGGTCCGTTCGGCGCAACTGCACAGCACGTAATCTACGTTGACGACAGCACCGCAACCACAAAAGACGCGCTTATGGCGGCTGCTCAAAAACGTATTGACGACTATGTAGGCGAGGGTAAGGTTACCCTTTACTACGGCGGTCTTTTTGAAGACATTTATGATTATTGCGGATATGTTGACGAATGGCAAGACTTTGACGTATCGGCTATTGAACACTACTTTGTAGCATCAATCGGCACAGGCGAGCAAATGCTTTTAATCGTTCCAAACAGCGCAAAAATGAAAGCACCCACCTACACAACCGCTGACGTTGTGTCAAAGGTTGAAATAAGCTCTGATTCATCTGAAATCCCGCTTGATACCAAGGTTGATGCAAGCAAGCTTACATCAGGCGAGGCTTATGAAAGAATTATTAAAATTTTAGACGTTGATACCGAGCTTACCTACGACTTAAAACTCTATTCAAACACACTCGGCGACTACGTAACCAAGCTCCAAAACGGCAAGTTTTTGGTTAAAATCCCCGTGACTGACGAGCTTAAAGGCAAAACACTCGTTGCCCTCTACGTTGACGAAAACGATAACGTAACACCTTATGACGTAGAGGTTGATGAGAACGGCATTGCACAGTTTGAAACCGACCACTTCAGTATTTATACTCTTGTTGAACAACCGGCAGACGCACCCGCGCTCAAGGACACCTCAACCGTATTTACCGACGTTGTAAAAGACGAGTGGTATAAAGAATACGTTGACTATGCA
>JAZNXL010000006.1:0-6597 GCA_045593905.1 Eubacteriales bacterium
AGCGGCAGATTGTACAGCCTTTGCATACGGAAATTTCCACAACGAATTTATCCATAATCGCATTACCCTTATCGGTTGTCCAAAGCTTGACGAAGGGGATTATACCGAAAAGCTTACGCAGATTATTGCGAACAATAACCTAAAAAGTGTAATGGTTGTGCGGATGGAAGTACCTTGCTGCAGCGGTATTGAAAATGCTGTAAAAAGAGCATTGCAAGCAAGCGGAAAATTTATTCCGTGGAGAGTTGTTACAATTTCTACCAACGGACGTATATTGGACTAACCTGTAAGTTTAGTTTTTAATGACAAAAGAATTAAACAAATGTCATTAAATATGATTGCAATTTTTAAAAAAGTAATTTAAAATTAAGATATAAACCAAAAAAGGATGGTGTATCTCAATGGAAATGTTTTCACTTAAAAACAAAGTAGCCGTTATAAGCGGTGGCGCAGGCCTTTATGGCAGACAACTTGTTAAAGCACTCGCAATGGCAGGCGCAAAAGTTTATATGGCATCACGTAACACTGCAGCAAATCAGGAGTATGCTGACGAGCTTAACGCAATGGGCTACAATGTTGTTGTTTCATATCTTGACTTAGGCGACGAAGACAGCATCATTGCGCTTAAAGACGAGGTTATTGCAAAAGAAGGAAAGGTTGACATACTTGTTAACAACTCAGTTCTTAGAACAATGAAAGGTTATTCAGACTCAAAAGAAGCTTTCGAAAAGAGTATGACAATTAATGCAACCGGTTTATTCCTTATCTCACGCGCATTTGGTAACGAGATGGCAAAGGCAGGCAGCGGTTCAATTATCAATATCGGCTCATATATGGGGCTTTTAGGTCCAAATTATAATCTTTACGAAGGTACTGATATGTGCAAAGACGGTGCCGTTCCCGACTACTTCTTCCACAAGGGTGGTATGACAAACTATACACGCTACCTTGCAAGTCACTACGGTAAATTCAATGTTAGATGTAACGTTTTAGAGCTTGGCGGATTTTTCAACAATCAACACGAAGAGTTTGTTAAACGATATAACGCTTCAACTTGCCTTGGCAGAATGGCAAATGATAGCGACATAATGGGTGCTTTAATCTTTTTGGCATCAGATGCATCAGCATACATTACAGGTGCTGTAATCCCCGTTGACGGTGGTTATACTGCAAAATAAGGAGTCAACTATGGAATACTCAAACAAAAACAATATTAATATTTCAAAAATGACTCTCGGCACAGTTCAGCTAGGTATGAACTACGGTGTTAACAACAGCGCCGGTATGCCTACCGAACAGCAAAGCTACGACATTTTAACAGCTGCATACAACGGCGGTGTTACTGTTCTTGATACTTCTGACGACTACGGCAAAAGTGAACAAATCATCGGTCAGTTTATCAAAAATAATCCCGATAAACAGTTTCAAATTTGTACCAAGTTCAATGTAGCAAAAGATGAAAAAGACGTTTACGGTTCACTCGAAGCGTTTGCTGAAAAATCGCTTAAAAAGCTCTCGATTGACTGTATTCCGATTTTTATGAGCCATACAGAGAAAAACTATTTTGACCACGGTTCTAAGCTTACCGAGGCACTTATAAAGCTTAAAGACAGAGGCTTTATTAAAAACACAGGTATCTCACTCTCAACAAAAGACTGTGCAAACGATATTATTGATTGTGGTGCTTTTGATGCCGTGCAGTTACCTATGAATATACTCGACAATAAGCTTATACTTAACGGAACAATCGAAAAAATGCACAAATCAGGCATTTCAGTTTTTGTAAGAAGCGTTTATTTACAAGGTCTTTTCTTTAAAAACAAAGCCGATTTAAAAGACACAAAACTGAATGCAGCTATTCCCTATCTTGAAAAAATAGAAGAAATTGCAAACGACGAAAATATGACCGTCGGCGAGCTCGCACTTGCATTTATTCGTGATTCGGTAGGTGTTGATTCACTTGTTATCGGCAGCGAATCTGTAAAACAGGTTGAAGACAACCTTAAGCTCTTTAACACACACAAACTGTCTGATGCTACAATGAACAAAATATTTGAAAGCTTTTCAAATGTTGATTCATTCGTAATTTCTCCTTGGTTGTGGAATAAATAATATAATAAAAAGATGCAGTTTTACTGCATCTTTTTTATTTACTTTATATTTTTAAAGTTGTATGATAAAATATAATAAAAAGGAGGTACTGCAATGCAAAAAACAAAACTAAGACAGTATGCAAGACTTATTGCACAAAAAGGTGCAAACATTCAAAAAAATCAACCCGTTATAATCAATAGTGAACTTGACCAACCCGAGTTTATTGAAATATTAGTTGACGAGTGTTATAAAGCCGGCGCATTAAGCGTTGACGTTAAATGGACACATCAACCGCTTACAAAACTTAATGTTCGTCACAAGTCACAAAAAGAACTTTCAAATGTTTTTGATTGGGAAATCGAACAAATTAAGCATTATAAAAACACTTTACCAGTAATGATTTATATTTTATCTGAAGACCCCGACGGTCTTAAGGGCGTAAATCAGGTTAAAATGTCAAAAGCATTACAAATACGCCGTAAAGCTTTTAAGCCTTACAGAGACGAAATGGATAATAAATACCAATGGTGTATTGCAGCGGTTCCAAGCATTAAATGGGCAAAAAAGCTATTTCCTGACTTGAGCAAAAAACAAGCCGTTGAAAAGCTATGGCATGCGATTTTAAGTTGTTCAAGAGCTGATACGGACCCGATTTCACAGTGGAATGAGCATAACAAAAACATACAAGAAAAATGTAAATATCTTAACAGTTTAGAGCTTGAATATCTCGAATACAAATCTTCAAACGGCACAAATCTTAAAGTGGGCTTAATTGACGGAACCGAGTTTTTAGGTGGTGTTGGCACAACTACTAAAGGAATTGAGTATAACGCTAATATTCCCACCGAAGAAGTATTTATATCCCCCAAAAAAGGTGTTGCCGAGGGTATTGTTTACTCAACCAAACCGCTTAGTTATCAGTCGCAACTAATCGAAAACTTTTCACTAACATTTAAAGACGGCAAGGTTGTTAAATACGAGGCTGAAAAGAACCAAGACCTGCTTGGCAAACTCATTGAGATGGACGAAAATGCGGCTTATCTTGGCGAGTGCGCTCTTGTCACCTATAATTCTCCAATCAACGAGTCAGGCTTACTATTTTATAATACACTTTTTGATGAAAACGCTTGTTGCCACTTAGCACTTGGTGCGGGTTTTAACAACTGTGTTAAAGGTTATGAGCAAAAGACCTTTGAAGAGTGTAAACAAATGGGCATAAACGACTCAATCGTTCACGAAGATTTTATGATTGGCAGCGAAGATTTATCAATCGTAGGCATTACAAAATCAGGCAAAAAAATTGAAATTTTCAAAGACGGCGTTTGGGCATTTTAAAAATTAAAAAGGCTATCAGATTAGTGATAGCCTTTTTATTATAGAATTGTTTTTCTTAATTCTTCGTTTGATTTTGGTGATAGATATGCAGGTGCAACATCAAAAACTGTTTTACAGCCAGAAAAACCTTCTTTTGACATTTTATTAATTGCTCTTGCGTAAGCGACTAAAACAGAAGACGTAAACTCAGGGTTTGAATCGAGCTTTAAACTATATTCAATAATATGTGAGTTATTAAGGTCAAGACCTGTTTTACCGCATCTTATAACAAATCCACCATGAGGAAGTGTAGAATGATTTTTGCTCATTTCATCCCTTGAAATAAAATTAACAACAGTATCATAATCGGCAAAATAGTTTGGCATTGTTTTAATTTGGTTTTCAATTTTTTCTTTATCAGCGCCCTCTTTTACAACAACAAAGCACTCTCTTAAATGCTTTTCGCGTGTAGTGAACTCAGGGGTTTCACCATTTCTTACTTTTTGCAGCGCCGACTCAATAGGAATTGTATACTGCCTTGCATCTAAAACGCCATCAATTCTTCTTATAGCATCAGAGTGGCCTTGGCTTACTCCCTTGCCCCAAAAAGTGTAATCTTTTCCGTTTGGTAAAATTGCTTCACCGTACAAACGATTGATTGAGAACATACCGGGGTCCCAGCCACCTGAAATCATTGCGATTTTACCCGATTTTTTTGCCGATAAATCAACATTGTTATAGTGTTCGGGAATTTTGGCGTGTGTGTCAAAACTGTCGATTACATTAAAATGTTCAGCAAGATACGGTGTTTGTTTTGGAAGGTCGGTTGCACTGCCGCCGCAAATAATAACAACATCAATATTTTCTTTATGGTCTAAAATATCGTTGATATTATAAACATTTGCATTAGTAAGTGTTTTAACTGTCGAAGGGTCACGGCGCGTAAAAATGCCATAGAGCTCTAAGTCGTCATTTTGTAAAATAGCGCACTCTACGCCTCTGCCTAAGTTTCCGTAGCCTGCAATAGCAATTCTTGTTGTCATATAGCACCTCACAATTGTATAGAGTTTTTGATGCTTCCATCAAAATCTTTAAAAGTAAATTTATTGTTTTCAAATAAAATATATCCGTGCCAACTGTTCTGTTTTGGAATTGAAACAGAGCCGGGGTTTAAGTAATGATAATCGCCCATATCGTCACAAGCAGGTATATGGGTATGTCCGTTTAATAAAACATCGCCTTTATTAAGGCTTGGCAGATTATCGTTATTAAATTTGTGACCATGAGTTGCAAAAATCGTAACGTCACCATCGCAAATTATTGCATAATCGGCAAGAACGTTAAAATCAAGAACCATTTGGTCAACCTCTGTATCACAGTTACCCCGAACACAAATGATTTTATCGCTCATATCGTTTAAAAGCGAAATAACACCTTTGGGTCCGTATTCGCAGGGTAAATCGTTTCTTGGACCGTGATACAGTATGTCGCCTAATAAAAGCATTTTATCGGCATTTTCTTTTTTAAAGGCATTAACTAATTTTTCACAGTAATAAGCCGAACCGTGAATGTCAGAAGCAATTAACCATTTCATAGCATACTCCTTAATTATCGACAATGTTTTTTATCCATATTCCGCTTTTTACCAAAACATAACCAATTACACACTTTATAATGTTTAATGATTGGCAAATGGCGTAAATAGCAAGAATAGAAAGCGAACTGTATTTACAAAGCAACAGCGCTGTTAAAAATGATACAAACCAAATAAAGCAAGAATCAAACAAAATTGTAATTATTGTTTTACCACCTGAGCGAATTGTAAAATACGCCGCGTGAAAATACGCATCAAACGGAATAAACAAAGCGCAAATTCGCATAAGGTTTGTAGCAAGATGTTTTACCTCGTCGGTAGTATTGTAAAAAATTGGTATAAACTGCGCAGCAACAAAAAACACTGCAGCAGAAATTGTGCTTACAAACACTGAAAACGCAATTAGTTTAAACGCCGAGTCCTTTGCCTCTTTAGTTTTGTTAGCACCGAGCATTTGACCTAAAATAATTGTAATAGCTGCTCCTGCAGCCGAAAATACAACCGCAAAAAAATTAAAAAATGTTTGGTTAATGTTATTGGCAGCAACAACCTCTAAACCTTTTAAAGAATAGCAACGATTAATAGCCGCAATACCCAAGCCAAACAATGTTTCATTTATCAAGAGCGGCATTCCTTTAAGTGTAATATCAATAATAAGCTTTTTGGGTATTTTAAAAGACCTGAACAAGCTTTTTGCAAAGGAAAGCTTGTTAGAATTAAGGTGCGTATATAAAACTATTATTGCAAGCTCAACAAATCGCGATAATACAGTAGCAATTGCCGCGCCGTAAATACCAAGCTTTGGTGCACCAAATTTACCAAAAATTAAAATGTAGTTAAACACAAGGTTAACAACAACAGCCACAAGACCGGCAACCATTGGCGGAGTTGCCTTGCCGGTTTCTCTTAAAGTACCGCTATAAGCTTGTGAAACTGCATAAGGAATAAGCCCAATTAAAATAATGTTAAGATAACCTTGAGCATACTTTGAGGTAGCTAAAATATCGGTAACAGTGCCCTCGCCTTTTAAATATAAACCGATTAAACTGTTTCCAAAATTAAAAAATACAAATATTGCGGCAACAGTAAGAAAAACACAAAAAATCAGTTTATATCTTAAAGTATGTCTTAAGCCGTCGTCGTCACCTTTACCAAAAAACTGTGCGCCAAAAATACTCGCACCTGAAACGGCACCAAAAATACAAAGGTTAAAAACAAAAATTAACTGATTTGAAATTGCAACGCCTGTCATTTGGTTGGTTCCAAGCGAACCTACCATTATATTATCTAAAAGATTAACAAGGTTAGTAATTCCATTTTGTATCATTATTGGCAGCATTAGAACAAGTATTTTTTTATAAAATTGTTTTGTACCAATTAAGCTTTTAAACATTACTCACCAAATACATAAATATATTAACTAAAAAATTATATATTTAATATTTAAAAATGTCAATAATAGCTGTATTTAAAAATATTAAAAAAAGATTATAAAATTTTAAAAAATTGTGTTGACTTTTTAAATTTTGTTTGCTATACTATAAATCGTTCGCGAGAGTGGCGGAATTGGCAGACGCGCACGTTTGAGGGGCGTG
>JAZNXL010000007.1:0-69305 GCA_045593905.1 Eubacteriales bacterium
ATCAAATCGTTCCTTTGATCTACGTTGTCGTCGCATCGCTGCTGGCATTCCTCGGAAGCCGTATCTATTGCCGCTGTCAGATCAGCGGAAGATAAACGCATACCTGTTATAACAAGCAGTTGCATCACAACCACCTGACACAATTCCGCAGGCGATTTTGCAACTTTTTCTGCAACAAAAATTTTGATAAATGAAATAATGGGTGGAAAAACAGGTTCAAAATTGCCGTTTAGGATAATATTTAGGGCATAAATAAGCCAAAGAAGAACCACGAAAATGAGTGGGAATAATTAAAACTAAAACAGCTTGAAATTTTTCAAGCTGTTTTTTGTTTAGTATTGACAAACATAATACATCGTGATACGATGTATTATGTAAAAGGAGGTATTACATGGATGTTCAATTAAAACGTGGACTTTTAGATGTATGTGTGCTCGCGGCGATTAAAAATGAAAATTCTTACGGATATAAAATAATTAAAGATTTAAAACCGTATGTAGCCTTATCTGAATCAACTTTATATACAATTTTAAAAAGATTAGAAATGTCGGGGATGCTCACTGTAAAAACTGTTGAGCACGATGGGCGACTTAGAAAATACTATCGCATTACCGAAGCTGGTCTTATGCGTATACAAAATTTTAAAAATGAGTGGAAACAAATTATGTCCATTTATCAATTTATTGTTAAGGAGGACGAGGGAAATGAATAAGAACGAATTTTTAGCCAAGCTTGCCATAAAACTTAAAGGTTTACCTGACGAAAATATTAAAGAAAGCCTATTGTTTTATAGTGAAATGATTGATGACCGCGTTGAAGACGGTACTGATGAGCAAGATGCAATTTGTGAGCTTGGTTCTATTGATGATATTGCTTGTCAAATCATTACTGATATTCCGGTAAGCACGCTTGTTAAAGAAAAAATTAAATCTAATAGAGCATTAACCGCTTGGGAGATTGTTTTATTAATTTTAGGCTCGCCTATATGGCTTTCGATATTAATCGCTATATTTGCTGTGATATTATCTATTTACATATCGTTTTGGGTTGTGATTATTTCGTTATGGGCGGTAGAGGTATCGTTTATTGCGTGTTCACTTGCGGGCTTTTTATTGGCGATATATTTTATTCCTAATAGCAATATACTTACAGGCGTTGCATCAATTAGTGCTGGTTTGTTACTTGCAGGACTTTCAATATTCTTTTTCTTTTTATGCAAGCTTTGTACCAAAGGACTTATTATTTTAACTAAAAAAATTGCCTTTGATATTAAATCTCTTTTTATTAGACAGGAGAGTTCAAAATGAGTAAAAAAACAAAAGTTTGGCTTGTTATTGCCGCTATTCTTGTGATTTTAGGAGCGCTGACTCTATTAGGTGTAATTAGAGTGTGTGACGGCGATTTTAGTAAATTAGATACAATTAAACACGTTGAAAATACTATAGAAATCACGGAAGATTTTAACGATATTGAACTTGAAGTTGTCACTGTTGACATTGAGTTTGTTGTTTCAAATGATGGTAGTTGTAAGGTTTATTCTTTTGAGGAAGAAGATACTTGTATTACGGCGATTGTTAAAGACGGTGTATTAAAAATTACTGAGCCCATTCGTGGTAGCATTATTCCAAATATTGGCTTTAATTTACAAGATAAACTAACAGTATATCTACCGAAAAGTGAATATGGTTTATTAGATATTAAAACTAAAACAAGTGATATAATAATTCCGGCTGATTTTAAATTCAACGATGTAAATATAAAAAATACAACAGGTGATGTTTACTGTGATTGCTCAGTTGTAAATAACACTAATGTTAAAGCAACAACAGGTGATGTAATCGTTAAAAATAATTTTTCAAATAAACTTAATATCTCATTAACTACAGGTGATGTTAAACTAGATAATATTGACCCTAAAGAAATTTTTGTTAAAACGACGACAGGCGACATAGACGGCATGTTATTATCTGATAAAGTTTTTAAAACACAAGTTACAACAGGTGACATAAGTGTTCCAAATACAAATACCGGCGGTGTTTGTGACCTTAAAACAACAACCGGCGATATTAATATTAAAATAAAAAAGTAGCCTAAAGGCTACTTTTATTTTTTCTGTATTCTCCGGGTGTTGTGTTGCATTTTTCTGCAAAGGCTTTATAAAATTGCTTCTTATCAGTATATCCTACACTGCGCATTATAGTATCAACGCTTTCGTTAGTGTTTAAAAGTAAATCTTTTGCTTTTTCAATACGATTTTGTTTAACAAATTCAGAAAAGGTACAACCAAAGCACTTTTTAAAAATTCTGCTAAAATAAGCAGGGGAGTAGCAGCATCTTTTTGCATACTCAGTCATTGAAATTTTTTCAAAAGATTCGGTTTCGATATATTTTAAAATTTGAGGTGACAGTGTATCAATTTGTTCGAAAATTTGCAAATTATCACTTGATGAGCGCATTTGTCTAAATATGTATATGAATAACTGCTCACACATCGATTTTAAAACACTTTTATAGCCGATTTTTTTGCTTTCAAATTCGCTGACCATATTGTTAATTAGTTGCTCTAAAGCAATTAATTCGTCACCCTCAAAATGAACGTGTGGCGCAAAATTTAATGTTTCGTTTGAAAAATCAGAGAACAATGATAGCTTTAAAATATCTAATGCATTAAAGCTGTTTATAAGTTCTTCACATAAAAATGATGGCTCTATCAAAATATTGCAAAACGACATCTCATTATGAACGGTAAATTCATGTGTTTGATTATAGTTTATAAATATTAAATCTCCTCGTGAAACATCGTATGCATTTCCGTTTACATAGTGCGTAACATCACCTGAAAATGTATAAACAATCTCTATAAAATTATGCTTGTGAACGGGGGAAGACCAGCTTGATGTGCACTTGTCTAATATAATACCTTGTTGATTTAGAATTCCTTTTGAAAGTTTTTCGAAAGGCTGATATATTTTATTCATAAAATCACCTAATAATTTTATACATTAAATATTTAAAAAAGTCAATGCGATGTAAAAAAAGCCTACGAACAATGTTAAATTTACCTATTAAAAATTAAATTCTATATGTTATAATTTATTATGAGGTGAGATTATGAAAAAGATTTCATACAACGAGTATCTTGATAAAATTTACGGTTGTTTTCTTGGAAAAGCAATTTCGGGAAATATAGGCGCACCGCACGAAGGTGTTAAAATGCCGCTTGATTTACCGTTTTTGCCGCAAATGATTAACCCCGATATGCCAAATGATGACCTTGACCTGCAAGTTTTGTGGCTCGATGTATTAGAACAAAAAGGATACAATTTTACATCGAAAGACCTTTTGAAAAGGTTCGTTGAAAACTGTGATTATTCTCCGGGAGAATACGCTGTAATGCGTAAAAACTATGAGCGCGGTATAATGCCTCCATACTCGGGTAAGTTTTGCAATGACTATTACATAGAGGGTATGGGTTGTCCTATTCGCTCCGAGATTTGGGCGTGTATTGCAATTGGCAACCCTGAGCTTGCCGCCGAACTCTCTACAAGAGACGGCCAGCTTGACCATTACGGTGAGTCAATAAATGCTGAGCGTTTTTTGGCAGTGCTCGAGTGTAATGCTTTTTTCGAGTCTGATATTAAAAAACTTATTATTGACGCCTGTGGTGTTTTACCTGAAGATTCAAAGTTCAGACGTCTTGTAATGCAGGTTGTAAGCGACTGTGAAAAGTATAATGACCCTAAAAAAGTATTTGAAAATGTACTATTTAATTTTGGACACCCTGATTGCACAAATATGTACGAGAATATGGGTATTACAATACTTTCATTGTTGCTTGGCGAAAAGGATGTTATTAAATCAACAATTATGGCACTTAATTGTGCTTTTGATACTGATTGTACTTGTGCAACTGTAGGCGCAATTTTGGGCATAATTCTTGGCTCTAAAAAGATGTCAGAGGCATACGGTGTTGATAACCCGACATATAAGCTTGGTGTTACAAGTAATAGACGTAGCAATCTGATTAAGGACCTTGCCGAAGATATTTCGTTTATGGGTGTTGAGTTTTCAAAAACTGTAAACAATAGCGTTGACATAACTGATGCACCCAAAGTTGATTTTTGCTTTGAAAATAAACCTGATATTGATTTTAATGTTAAGTATTGTGATATGCCTTCAATTTCTCTTGGCGGCAAATGCGATGTGGTTTTAAGTGTTTCCAACAATGCAAATAAAGCACAAAAATTTAACGTTACAGTTTTTGCACCAAACGGTATTATGTGTGACACGCCGCAGACAACCGTTGAAATTGATGCAAATGCGACTGCTGATATAAACCTTAGCTTTTATTTGCCGGTTGATGTCGAGTATATTTGCGATACAAACATTATTAATGTTGCCTTTAAAAATCAAAACGCAAACGAGTATTTAACAAGCTTTGGTATTTGCGGTGCTACACCATATAAAATTTCGGGTCCGTATTGGAAAACCGAGCCTGTGTGCACAACAAAAGATTTACTTGATAATTTTGATTTAGAAAAGCCTTATAAAGCTGTTATTCCAAACTCAAAAACTGTTGGCAACCGCACTGATAAAACAAGACAATTCCATCTTAATTTTGCGGTTGACACTAATACCGATTATGCAGGAACTACACTTTTTGATGCGCCTGAATTAAATAGGGTGGCAAACATTAGTCAAGATAGCTTTACAATGGACGATTTGTTTGGCTTTAAAGGTCCGTGTGTAGCATATCTTTCAAGAATAATTGATTGTGATGACGAAAGAACTGTATTTTTACAAATCGGATACAGCTCGCCGTTTGAATTGTATCTGAATGGTGAATTGCTTGCAAAAAAAGACGATTTTGACAACTGGACAGCCGAAAATGTTCATATTTATGATGTTAACCTTAAAAAAGGTGAAAACAAACTTGTTTTGCGTATGACAAGAGCTAATTCTGATGCAAAGTACAATATTACATTTTCATTAGCGCCTACATGCTCAACTCATGTTGTTGGTTTAAAATCAAAAAACCCGCTTAAATGGTAAAAGAGAGTAGCTTTATGCTACTCTCTTTTTATATTCCGTAAGTCTTGTTAACAGGGTCTTGAAACAAAGGTATTTGCGGTGTAAACCAAGTGAACAAAACAAATGCAATACCAATTAAAACTATTATTGCTATTGCAAGCGTTTTGTTACAACGCGTAAGTTTATGAATGAGTTTGTTTTCTATATAATAGATTATTGCTGTGGTAATAAAAAATATTAAAATGTTTATCCAGTCAACCGATTTTCCTGATATGCCGGTATAGGTGTAGTAAAATGTTGGTATTAAAACTACGGCAAGTATTGAGCCTATTGCTTTTACGCACCAAAACGTATCGTAGTTTTTGCCAACAAATTTGTATTCTATTAGTGAAAACAAAAGCGTTGGAAAATATATTAGCTTTATATGCTCCCAAATTGACTCGTTTACAGCTGAAAACGGTGCTACAAGTACACTTTGAGAGCTCCAATCATAAACAAAATGCAATAGCGTTCCAACTACCGATACAAATATAAACCCTGCAATTTGCCAGTTTGCAAATTTGGTTTTCATATAATCACCCGTAATAATTATATGAACAAAACAACAAAATATTATTTAAAAAACAATGGAAATTATAAGGTCGGTTGTTTGTATTTTAAAAAGATTATATTTTTGTGAAATGTCATTTACGCTTATATTTTTAAAATTTGTAATGCCTGTTCCGACGTATTTAAAATAAGCTTCTTTAGCGGTATATATTTTTAAGAAATCAACATTAAAATTATTGCTGTTAATACATTCGTTTTCAGACAAAACCTTTTTTGTAAGTTTTGGGTTAATATCGCGAATAACCTCGGCATCAATGCCGATTGGCGAATTATTAAAGGCAATTATCACATAGTCTTTAGAGTGTGTAATATTAAAATGTATTCCATCGTATAGTGGTTTTGAGTGTGCGTTTTTTAAAAAACGAATATCCTCAATGCTTTTTGAAAGCTTATTCGCAATTATCTTTTTGGCAAAATAATGTCCCACAATAGACTGTGTAGAGTTTGCCTCGGGGCAAACTAACTTAAACTCGTTTATTTGATTTATAGAATAATCACTAATTTTAAATTTATAAATTTCCATATACATAATTCCTTGATTTATTAAATTGATTGTAGCATAAAACAATAACTTTTTAAAGAAAAATATTATTTTTAAAAACTACTTGATTTTTGCATTATGCCGCTGTATAATTACAAATAGTTAAATATTCCTCCTTAGCTCAGTCGGTAGAGCATGCGGCTGTTAACCGCAGGGTCGTTGGTTCGAGTCCAACAGGGGGAGCCATATTCCAGGCAGGTCACTGACCTGCTTTTTTATTTTACTTACTCTTGAAAAGGTGTTTATATAATGGTACAATGAGTAAAATTATTTTATGAGGTGATTATAGTGAAAAGAATTCTCTTTCAGGGCGACTCCATAACAGATTGTGGAAGAAATAGAGATGATTTTTATAGTTTAGGTTCGGATATGCAAATTTAGTTAAGGCTTCTCTTGGTATTGCATTTGATGAAGCATGTAAGAAAGCTCCTGCTGAGTATTGACTGCTGACGGCGTTCATCCTACAGCATGTGGTCACGAAATTATTAAAAGACTCTGGCTTGATACTTTTAAAAAAATTAAATAACAAAAAGACACACCGTAAGGTGTGTCTTTTATTACCACTCGCAAGTAATTAAGCCGTCTTGCTCTAGTGTGATTTTTGTGCCGTAAGGCTTACACATATTTTTAATATATTCAGCAATTTGGGGGTTAGTGCTGCGTCTTGGTAAACCGATAGCCGATTTGTTACCGGACATTTGCATTTCAATCGGCATTAAAGTGAGTTTTTTTAGTTTTGTGCCTTCGGTCTCCCAATAGGGAATTACCGAAATAAACATACGCTTGTCTGTCATAAGTCCTATTGTAAAGTTTTTGGAACGTTTTTTTAGTAGCTCGTGAACGGTTGCAGAAGACGCACTAAGACCTTGCGCTTGAAAGAATTCTTCGGGTGCGATTTCAACGTTATATAGCTCTAAAGCAAAATCGCCTAACGAATAAAATATGGGGCAATCTTTATACACTTCGATGGGTCTTAAAAGGTGCGGGCCATGCCCTATGATAGCGTGTGCACCAACATCTATGCAGTGGTGCGCAAAATCTTTTAAAAAGTCGGCAGGATTTTCTTTTTCAGTACCGCTGAGTTGGTGCGAGTGTATTGAAATTATAATATAGTCTGCTTGTAGTTTTGCTTCGTATATTGCTTGGTCTACTCGCTCAATGTCGGCTTTGTTAATTCCCATTATATAACGGTGTGTTTCACCGGCTATAAACTTGAGTTCGCCGAGTTCACATTCGTTATCTTTGAGCTCTGAAAAATAACCTTCTTTGCGGGTTATTTCTTTCTCTGCATTAATACCTGTTTTTGCTGCGATTTCTTTAATTATTTCAAGGTCATTTTGAGGAAGCTCGACCCTTGACTCAATTCTAAGCCCGTTTATACCGGGGCGTCCTGTAAAGTGTGGAGACTGAGCACCTGCCATAGCTGTGGGGTTAAAGCTAGTGTTTACGCTGATTAAAGCAACACGGCCGTTTATTGTTTCTAAATATTTAGGCTCGGATGCTTCGGCAAGGTTTCTGCCAACACCGCTATGAACAAGACTGCTTTTGTTTAGCGCATCGAGTGTGCGCAAAAGTCCATCGTAATGAAAATCAAGAGCGTGGTTGTTATTAAATGTGGTCATGTTAAAACCAAATTTAACAATGTCTTGTAAAACTTCGGGATTTGTTCTTAAATATGTACCACCACTGAACTGTGAAGCGCAGGCTTCGCCTTCGTGATTAAGGGTTGTTTCAAGGTTGAAAAAACGTGCGTCGCCTTGTTTTATAAATGGTGCGAGTTCTGAATAACCTTCAAAATCATGATAAATACGCTTTTGAATAATCATATCGCCGGCTGCGGTAAATTTCATTTGTTAAACCTCCATTAGCTTTAAGCCTAACTTAATAGCAATTTCAAGCCCGGGCTTGAGTGATTGTTTTTCAACCCATTCTTCCCGAGTATGAATACCAAAATGTCTATTAACACCTACACAAAGTGAGGGAATACCAATGGACAATGGTATATTACAATCAGTTGAAGAACTGCCGAATTTCACATTATGACCGATTACATTTTCAATTATCGGTATAGCGATTTCTTTTAATGTTTCAATTTTTTTGGCTTCGGTGTTATTGCAAGGTCTGTCTCCGATTTTGTCAACTTTTACACTAACACCGTCTTTATTTGCGTCATCAAAAACTTGATTAAACTTTTGGTTCATTATATTAAGACACTCAAAATCAGTTGAGCGATACTCACAAAGTATTTTAGCGCTTTGAGCGATTGTATTAACCGATGTTCCACCGGTAATTGTACCAACGTTATAGGTGGTTTTTTCTCCTGCTTTTTGCGGGACCTCAATTTTATAGATTGCGTTGATTATTTTTGATAACTCATTTATAGCATTTTTGTTGCCGAACTCAATATATGAGTGGCCGCCCTCGGTTGAAACTTCTACTTCATAGCGATGAGAACCAACACATTTATCTACAAGAACGTCCAAGGTTAAATCAAAGCTTATAAACTGTTTTATACGGCCTTCATAATCATTAAAAAGTTGTCTTGTACCTTTTAAGTTGCCAAGACCTTCTTCACACGAATTACAGCAAAATATAATACCGTTTTTTGGTGTGATATTATTTTCAATAAAGTATTTAGCCATAAACAACAAAACGACTACGCTTGCTGTATCGTCAGCAACACCGGGACTGTGTATTCTTTCACCGTCATCATAGTAGGGCATTGGCTCAGTGTCTGGAAATACAGTGTCGGTATGCGCAACAAAAACTGTTATTTCATTACTGTTTTCACAGTTTAGCGGATATACTACATTAAGCGCTTCATCAATATAAACGTTTTTTGCACCTGCTTTTTCTAACCAGTTTTTGCAGTACTCAGCTCTTTTGTGTTCGAAATGCGACGGAGCCGGTATTTCGCATAAATCTTTTAATGTTTTTAGCATTAAATCATAATTTTGTTCAATATAATTCTTCATAAATAATCTCCTTTTTTCAAAATTATATATTATATTTAGCAAAATGTAAAATATTGTTTAAAGTTGTGTTGCACTAACTTTAAAGATGTGGTAGGATATTAAACGAGGTGAATAATATGGAAATGTTACAACTCAAATATTTTTACGAGAGCGCAAATTTTGAAAGCTTTGCAAAGGCTGCAAAAAAGTTTGACGTTCCGCCGACATCAGTTTCTGCATCTGTTAAAAGGCTTGAAAATGAACTGAACTGTTTATTGTTCGAGCGTGAAGCGAATAAAATCAGGCTTAACAACAATGGTAAGCGCTTAATGTTATCACTTAATAAAATTTTTGACGAGCTTGATAAGGCTATTAGCGATATTACTTCTATATCAGATGACAATAGAGAAGTCAAAATTCTTGTAAAAGCTATGCGTGGCGAAATTACAAGTCACATAATTGAGTACAAAACAAAACATCCGCAAATTCGTTTTAAAACTGTTTTCGATTTTGACGAAAAGAATTTTGATGATTACGACATCATAATTGACCAAAAAAGTGCTGAGTATTATGATTTTGAAAGTATTGATTTATATCATACCAAAATTGTATTAAGGGTATCAGATAACAGTGATTTATTAAATAGAAAGCTATGCTTAAAACAACTTTCTGATATGCCATTTATTTCTATTGGTGAAAACAGCAGTCTTAACAAAATTTTTGTGGATGCTTGTAAAAATGTAGGGTTTGAGCCTAATATTGTTGTAATGAGTAATGATATTTTATGTAATACCAAATGCGTTGAGGCAGGTGTTGGTATTGGTGTGGGAAGATATTATGAGGGAAGCGGCAAAGAAAGTAATGTTAAAATTTTAAATATTACTGATTTTAACGTTTTACAAACCATTTGCTGTTTTTTTAAAAAACAATCAGCCTATGGTAACGTAAAACATTTTATTGATTTTATAAAAAATAAAACGACAAATTTTTCAAAAAATTTACTTGACTAAACTGTTAAAGTATGTTATTCTATCGGAGTATTGAATATCTGGGTGAGATAACCAGAAATGTTATGACTGGTTATTGACAGAACTTTGGAGACACTCAATCATTTGGGGGCCGAAGGTGCAAGCGTTTATACGCTAAACTCTCAGGCAAAAGGACAAAGTGCATTTATTGTATTTTTGCGGAGTGTTTTTTTGCACTCCGTTATTTTTTTAGAGGAGAGAGGATAATGGACAAGTTTTTAAAGGTTGTAGAGTCAGTTAACAATACTGTTAATGGTGCTGTTTGGGGTTTACCAGGACTGATTTTACTCATTGGTACCGGTATTCTTTTGACAGTGTTTACAAAATTCTTTCAAGTTTCACATTTAAGACACTGGTGGAAAGAAACAATTGTAAGCGTATTTAAAAAGGACAGTAAAACCACAAAAAGCGATGACAAAAAATCAATTTCACAGTTTCAGGCGCTTTGCGCAGCACTTGCTGCTACGGTTGGTACAGGTAACATCGCAGGTGTTGCTGCTGCTATCGTAACAGGTGGTCCCGGTGCTGTTTTCTGGATGTGGGTTGCTGCTTTTTTTGGTATGATGACAAACTTTTCTGAAAATCTTTTAGGTATCTATTATAGAAGAAAAAACAAAAACGGCGAGTGGTCGGGCGGTCCTATGTACTATCTTAAAGACGGTCTTGGAAAACGCTACGGTATTAAATGGTTGCAGCCTGTTTCAAATGTTTTAGCGGTTTTATTCTCGTGCTTTGCGATTTTAGCGTCATTTGGTATAGGCAATATGGCACAAATCAATAAAATAGTTCTCAACATTGATGCCGCATTTTTATCAAACGTTAAGGTTGCTACTATTCCCGGAACTCAAATTAATATTGCACACCTAATTATTGGTCTTTGCTTATTAGTTATTGCTGCATTAATTATAATCGGTGGACTTAAGAGAATTGCAAGATTTGCCGAGATTGTTGTTCCCTTTATGGCAATTGCATACGTTATTGGTTCACTTATAATCTTTGGCTTTAATATCTCAAGCATCGGTGCAATGTTTACTGCAATATTTAAGTTTGCGTTTACTCCTGCTGCATTTATTGGCGGTGGTATTGGTGTATTAATTAAAAAGACAATGACACAAGGCTTTAAACGCGGTGTTTTCTCAAACGAAGCAGGTCTTGGTTCTTCAGTTATGGTTCACTCATCATCTGATGTAAAAGAGCCTGTAAAACAAGGCCTTTGGGGTATATTTGAAGTTTTCTTTGATACATTTGTCGTTTGTACAATGACTGCTGTTGTTGTTCTTTCTACAGGTTTTGTTGATTTAGCAACAGGTGCCCCTGTTGCTGGTGCAAACGGTGATACACTTGTTTCGGTAGCGTTTTCACAATATTTTGGCGTCGCTGGCGGTTGGTTTGTTGCCATTGCAATGCTTTTCTTTGCATTTACTACAGTGCTTGGTTGGTCACAATACGGCTCAAAAGCTGTAGAGTATCTGTTTGGTGTAAAAGGCGTTAAGGTTTACAAGTTCATATTCGTTGCAATGATTATTTCGGGCGCCGTTATGGAAGGCGGTCTTGCTTGGGACCTTTCAGATACATTCAACGGTCTTATGATGATTCCTAACCTTATCGGTGTACTTGCATTGTTCCCACTTGTTATAAAAATTGTTAAGAACTATACTGATAGAAAATTTAAAAATAAAGACATTAAACCAATGCTTTCTTACGATGAAGATATTCAAAAAGAAATGGAAAATAGTTTAAATTAAATTTAAAAACGCCGTCTATTTTGACGGCGTTTTTTTATGAAATAACAGTTTAAAAATTAGTAATCGTACATAATCTATAAGTGCTAAAATAATATAGGTTACTAAAACGATAATTATTAACCTCATTACAAATTGAGCTGTATCATACTCTATTATTTGTGCAAACCTTCCCTTGATAATGTTTTCACGAACTAGCGGATGGTCTTGCAACAAGTAAGCTCCAAATGAAATAGGAGCAAAGAAAGATATTATTTTTTCAATTGATTTAGGAAATCTGAATCTAGAGAATAATTCAAGTGCCGTAATTGAAGCTAATAAGATTGTTGGTGAACAATAGTTTATAAGTGCGTTTGCCGGAATTATTGATGGTTCAAAAGACAATTTAATTTTTAAAATTATTGTTAAAAATATTGAAATTAAATTAACAAAAATTAAAATTAAAGGTGGAATTTTTGATAGAAGATTGTGTTTTTTTATACAACCGCCAATTACATAAAGCGATATTAACCATAGTGCACTATAACCGCCTTTAAGTATAAATATATCTTTTGTTAATATAAAATCAAAGCAATTAAATTGAAAAATTAAATATGTTAATGTTAATGTAATGCTTAAGAACAGTGAAGTTTTAATGGCTTGTTTTTTTGTCAGTGAATTTATGCCAGGGTTTAATACCGGCATAAACAACGCCAAAACAAAGTACATTGTGAAAAACCAGTATGTGTTATTTAAAACAGGCATATACGATAATACTGTTTCTTTTAATGTAATTGTATCGGGTTTATAAATATAAAATAGGGTAGATATAATACCTGAATAAATACTTGCCTGTAACCACAACGGAATTATTTTTTTATATGTAAAATTAGAATTAACACCAACAAAACCTGATATTAGTGCAAAACAGTTTACAGCACCGTAACAAGATATTTCAAAAAACCATGCGTATTTATATAGCGGAGAACTTGGAGTAAGGCTTGATAATACTCCTCCGTGACCCAATGTGTGTAACATTAATATTTGCATCATTGAGATAATTCGTAGAAGGTCAATTCCATAATTTCGTTTTTTCATTTATTTCACCCATTTAATTATAATGTTTAACAAATATAATTGCAACTATTTTAAAAAAACTCAGTCATATTGGTGGGTGTTTTGTCAATTTATTTGATTGACTTTATTTTTGTATAATGATAATATTAAAAAAATTATAAGAGCCAAAAATTTAACAAAAGGGGCAAAAAAGTGTATAAAAGAACACGGCTGTATAACGTTATATTTCCTGTGTGGATGCTGACTTTGTTTCCACAAATGTGGCTTATTGCAATACCGGGTAATTTTGTAATCGACAGTATAGTGTTGATTATTTTAATGTTTATTTTAAAAGTTGAATGTAAAAAATCTTTTTACATTAAAAATATTTTTAAAGTTTTTGCACTTGGGTTTGCTGCTGATATGATTTCTGCGCTCACGTTGTTTTTAATTACAATGTATACACCTGTTTCAAACTATGTAGTTATGGCTGACGAGTGGTTTTTAACAATCCCTGCATTGTTGTTTGCTTCGCTTTTGATTTTTGTCTTTAATTATTTTATTTCTTTTAAAAAGCACGAAAAATCAATCAGGCTTAAAATGGCATTGACTTTTGCAATAGCTACGGCGCCATATACATTTTTAATTCCGTCATCAATTTTATATTAAGGAGAAAATATAATGATTTCATGTAAAGACTTTATACCTGCTTACAGTGAATTTTTTAAGTATTTAGAAAAAGAGCATGGACACCAAGAGGTTTTAAACTTTTGGGAGACTCTTTTTGTTCCCGACGGCAAGGGTATTCCGCTTGTAAACTACATCAAGCGCGGCGGTATTCGCGGCTGTTTTGATTACTGGGCACACTCGCTAAACGAAGAGGCTGCCGATTTTACTATGTACATAAACGAAAAACGCGGCTTTTTTCAAATTATTATGCACCATTGCCCTTCAAAAGGCAGACTTTTAGATCAGCAAGACAAAACCGGAATACCCCCTTATCAACACTATTGCTTGCACTGCGACTACTATCGTGCTGCTGTTGAAATGCATGGCTTGAAATATCTTTATAACTTTACTGCTGTCGATAAAGCGTCTTGCTCAATTTTAATATATGACCCCAAAATATTTGACGGTAGAGTTATTATAGATGAAGATACTGAGATTATGGACCGCAAGGCCGCTCAAAACGAATATTTTCATCAGGACTTTAGCCATAGTCTTAGTCGCTGCTTACACTACGTAGGTGAAAAGTATGGCGATGCCGAGGTTAGAGCACTTTTAAAACAATACTCTGATACAGTTTGTGCTGATGTTATAGCGTCGGTAAAAAAAGAAGGGCTAAAACCTTTACAACAGTTTGTTCTTTCTTCATACGAAAAAGAAAAAGCGCCCGAAGCTGTTTCAACTGAGCTTTCTAAAAATCAATTAAAAGTTGATGTTGCTTTTTGTCCTGTTGTTCGTTACCTTAGCCAAAAAGGTTATTTCATAAGTCCTTGGTTTAAAAAGAGCACCGAATACGTTATGGAAAACATAGCTACAGAGTGCGGTATTCGCTTTGAAATGGGCGACTACGATGAAGAAACAGGCAAAACATCTTATGCTTTTTATATTGACTAAACTATGACTTGTATTAAAAACGCAAACATCGTTTGTGAAAACGATATTATTTCAGATGGCGTTATACTTATCGAAGGTAAAGAGATTTTAAAACTTGGAAAAGCAGGGGAGTTTTCGTATCCTAGCGACATTGAGGTCATTGATGCAAATGGGCTTTATGTTGGTCCGGGTTTTGTGGATATTCACGTGCACGGCGGTGGTGATGCCGAATTTTTCAAAGAGCCGTTAAAAGCCGCCGAATTCTTTTTACGTCATGGTACAACAACGGTACTTCCTGCCAACAGAAACATTTATGATTTAGATTTTTACCTTGATAGTTTTAAACGCATTCAATCAGCTATTAATTCCGGCGGCGTTGGCAGATGTATCGCGGGTGTATATATGGAGGGTCCGTATATGAATCCCAAGTATGGTGCAAACCCCGAAAGAAATTTGTGGCGCGGTGATATTTTGCCCGAAAGATATATTCCGCTTGTAGATGGTGCGAACAGTCTTGTTAAAGTTTGGGCAATCGCACCCGAACGTGATGGAATTGAGCCATTTTTGGAGTATGCAAAAAAAGTTAATCCTGAGGTTAGGTTTGCAGTTGGACACAGCGAGGCTACTCCGTCACAAATTGCTCATCTTAAGGACTACGGAATATCTATTCAAACTCATTGTATGGATGCTACAGGCACCGTATCGACTTGGGAGGGTACAAGAGGCTCTGGGCCTGATGAATATTGCTTTTTAGATGATGATATGTTTGCTGAGTTAATCAGCGACTCTGGTAGTGTTCATGTCAATTCTGATTTACAACGTTTAATTTTAAAAGTTAAAGGTTTAGAAAAAGTAATACTTATTACAGACAGTAACCACGTTAAATATGATGCTCCAAAAGGCTTAGAGCGGTATACCGACCTTTCTTTTGACCCGCTCGGCAGATTGGCAGGAAGCAAACTTACAATGAATAAGGCTTGCTTTAATATTATGAAACATACCGGTATTGGTATTGTTGAGGCGTTTTTATTGGCATCACGTAACCCTGCTAAAGCAATTGGACTAGAAAACAAAATAGGAACAATTGATGTTGGTAAAATGGCAAATCTTGTTTTTGTTAATGATACATTTGATGTAAAAAAAGTAATGTTGGAAGGAGAGCTTATATGAAACATAAGGTTGTCTCGAGAATAGAAGATGGACCTTTTCGTTATCAGGCTTGGCCTACACTTGCCAAGGCCAAAGACGGCACACTTTTCGTTGGTGCTTCAGGCCACCGTCAAGGACATTTTTGTCCTTTTGGAAAAAACTATCTTTATGAAAGTAGTGACGAAGGCGAAACATGGGTTGGACCACGTATTATAAATGAATCATATCTTGATGATAGAGACGTTGGTCTTTTAACTTGGGGAGAACAGAATATCTTGATGTGTTCAGTTACTCACTCACCTGAGCAATATGAGGGTTGGGACCCTCGCGCAGAAAAGAATTCACACTATAAAATTCGTACTTCACTTTCTTTAGGATTAAGAGAATTTTGGAAAACACTGCCCAAAGAAGAGTTGGAGCGCCGTTCGTTTGTCCGCGTTTCTCATAATAACGGTAAAACCTGGTCTGAAAGACGAGATGTTCCCGTATTTGCGCCTCACGGTCCTACTATGTTAGATGACGGTGGTATTCTTTACATAGGTCGCAAATTTGATTTAGACCGTACCAATCACGATATTTTAGCTTACGTTAGTTATGACGAAGGACGTACTTGGCAGTTTCGTTCAGCCATTCCTTATCCCGCTTGTTTAGAAGATGATTTGCAAAGTGAGCCTTATGCTATTCGTCTTAAAAACGGAGAAATTTTCGCGTGTGTAAGAAGCGAAAGCACAAAAATTTACCCGGCTCGTGAAACTTTAAAGATTTACACAACCCGTTCATCAGACGACGGTAAAACTTGGTCTGAACCCGAACTTTTAGATTTGTTTGGCGCACCGCCACACCTTCTTGAGCATTCTTCGGGTGCGTTGATTTTGGCATATTCACGCCGCAAAGCCCCAATGGGCCAGTATGTTAGAGTTAGCTATGACAATGGTGTTTCTTGGTCAGAAGATACTCGTATTAGCTCTGACCCACCCGATTGGGACCATGGTTACCCCACGTCTGTTGAATTAGAAAACGGTGACATTTTAACTGTATATTATCAAAAATGTGACGGCGACGACTTTAATTCTATACACTCAATCAGATGGAATTTAAGCGAATTGAAATAAACGTTAAGACTTGAAAGGCTATATAAATGGATTCCTTTATATTTGCAACAAATGCAGTTTTACCCATTATTTTTATGGTTGTAATTGGTTATTTGTTAAAGCGCCTCGGTCTAGTGGACAACAATATAGCCAAGGTGCTTAACAAATTAACTTTTAGATTGTTTTTACCGTCGATGTTGTTTTTAAATGTTTATAACATTGACAGTATTACTAATATTGAATTTAGCTATATCGTTTATATTGTTATTGCCATAATACTTGTATTTTTTATATTTTTAATTATAATACTGCTATTCTCTAAAAATAGCGGACATAGGGGAGTATTGTTACAAGCGTCCTTCAGGTCAAATTATGCTTTAATCGGTATTCCGCTTGCTCAGTCATTATTTGGTGAAAAAGGTGTTGTTGCTGCATCAGTTTTATCTGCTTTTTCAATACCTTTATTTAATGTTTTGGCGGTTATAAGCTTGTCTCTTTTTAATAACTCAAAGAAAAAAACAAGTGTAAAAAATATAATTACAGATATTGCAAAGAACCCTCTTATACAAAGTATATTGCTTGCTATAATTTTTTTAGCTATACGCCTTGTGTTTGTAAATTACTCAATTTCTTTTAGATTAAGTGACATTAAACCATTATTTAAAGTATTACAATATTTGTCTTCTGTTGCTACACCTTTGGCACTTATAGCTCTTGGTGCTCAATTTGAGTTTTCGGCTATTAAAGAATTAAAACGCGAAATTGTATTTGGTACTATAACAAGAACAGTTGTTGTGCCGCTTATTGCAATGAGTTGCGCTCTTTTAGCTTTTCCAACACTTTTTAGCGGTGAACACTACGCTTCTTTTGTTGCGGTATTTGCAACACCTGTTGCAGTGTCGAGTGTTCCGATGACGCAAGAAATGAACGGTGACGTCACTTTGGCAGGACAGCTTGTTGTATGGACAACCATTGCTTCAGCGTTTACAATATTTATTTTTACATTTATTTTGCGTTACATTGGAATTTTTTAATTATCGTATAACACTTGACAATGATTATTATTTAATTATAATTAAAATTGTTAAGTGGTTTTGGGGGCGTAGCTCAGCTGGGAGAGCGCTTGAATGGCATTCAAGAGGTCAAGAGTTCGATCCTCTCCGTCTCCACCAAAAACCCTCGTTCAAACTCGAACGAGGGTTTTAATCATTACAGGAGTTAATTATGTTATCGATAAATAAAATTTTGCAGCAATTAGACGGTTATCTTGGTAAAAACGATTATGCGTCGGCTGAATGTCATCTTTTAAATTATTTAAGGCAAGCAAAAGAGGCTTGTGATAATAAATGTTTGCTTGCAATACTTAATGAGCTTGCAGGTCTTTATCGCAAGCTTTCACGAGAGAGTGACGCACTAAAAATTGTTTTTGAACTAATTGAACTTATAAAAACAATGGGCATCGAAGATAATGTTGGCGCGGCAACAACATTTATAAACTGTGCGACTGTTTATAAGGCGTTCAAAAGAGCCGAAAAGGCTATGCCGCTTTTTGAAAAAGCAAAAATTATTTATGAAAAGCAATTACAGCCAAACGATAAAAGACTTGGCGGGCTTTATAATAATATGGCACTCGCTCTGGTTGACCTTAAAGAATTTGACAAGGCGTACGAGCTTTATAATAAGGCTATTTTAGTTATGGAAAATACTAAAGACGGTGACCTTGAGGTTGCTATAACATTTCTTAATATTGCAAGTGCTAAGGAGGAAGAACTTGGCTTAGAGCAAAGCGAAGAAATAATAAAAGAATATATAGAAAAAGCAATATTATTGCTGGATAGCCATATCAACCGAGATGGATACTATGCTTTTGTATGTGAAAAATGTGCTTCGGTATTTGGGTATTACGGATATTTTATTTACGAAAACGAGTTAATTAAGAGGGCTAATGCAATTTATGAAAGGTCTTGAGCTTTGCGAAAAATTATATAATGAGTTTGGCAAGCCTATGTTAAAAGAGCAGTTTGCTGATGTTGAAAAATATCTCGCTGTTGGTCTTGTAGGTAGCGGTTCAGAGTGTTTGGGCTTTGATGATGACATTTCTTGTGACCACGATTTTGAACCAGGGTTTTGCATATTTTTGCCTGACGAAAGTATAATTGATACAAAAATCGAGTTCGCACTTGAAAGGGCGTATGCCAAGCTACCTAAAGAATATTTAGGTTTTAAAAGATGCGAGTTGAGTCCGGTTGGCGGTAACCGGCATGGAGTTATTAGAATATCAGACTTTTTTAAGAATAAAGTTGGTGATAATAACGCTGATATTACATTAGACGGTTGGTTTTATATTTCAGAGCAGTTTTTAATTGAGGCCACGAACGGTAAAATATTTTGCGATAACTTTGGTAAAATTACTGAGCTTAGGCAAAAGATTGAATATTTACCTGAAGATGTTCGTCTAAAAAAACTTGCAGGTAACCTTTTACTGATGGCACAATCGGGGCAATATAACTATGCAAGATGCTTGAACAGGAACGAAACTGCAGCGGCTCAACTTGCAATTGTTGAGTTTGTAAACGCCACGTTAAAGGTAGTGTTTTTGTTAAATAAAAAATATATCCCTTACTACAAGTGGGCATTCAAAGCGTTGAAAGACTTGCCGATTTTGTCTGATTTATATGCAGATTTAGAATACCTGATTTCGAGCGACAACTCACCAATTACTGCTAATAACAAAAGCGTAATTATTGATAAAATATCAGCTTTGGTAATTCAAGCGTTAAAAGAGCAAGAATTGACGACTGTTAATTCTACATACCTTGAGCAGCACGCCTATTCTGTCAACAATTGTATTAAAGATGCAAACGTTAGAAACTTAAATATTCTATATGCGGTATAAAAAAACAGCCTAGAAATAGGCTGTTATTTTATTATTGATTTTTTGTATTGTGTAGGGGTTTTGTTTGTGAATTTTTTAAAGCATTTGCTAAAATATTGCGGACTTTCAAAACATAACGCTTCAGATATTTGTGTTATTGTTAAGTTATTTTCACGCAATAATTTTTTTGCCTCCTTAATTTTTAAGCTATTATAATAGTGAATAATACCGCCTTTGTAATACTGACTGAATATCTTTTTAAGATAGCTTTTGCTTATGTTTAACTGCTTACAAATTTCTTTTATTGAAAGGATACTGTAGATATTACAGTTTATAATATCAAGAACCTCTTTTACGTGCTCTGAAACTGCTATTCCGTCAATTATAAGATTGTTGCGTTGCTCTTTTGTAGCAATCGCCTTATTTCGCCTTAATAATATCAAAAACATTTCTAAAAGGTTTTTAGTCATTTGACTGCTTCCAAACGGAGCGCTTTCTTTTATAGTCATACGTTGTATAAGCGGGTTATTCTCGTCGTCCATTTTAAAACACGAAAGCCCTTCGTTGAATAGTTGCGATAAGATTGAACGTTCATCGGGGGATAACTTAAAAATTTTACCCTCAAAATAGTTAATCTCGGGACTATTGCACTCAAACGTGATAATGCTAACGTTGGGCGGGTTAACCCTGTTGCTTTTAAGGTTGTGAAACTCGTTGGGCTTATGAAAAACAATTTCTCCGCTTTTTAAAACAAAATTATTTTTATCAGCCGTACAAATAACTTCGCCTTGGTCAATATACACCATTTCCCAAAAATCGTGTTTTTCGCCAGGGTATTCAAAGTCTTTATTAAACTCCATATAAAAAAGAGTTATTACGCTTTTAATTTCTATAACGCTGTTAAATTTAATTCTTGTAAAATTGTCGCCCATAATTTAACTCCAAGTGTCTAATAGTACAAATATTATAACTTTATTTACATTGAAATTCAATATGATATGTTGTATTTTAAAATAAAAAAGGAGGTTATAATATGAACGTTTTAGCAATTGGCTGTCATCCGGATGATATTGAAATCAACTGCGCCGGTACACTTGCAAAATGTGTTAAGCGTGGAGATAATGTAACTGTTTGTCATGTTTGTAACGGCAATTTAGGTCACGTAGTAATTCAACCTCATGAACTTGGCGAAATTAGAAAACAAGAAGCTATCAAAGCGGGTTCACTTGCGGGAATTAAAGTAGTTACTTGTGATATCGGCGACCTTGTTGTTTATCATCAGAATAAAGAGCACAGAGATATGCTTGTTGATATTATCAGAGAAGCACAACCTGATTTTATCATTACTCACGCTCCAAACGATTATATGCCTGACCATGTTGCAGTTAGTAATTTGGTGTTTGATGCTGCTTTTGCTGCAAGTGTACCTCATTATATTACCGGTATTGCGGCTGCGTCACAGGTTACTCCTATTTATTATATGGACAACCTTGGCGGTAATGAATTTTTGCCTACTGAATATGTTGATATTTCAGACGAAATTGAACTTAAACTTAAAATGCTCGAGTGCCACGAGAGTCAGCTAAAATGGATGAGAGAACACGATAATATTGATTTTGCAGATATGGTTAAAACAATTTCTAAATATCGCGGCTATCAGTGTGGTGCAACTTTTGCTGAAGCATTTAGTCAGTGTATGGTTTATCCCAAACCTACAACAAGGAGATTATTACCATGAAGAAGGTTGCTTGCGTAGGAATTTTAGTTGCGGATGTAATAGTTGAAAAAGTTTCACGATATCCTGAAAATGGAAAAATGGCGCCGGTTAATTCTATTGTAATGTGTAACGGCGGCAATGCAATGACCGCAGCAATAAATTTAAGAAAGCTTGAAACGGAATCATATATTATTGGTATGATTGGCAATGACATGTTCGGCGAATTCTTAAAAAGTAAACTTTTAGAGAGCGGAACAAATATTAGTGGACTGAAAACAAATGACAATGTCCAGACTTCTACATCTGTCTTAATGATTGATGACGAAGGGGAGCGCTCTTATTTTCATTGCACAGGCACCAATTCTGTGTTTTCTGAAGAAGATATAGATTATAGTGTTATTGAAAAATGCGATATGGTGTTTGTTACAGGTTCTTTTCTTATGGACCGATTTGACGGCGCTCAAACAATGAACTTTCTAAAAAACTGTAAAAATATGGGTAAAACCACATTTCTTGATGTTTGTTGGGATGCTACAGGGCAATGGGGAGAGCTACTTGATATGTCAATGCCGTACATTGATTATTTTATGCCCAGCTTTGATGAAGCTGTTTGTATTGCCAGCAAAGAAAATTTAGAGGAAATCGCAGATGTTTTTGTTTCAAAGGGAATAAAAAACGTTGTAATTAAGTTAGGCTCTAAAGGTTGTTATCTTCGCAAAGAAGGTGACCGAGAAGGTAAAGTATTTTCGCCATATTATGTAGAAAAACCTGTAGATACTGTTGGCGCTGGTGATAGCTTTTGTTCCGGATTTTTGGCGGCTTTTGCAAGAGGTAACAATGTAGAAGATTGCGCAAGGTTTGCCAATGCAGTTGGCTGTCATTGCGTAATGGCAAAAGGAGCAACAGCAGGTATAAAATCATATACAGAAACAATAAATTTTATAAATAAAAATAGTTAGGGGAAATTATTATGTTAGTAACATTAGAAGAAATTTTATGTGACGCTGAGAAAAAGAAGTATGGTGTAGGTCTTTTCAATATGCTTAATCTTGAGATGGCACGCGGAATAATTGAGGCGGCAGAGGAAGAAAAATCTCCGCTTATTCTTGGCG
Organism: Eubacteriales bacterium; assembly: GCA_045593905.1. Lineage (GTDB taxonomy): Bacteria > Bacillota > Clostridia > Oscillospirales > QAKW01 > RGIG9041. The sequence continues at coordinate 22,484 of JAZNXL010000007.1, forward strand.
TTGCCGAGGTTCACCTTCCATTAATTCCATTTGATTATGCCGCTTTAATAATGAATAAAATCGCAAAAGAAGCAAAGGTGCCTGTTTGTTTACATTTTGACCATGGAACTGATTTTAATAAAATTAAAGCTGCAATTGATGGGGGATTTACTTCTGTAATGTATGACGGAAGTTCTCTTCCTTATGAAGAAAATATTTTGAATACCAAAAAAATCAGTACTCTTGCACATGAAAAAGGAATTAGCGTTGAAGCAGAACTTGGACACGTGGGCGGTGCTGAAGGCGGAAACGATGACGGTATTGAAGAGATGTATACAAATGTTTCACAGGTTAACGATTTTATTGAACGTGCAGATATTGATGCGCTTGCAGTTGCAATAGGAACTGCTCACGGTCAGTATAAAACTAAGCCCAAACTTGATATTAATCGTCTTGCAGATATCTATAAAATTAGTAACAAACCTCTTGTGCTTCACGGCGGTAGTGGACTTTCGGATGATGATTTTAAAAACACAATTAAAAATGGTATTAGAAAAATAAATATTTGTACCGAAATGTGTATTGCTTTGAGGGAAGCATATCTTAAGAGCGCGAATCACGAAATATTATTTGACGATGGTAAAAATGCTGTAAAAGAAATTGTTAAAAGTAAAATGCAGTTATTTGGCAGCAGTAATAAAGCGTAAAAAGGTTTTAGGAGAAAATGTTATGGATTTTTTATCAACTGTAAAAGGTAGTCTTTTAGAAGATTTTTATCCCAAGGGCTGGGATATGAAGAAAATAGACGAGTGCTGCGAAAAAGGTGTTGAAAGAGAAGACTGGTGGAATAAAGATTTTAGCCCCATCGCTTGTGAAACACTTAATGACTTTGATACATTTATGGGTCACGAAATTGCATTACAAATTAAAAATGCAAGAGACCGTGGCGAAAAACTTGCTATGATTTTACCTGTTGGTCCTATGGGTATGTACAAATGGGCAGTTTACTTTTTGACAGAGTGGAAGGTATGCTGTGACCACGTTTACACATTTAATATGGACGAGTGGGCTGATGCTGATGGTAATACATTACCCAGCACAAACCCTGCTTCGTTTGAGTACAGTATGAAACAAGCTTTCTTTGATAAGCTTGGCGAGCTTACTATTCCACCTTCACAACGCAACTTTGCTACAAAAGAAAATCTTCCTACTTATGCTAAAAAGATTGCTGACTTAAAAGCCGAGGGCGCTAAGCTTGTACTTGTATTTGGTATTGGTAGAATGTGCCATATAGCTTTCTGGGAACCGCAATTCGCTGAAGATTATGCATCTGAGGCTGATTGGAAAGCTGCAACACATAGAATAGGTGCAAAACTCCACCCGCTTACTATTGAACAAAACGCACTTACAAGCTTTAAGAGCCGCACAACACTCGTTCCTTGTCGCGCAAACACCGTAGGCCCCGGTCTGTTTTTACAAGCTGATATTATAATCGGTGGTTGTGATGGTGTTTTAGGACGTGGAATGGGCTGGCAAGGTATGAGCTTTTTAACAACATTACATTACGGTCCCGATATGAATATTACAAGCACATATATGCCTACGCTTCCCGGTAAGCTCTTCTACTTAAAAGAACTTGCAGGTCCGCTTGTTGCCGAGTGTAACTAGTTTAATAAAAGCAGTCAAATTGACTGCTTTTATTTTTTTGTTGATTAAAATAGTTTAATGTGTTATTATATTTTTATGGAAAATTTAGTATTAAAAAAAGAAATTAAAGTATCAAAAAAATATCAGGTTGTTGTATGCGGCGGCGGTCCTTCGGGATTTATTGCTGCTATTGCCGCAGCAAGAACCGGCGCTTCCGTCGCCATAATAGAAAGGTATGGCTTTTTTGGCGGAATGGCAACTGCCGGACTTGTAGCACCAATTTCAGAGTTTATGCATGAGGGTGAGCTTATTGCAGGCGGTATTCCGCTTGAGTTTGTTAACCGTATGTACGAATTCGGCTATGGTAAAATGTGCGAGCCTCGTGGTAATTATGTATTCCACCCCGAAGCTTATAAATTAGTCGCTGAACAGATGATTGACGAAGAAAATATTGATGTGTATTTTCATTCGTTTGTGTCTGATTGTGTTGTTAAAGACGGCAAGATTACACATGTTGTTTTTGAATCTAAAAGCGGCACAATGGCTATTGAGGCTGATTATGTAATTGACGCTACAGGTGACGGTGATATTGCGTATATGGCAAACGTTCCTATGCAAAACTATAATATGCCATTACAACCTGTTTCTATGTATTTTGTAATAGGTGACGTTGATACCGATGCTATTAAGGGCTACTATCCGGGTGAAAAAAGCAGTAGCTTAAAGCACGTACATGAGCGCCTTAATGAACTTAAAAAAACTAAGGATATTCCGCAGTTTGGCGGTCCTTGGTGCTTTGCAGGTATCGGTGAAGGCATTTGTATGGTGAATATGACAAGAACATCGGCTGACTGGCTCAATGTAGAGTCGGCAACTGCTGCTGAATTTCAATTAAAGCAAGACGTGTTTAAATGCGTTCAGGTTCTTCGTGAGAATTTTGACGAATTTAAAAATGCAAAGCTTTTACAAATGGCTATGCAAGCAGGTATTCGTGAAACTCGTCACATAAAAGGTGTCCATGTTTTAACAGGTGAAGAATATAAGAATTCGGTTAATTTTTATGATTCTATTGCACGCTGTTCTCATCCTATAGATATTCACAGCGCAACTGATAACTCACAACAATGCACTCATCTTAAAGAAGCTGCATATATCCCGTACAGGTCAATTATCGCTGAAGGCTTTGATAACTTGCTTGTGCCTTCAAGATGTTTTTCGGCTGACCGAGAGGCTTTTGCATCAGCTCGTGTTCAGGTTGGTGTTATGGGCATGGGTCAGGCGGCTGGTGTTGCGGCTGCACTTTGTGCTAAAAATGGCGCTGTTGTATCACAGGTTAATATTGAAAATCTTAAACAAATTCTAATCGATTGGGGCGTTGTAATATGAGACGTGACAAAATTAATTATTATCTTGATATAGCAGAAACTGCAATTAATCGCGGCACCTGCTTAAGACGCAATTTTGGCGCTATTATTGTAAAAAACGACCAGATTATTTCAACAGGTTACACAGGAGCTCCTCGCGGCAGAATTAACTGTTGTGACAGGGGTGAGTGTATCCGTGAAAAGAAAAATGTTAAAAGCGGTGAAAGATACGAGCTTTGCCGTTCGGTACACGCCGAAGCAAACTGTATTATTTCGGCTGCGCGCAACGATATGATTGGCTCAACAATGTTTTTGGTCGGCAAAGAGGCAAAAACAGGCGAGTACGTTAAAAACACAACATCGTGTACTATGTGCCAGCGTTTAATTATTAATGCAGGAATATCAAAACTTATTGTTAGAGATAACATTAACGATTACCGCGAAATTGATGTTGAAAGCTGGATAACCAATGACGAATCATTGATTGGTGAAAGCTCATACGGAAAGTAATTAAAAAGAGGTATCATTGATACCTCTTTTTTTAGTCTTTACATTTTTTAAAATCGGGAGGGAAAAACTCGTTTGTAGGGAAGGATAGTCTTTCGAAATAACGGCAAGGCTCTTCTTCGTTGCAGGGCTTACATTCTTTATCGGGTAAGCAGAATTTTGTTGAGGGTATAAGAAGTTGAACTTCTCTGATTATTCTTACAATACTGAATACACCTATTGTAACAACAAGGCTTCTTTCACCGCAAGGTACAAGTCCTTCGTCAAAGCAGCAAGTTACACAGTTGGGTAGTGACTGAATATCGGCTTCACAACAGCAGTTAGTGTTACAGGTGGGAACAATTTTTGTGCTTAAAACAATTGGGTCTACAACGTCAACCTCGGCTATAGGCAAATTAACTGTTTCTTTTGTTCTTTCGAGGCAGGAGTTCTTATTATATTTTGAAGAGTATGTCACGCTGTTTCCTTCGCTGCCAAACAGTATTACTGTTTTACTACATGTTGCAAGACCTTCTATTAAGCAAGGTCTGCCAATACCTGTGTTTACTTCAAACTGTAAAATGAAGTAAAATGTTATATTAACTGAGTAAAATCCCTTGTTAAAAGGAACGGGGTCTAAATCAACAGATGTCCAAATAAGGTCTGCTTTGTGGGTTTTAACATTTACTGCACTATCTATTGCTTTTTGTCCGTGCGGATTTAAATACACCTTTAAGTCACTAAAGCAATCTTTATCTTTACAGGTGTCGTAAATTCTTTGTGCATTTATACACACCTCATCTTTAAATTTAAACTCTTCGGGTTTATGTTGCTCAAAGTTTTCCATAAATTTTCCTCCATATGTTTATTAAGCTTAGTCGCTTGTAATATTACTATATGGTTTTTATTTATTTTTTGTTAAAAATGTTGCAGTCACGGTTTTTTTGTGTTATAATATCAAAAAGATTTTAGTTTTATGAATTTCATACCTTAAAGGTAGATTGGAGTTTTATATGAAATTTAAAAGAATTATCGCGGTTTTATTAGTTTTGTGTATGGTGTTTTGCCTTACATCTTGTAAGTCGGGCGACCCTAAAAAAGTTGTTAATGACTTTATGAAAGCACTTGTTAAATACGATGTAAACGCAATGGCAAAATACGTTGAAGATATTCCTACCAACACTAACAGTATCTACAAACACGATATTTATACATCTGGTTATTATGTTGACCTTTATCAAATGGCCAACGAAGGCAGGCTTACATACAAAATTGTGTCTGTTAAAGGCAACACTGTTAAAGTAAAGGTTAAAATGCCCGATATTTATACTCTTTACTCAAACACTTTAATGTCACTTGTTTCGCAAACTTTTGCAAACGAAGAACTTTTAAATTATGTTCTCGATGAAGAAAACGACCCTCAGCTTATGCTTATTGCGTTAATGATTGATGCTGTTGAAAACGGTGATGTTGGTGTTGTTGAAGAAGAGTTTGTCCTTAAAACCGGCAAAATCAACGGTGAATTGAAAATTATGACAAACGAACAGCTTGAACAACTAATGACAAGCAAACTTTGTCTTGTTCAAAAAGATGTACTTTCTGAAATAACTGAATAAAAAAAGAGCCATAAGGCTCTTTTTTATTTGTTTTTTGTCAATAATAATACAAAAAGCTAAGAAAAGAGATGTATTAAAATCTGGGTAAAAAGAAGTTCTTTTGTATTATTGTTTTTATGGCTGATTATAATTGTTCTTACCTTTAGAATATATTATATTTCAATAGGTGGGCTAAACGATAAAGTTTTAACAACTGCGGGTGGCAGGGTAGCTTCAAATGTTCTATATAATTCAAAAGGCGTTATATATGATAGAAATTTAAATGCATTATCGGGTAACTGCAAGGTTTATTATCTCATTATCAATCCGAGAACTTTTGATGTTTCGCAACTTGAATATTTAGCTTTTATAACAAAAAACTCTAAACAATCAATATCGGCAAAATTAAAGAGAGAAACACCGTTTGTTTTATACAGTTACCAACAACCAATAAATATTGATGGTGTTACTTGCTTTGAAGGTGTAACGAGATACCACAGTGACAGCGTATGCAAGCATCTTATAGGTTACCTCGATAATGAACAAAATGTTGGCGTGTCGGGTATAGAAAAATCATATAACGATTTTTTGTCAAAATACTCGAGTTCTACAACGTTTTCATATTCAGCAAATGCTGTGAGAGGTATAATTTCAGGACTTAAAATTGATGTAAACAAAGAAAACGATACACAAAACGGAATCGTTTTATCTTTAGATAAAGAGTTATCAATAGCCGCTGAAAAGGCACTTAAATCACACGTAGATAAAGGCTGCGCTATTATAATGAATTGTGATAACGGTGAGCTGCTAACGGTAAGTTCAACACCTGATTTTAATGTAAACAACGTTTATGAATATACTGATTCATTGGGTGGTGAACTAATTAATAACGCGCTTACAAACCAAACTGTCGGCTCTGTTTTTAAAATGGTTATTGCTTCAATTGCATATAATGAGCAATTAGATAATTTCGAGTATGAGTGTAAAGGTGCCGTTGAAATTAGCAAGCATAAAATTAGTTGTCAAAACAAAATAGAACACGGCAAACAAACGTTAACACAAGCGTTTTCAAATTCCTGTAACTGTTATTTTATATCACTCGGACAGTTAATCGGATACGATAAAATAATTGATTATTGTAGATTGTACGGAATTGACAGTAGCATAAAACTTGCGAACGATATTTATTCAGATTCGGCAGTTTTGCCAAAAGACGAGGGGAGCGTTGCGCTTGCAAATCTATCTATCGGTCAGGGCAAGCTAATGATTTCGCCACTTGTAATATCAAGATTAACTGCATTAATGTGTAACGGTGGATATTTAATTAATCCTACTGTGTATAAAGGCACTTACATTGATGGTGTCTTAGAAAATTCTCCCGAATATAGCTATAAAAATAACGTTTTAAGTAATGAAACAAGCGATAAAATGAAGAGCTTGCTAATTGATTGTGTGGAAAACGGTACGGGAAGAAACGCAAAACCTGAAAGTAATGGTGCAGGCGGTAAAACTGCGAGCGCGCAAACAGGACGTTTTAGTGGCGAAAATGAGATTTTAAACACATATTTCACTGGCTTTTATCCTGCTGATAACCCGAAATATGTAATAACAGTTTTTGCATTTGACGGCGAATCTGGTTCAAAAACATGTGCGCCTGTGTTCAAAGAAATATGTGATTATATTAATTAAGTTATTGACAGTTTATTAAAATATGTTATAATTTTATGGTAATTGTTATTTTGTTGACAAAAATCTTTTTTCCATAGCTACAGTTTACAGAGAGTGTAACAAATGCTGAGAGTTACTGCTGTACGGTTAAAAAGCGCTGTTTTTCGAGAAATAACCGCTATCTCGCGTTAAAAGAAATTAAGAGGCACTAAAGTGCAATCAGGGTGGTACCGCGGACTTGTGTTCGTCCCTGTTGTATTTTTGGTGTCATTTTTTATTTAGGAGGCAGTTATGCAATACACAGGTCTTAACGAATTAAGAGAAAAGTTTTTAAAGTTTTTTGAGAGCAAGGCACATCATCGTCTTGACAGTTTTCCACTTTTGCCAATAAACGACGATAGCTTATTACTTATCAACTCAGGCATGGCGCCTATGAAAAAATATTTCCTTGGAAAAGAAACACCACCTTCAAAGCGTGTTACTACTTGCCAAAAATGTATTAGAACACCCGACATTGAAAACGTTGGTAAAACATCACGTCACGGTACATACTTTGAAATGCTCGGCAACTTTTCTTTTGGTGACTATTTTAAACATGAGGCTACCGCTTGGGCTTGGGAGTTTATAACAAAAGAACTCGAAATTCCTGTAGACAAGCTATATGTTTCGGTTTTCGAGGACGACGACGAAGCTGTTGAGATTTGGACAAAAGAGGTTGGTGTACCTGCCGATAGAATTGTAAGACTTGGCAGAGCCGATAACTTTTGGGAAATTGGCAGCGGTCCTTGCGGTCCCTGTAGTGAAATTTACTTTGACCGTGGCGAAGAAAACGGTTGTGATAACCCAAACTGCGCTCCCGGTTGTGACTGTGATAGATTTGTAGAGTTCTGGAACCTTGTTTTCTCACAATTTGATAGTGATGGCGAAGGCAACTATACACCTATGGAACACCCCAACATTGATACAGGTATGGGTCTTGAGCGTCTTGCTTGTATTATGCAAGGTGTTGATAACTTGTTCGAGGTTGATACTGTTCAAAACATTTTACAACACGCATCAAGAATTGCCGGTGTTACATATAAGACCGACGAAAAAACCGACGTGTCTATTCGTGTAATTACCGACCATATCCGCAGCGTTACATTTATGCTTTGTGACGGCATTAAGCCTTCAAACGAAGGCAGGGGATACGTTCTTAAAAGACTTTTACGCCGTGCTGCTCGTCACGGCAGATTGCTCGGTATTAACAAGCCTTTCTTATTTGAACTTTGCCAAACCGTTATTGAAGAAAATAAAAACGCTTATCCTGAGCTTGTTTCTAAAAAAGATTATATTGTAAAGAGCATTAAAAACGAAGAAGACGCTTTCTTAAAAACGATTGATAAAGGTATGGATATGCTTTTTGCCTATATGGAAAAAGCAACTGACAAGGTAATTCCCGGCGATATTGCATTTAAGCTTTATGACACATACGGTTTTCCTGTTGACCTTACTGCTGATATAGCTGCTGAAAAAGATATGAGCGTTGACGAAGAAGGCTTTAACAAGCTTATGCTCGAGCAAAGAGAACGCGCTCGTAAAGCAAGACTTGATAGCGATATTATCGGTTGGAAGGACGAGGTTTTAGATTATCTTGACCAAAACAACTCTGAATTTGTCGGTTATACAAGTACTGAGTGCGATGCAAAAGTTGTTGCACTTGTAAAAGACGGTGAGATTGTTGACTCTGTATCTTCAGGTGATGATGTTATTGTTGTTTTAGATAAAACACCGTTCTATGCTGAAAGCGGCGGACAGGTTGCTGATATTGGCGTTATCGACTTCGCTAACGCATCAATTTCTGTTTCAGATTGTAAAAAAGATACACTCAAGCACTTTTTACACATTGGTAAAGTAGTTGATGGTGCTGTTTCGGTAGGCGACACTTGCAAAGCATATATCGATGTTGAAAGAAGAAATGCAATTAAACGTAATCACACAAGCGCTCACTTACTTCAGGCTGCACTTCGAGAAGTTCTTGGCGACCACGTTCACCAGGCTGGCTCTTATGTTGATGCTGAACGTGTAAGATTTGACTTTTCACATTTTTCTGCGCTTACTGCTGACGAACTTAAAAAAGTTGAAGACATTGTAAATGCCGAGATTTTAAAAGGTACAGTTGTTGAAAACTATGAGACCGATATTGAAAATGCCAAGGGTGCAATGGCTCTCTTTGGTGAAAAATACGGTGACCGTGTAAGAGTTTGCAAGGTTGGAGATTTTTCATTTGAGCTTTGCGGTGGTACACATATTGAAAACACTGGAAAAATTGGCTTGTTTAAAGTTGTTTCAGAAGGTTCTGTTTCTTCGGGTGTGAGAAGAATCGAGGCTATAACTGGCTACGGCATTCTTGGGCTTATTGACGAGTATAATACCAAACTTTCACAAGTTGCATCGGTGCTGAAAATTTCAAATATTTCTGACGTGGTTAACAAGTGCGTTTCGCTTACTGAAGAGCTTAAAAAAGTTAAAAACGAACTTGATGCTGTAAACGAAAAAGCTGCTATTGCTCAAAGTGCATCAATATTTGACAGTGCTGTCGATGTTAACGGCATTAAAGTTGCTTACGCAAAACTAAATGATACAACCACAAAAACTGCAAGAGCAATTTGTGACGGTCTTCGTGACTCACAAAATTCTTTTGTTGCTGTTTTGGTTGCTATTGACGGAGAAAAAGCAACACTCCAGGTTGCTTGCTCAGATGATGCTGTAAAAGCAGGCGCTCACGCAGGTAAAATTGTTGGCGAAATCGCGGCAGTTACAGGCGGTAAAGGCGGTGGCAAGCCGCAAAGTGCTACCGCAGGTGTTGGTGATACGGCCCTTATTGATGATTGCCTTTCAAAAACTGTTGAAATAGTGTCAAAATATTTAAAATAGGTGACAATATGAACGATTGTATTTTTTGTAAAATAATTGCGGGTGAAATTCCTTCGTCAAAGGTATATGAAGACGAATATGTGTATGCCTTTAACGATATAAACCCTGCGGCTCCTGTTCATATTCTTGTGATTCCAAAGCAACACATTTCTACATTGTTCGATATTAACAACAAGAACAGTAAAATTGTGGCACATATTTTTGAGGTTATATCAAAAATTGCAACCGAGCAAAAGCTCGAAAAAGGCTTTAGAGTTGTTTCCAATTGTAACGAATATGGCGGCCAAACTGTTTTTCATCTTCATTTTCACATTATCGGTGGAAAGAAACTTGACGAAAAAATGGCATAATTATAACAAACCCCAAGCACAACTGCTTGGGTTTTGTTGTATATTATTTAATTTATGTGCATAATTTGTGATTATTCTATTGACAAATTATTAATAGTGTTTTAAAATATTTTTATTACTTTATTAGTAATTAATAATTAATTGAAAAGAGGAAAAAATCATGAAAAGAATTGCAAGAATTCTTTGCGTTGTTATTGCAGTAGCAATGCTCTTCACACTTGCTTCATGTGGCAAGGCAAGCTATACAGCTAACAACACTGAATATGTTATCGGTGTTTCTGGTCCTTTAACAGGTCCTGCTGCTGTTTACGGTGTTGCAGTTCAAAACTCAGCACAAATAGCTGTTGATGAAATCAATGCTGCAGGCGGTCTTAACGGTGTTAACTTTAAGTTTGTAGCTACTGACGACACACACGACCCGACTAAAGTTTCAACAAACTACTCATCAATGCTCGAACAGGGTATGCAGGTATCACTTGGTACTGTAACAACTGCTCCCGGTCTTGAGTATGCAAACCTTTCAGTTGAAGACAATGTATTCTTCCTTACACCTTCAGCTTCAGGCGATGACATTCCCAAAAACGACAACGGTTTCCAAATGTGTTTTGCTGATGGTAACCAAGGTAAAGTTGCTGCTGACTATGTAAACGGTCTCGGTCTTAAAAAAATTGGTATCTTCTACAAATCAGATGATGCTTATTCAAACGGTATCTTTGAACAGTTTAAAGACAACCTCGATAAATCAATCGAAACAGTTGAAACTGTATTTACCGATGCTAACGCAACTGACTTCTCAACACAAATCAGTTCACTTAAAGATTGCAGCTTTATCTTTATGCCTATCTACTACACACCTGCTGCTATCTTTATGACACAGGCTAAAGACCAGCTTGCTGCTGATGCAGTTTACTATGGCTGCGACGGTTTTGACGGTCTCACAAGTGAGTTCGACATCACCACAATCAAACAAGAAGTAACAATGCTTTCGCATTTCGACTCTAATGCAACTGAAGGCGCTGCTGCTGATTTCGTTAAAAAGTATACAGAAAAATACGGTGCTGATACTCTTAACCAATTCGGTGCTTCGGCTTATGACTGTGTATACGCTATCTACAATGCAATGAAAGCTGCTATTGATTCAGGTAAAGAAATTCCTGTAACAATTTCTGCTTCAGACCTTTGCGAAATTCTTAAAGAACAGTTCACCGGTGACTTTACATATTCAGGTGTAACAGGTACTGATATCTCTTGGGAAGACAACGGTTACGTTTCTAAGGGCGCTGTTAAGTATGTTCTTAAAGAGGCTACAAAATAATTAAATTTTATTTTTGTTAATATTTTTGCCGGCATTGATTTTCTTTGCCGGCAAATTCTCATAATTAGTATAGGAATTATTTTATGAACATTATTGAAACATTGTTAAACGGCCTGAGCTCAGGCGGTACATATGCAATGATTGCTCTTGGTTATACTATGGTTTATGGTATAGCTAAAATGCTCAACTTCGCCCATGGCGACATTATAATGGTTGGCGGGTATATGATTTATGTTATAATGACTATGTGCTCTAACTCACTTATAGGTCTTGCTGCGGCGGTTGTATTTTGTGTGCTGCTTGGTATCACGGTTGAAAAAATTGCATACAAGCCACTTCGTGGCGCTTCGCCGCTTGCAGTTTTAATTACCGCAATTGGTGTTAGTTATTTGTTACAAAGTACAGCTCAAATTATTTTTGGCTCGTCTCCAAAAATGGTTGTTATTGCCGAGCTTGGTAACTTTACATTGGGCAATTTAAAGGTTCCTGTGTATACAATCGTTACTCTTGTTTGCTCGTTTGCAATTATGATTACGCTTAATCTTTTTGTAAAATATACAAAAATCGGTAGAGCTATGATTGCTGTATCTGAAGATAAAGGCGCTGCACAGCTTATGGGCATTAACGTTAATAGAATTATTATGATTACGTTTGCCATTGGCTCTGCTCTTGCCGCTTTTGCAGGATTTTTTATGCTTATGAAATCACCAAGCCTTTCAAATACACTTGGCGCAATGCCTGGTATAAAAGCTTTTACTGCTGCCGTTATCGGTGGTATCGGTTCTATACCCGGCGCTATGGTTGGTGGTATTTTAATGGGTGTTGTTGAGGCAATTTCTTTTAAAATTCCTGTCATTGCTCCTTATACCGATGCTATTGAATTTTTAATTCTTATTGTAATATTACTCGTAAGACCTTCGGGCATTTTAGGCAAAAAGAGGAGGGAAAAAGTATAATGGCATTTAATTTTAAAAACATTAAGTGGAAACACTATATTAATTACGTCGCAATAGCCATTTTTACCGTAATTTTTACAGTTCTAACTTTTTCCGGCTCTTTAACATCGTCGACAATTTACATGCTTGAAAAAATTGCTATTGCTATAATACTTGCGGTTTCTCTCAGTATGGTTGTTGGCTTTTTGGGTGAGCTTTCGCTTGGACATGCCGGCTTTATGTGCGTTGGCGCTTATCTTGGCGGTAAAGTTTCACTTTTGTTACAACCTGTATTGGGTACAGGTATTGCCTCACTTTTAATTTCACTCGTTGTTGGCGGACTTATTGCCGCTGCGTGCGGTGTTGTTATCGGTTTGCCCGCACTTAGATTAAGAGGTGACTACCTTGCTATTGTTACACTTGCTTTTGGTGAGATTGTTCGCTCTTTGTTTATGAACTCGAGTAGTGAGTCTTTTGGTGGCTCGCTCGGTCTTTCGACTCCAAGATATGATAAAAACACATTATTTATCTACGCGTTTATACTTGTTCTTGCTTGTCTTGCTGTTACTCAAAACATTATTCGTTCAAAGCACGGCCGCGCAATTACATCAATTCGTGACAACGAAATTGCCGCAAAAGCTACAGGCATTAATGTAACTAAATACAAACTTATCGTATTTACCGCATCGTCTTTCTTTGCGGGTATTGCAGGCGTACTTTATAGCTTTTCTAACTTTACTGTTCAAAGCTCAAAGTTTAGCTATAACTACTCAATAGAAATTCTTGTAATGGTTGTTCTTGGTGGTATGGGTAGCATTAACGGTTCAATTATTGCTGCAACATTAATTACTTTCTTGGATGTAAAACTTCAAACTATTCTTACAGGTAACCTTGCTGTTTTACAAGACCTTTTCTACGCACTCATACTAATTATCCTTGTTATATACAATAACGCACCTGCTCTTAAAGGCTTTAGAGAAAAATATAATCTCAAAGCGTTTTTGTCAAAACTCAAAAAACCGTCATCTGACCCGTCTAAGATTCACGATGACGAGGCTAAATGGGATAGAGTTCCTACTAAAATTCAAATGGACGAAGTTTTGTCTGTTGATTTGCAGGCAACATCTCCTTACACTCCTGATAAATCTACAAAAAAGGAGGGTAAATAATGTCTAAAGTAGTTTTAAAAACCGAAAATCTCGGTATTTCATTCGGTGGTTTAAAGGCTGTTCAAGGTTTAAACCTTGAAATTAAAGAAAAGCAGTTATATGGCCTTGTTGGTCCTAATGGCGCAGGCAAAACAACTGTGTTTAATATGATTACCGGTGTTTATAAGCCAACTACAGGTTCTTTTTATCTTGATGGGGAAAACATTACAGGTAAGAGCCAAGAAACAATAAACCATAAAGGAATTGCGCGTACTTTCCAAAACATTCGTTTGTTTAACAATATGACTGTTATAAGAAACGTACTTGTTGGTCTTCATAATCAACCTGAATTTAAATGCGGTATTTTTACAAGCATTTTCCGTTTGCCAAAGCATTTTTCTACCGAAAAGAAAATGCGTGAGCGTGCAAAAGAGATTTTAAGAATTGTTGGCCTTGAAGAAGAAAGAAATAACCTTTCTTGTAATTTACCTTATGGTAAACAACGTAAACTCGAAATTGCACGTGCTCTTGCAACAAACCCAAAGCTTTTGTGCTTGGACGAACCTGCTGCGGGTATGAACCCTAATGAGACTGCAGACTTAATGAATATTATCAATCATATTCGTGATGAATATAATCTAACTATTTTGCTTATTGAACACGATATGAAATTTGTATCAGGTCTTTGTGACGAAATTACTGTACTTAATTTTGGTACCGTTTTGGCACAAGGTAAGCCTGAAGATGCTCTTAATGACCCTGAAGTTATTAAAGCATATATCGGAGGTTAATTATGGCATTACTTGAAGTTAATAATCTCGAGGTTTTTTACGGGGTAATACAAGCGTTAAAAGGCATTTCGTTCACTGTTGAACAGGGCGAAATTGTTACACTCATAGGTGCCAACGGCGCAGGTAAAACAACCACAATGCAAAGCGTAATAGGTTTAATTCCCACACGCGCCGGTTCGGTTATTTTTGATGGTAAAGATATTACTCATGAACCTTGTCACAAAAACGTTTGTCATGGTGTTATACAGGTTCCCGAAGGCCGTAGAGTTTTTCAGGAACTTACTGTATACGAAAATCTTTTAATGGGTGCTTATACTAATAACGATAAGGCTCAGGTTAAAAAAGATGTAGAAGATATTTATAGACGATTTCCGCGTTTATATGAACGCAGAAACCAAATTGCAGGTACTCTCTCGGGCGGTGAGCAACAAATGCTTGCTATGGGTAGAGCATTAATGGGACATCCCAAGCTTTTAATGCTCGATGAGCCTTCTATGGGTCTTGCACCTATTCTTGTTGAAGAAATATTTTCGATTATTAAAGAGCTTAACAAAGAGGGCACAACAATTTTACTTGTTGAGCAAAACGCTGATATGGCATTAAAAATTGCTCATAGAGCATACGTTATGGAAAACGGTAGCATTGTGCTTTCTGGCACCGGCGCTGAAATTGCTCAAAGTGATTCTGTTAAAGAAGCATACCTTGGTGGCTAAAATTAAAAGGTCTTGGTTTTTACCAAGACCTTTTTTATTCGCTTAATTCAAGCCATTTTTCTGTTAACTTATCAAGCTGTTGCTTTTTAAGTTCAAGCTCGTTACAGTATTGTTCTAATTTAATAAAATCGTTATTGTTTTGTTCAATCAGTCGCTCAAGCTCGACAATTTGTTGTTCGAGTAAACTGATTTGTTTTTCGATAGCACTAATTTCGTTGCGTTTTTTTGCTGCATTTGCCCTGTCTTGCTTTGTGGTATAGCCGCTATTTGATTTTTGCTGTTTTGGTTGACAAATAGCAGGTGAGGGTGTGTTGTTAAATGCTTTAATAAACTCGTCGAACTTGCCGTCAAAGACAATTATTTTGTCTTCTGATAAATATACTATTGTATCGGGTACTGTATTTAAAAAATATCTATCGTGAGAAATAATAATTTCAGTGCCGTCGAAGTTTAAAAGCGCAGCTTCGAGGCTTTCCTTGCTGCTCATATCAAGGTGATTTGTCGGCTCGTCGAACATTAATGTGTTGTTTTTGGCAAGAGATAAAACTGCAAACTGTAATCTTGCTGATTCGCCACCTGATATATCGCTGATTTTTTTAAAAACATCATCGCCTGTAAACAGCATTGACGCAAGCGCGGTTCTTACTTGATTTTCGGTAAGAGTGGTGTATTTGTCCCAAACCTCGTCAATTACAGTTTTATTTGAGTCTTGATATATCTTGTTTTGGTCAAAAACACCAATTGAAACGTCGTTGCCCCACTTAAATTTACCTTCGTACTGTTGGTGTGAGCCAAGCAGAGCTTTAAATAATGTTGTTTTTCCTATTCCATTCTCGCCAACTATAGCTATTTTCTGCTTTTGCTTAATATCGAGATTTAGGTTTTTAAATAAAACCCTATTCTCAATTTTCAAAGTTAAATCATTGATTTTGAGTACATCAAACCAGCTCTTTTTATCAAATGTAAATCTTACGTTGATTTTTTTGTTATATTCGGACGGAGGGAGTACCGTTTCCATCTTTTCAAGCTCTTTTCTACGGCTTTTTGCCATTGCCGATGTAGAAGCTCTCACGAGATTTCTGGCAATATAGTCTTGTAATTTTTGTTGTTTTTCTATGTACTCGTCGTATAGTTTTTGCTGATATTCGAGCTTATGCTGCTTTTGTGACTTGAAATCGGTATAATTACCAATATATTCGCAAATTTTACCAAATTCAACTTCCCAAATAGTATCGCAAACGCTATTTAAATAGTATCTGTCGTGAGTTATGCTAACGACTGCTCCATTGAACGATTTTAAGTAGTTCTCGAGCCAAGCACAAGTTTTAAAATCAAGGTGGTTGGTGGGTTCGTCTAACAGCAAAACATTACAATCAGTCAATAATAATTTTGCCAGCGCAAGCCTTGTTTTTTCACCACCGCTTAAAACATTTATTGGTTTTTTGTATGTATCTTCTTTAAAATCTAAACCGTTTAAAACGTATTTAATTTTTGTTTCGGTGTTATAAGCATCTCTTGCAGTTATAAAAGAATATAGCTTTTCATATTCTGATTTTTCATTTAAATTGTTAATATTTAACTCTGAAAGTCGCTTTATAGCATTGTGTTCGGCTTCAAAAACCGAGTCCATCTCTTCGAAAACGGTTTTATTGCTTTCGATTAAGCTGTTTTGCGATAAATAACCTATCTTTACATTAGGGTTATAGTATAGTTCGCCGTCGTCATAATCGAGCTCTTTTGCTAAAATTTTAAACAGTGTGGTTTTGCCGGCACCATTTGAGCCAATAATACCGATTCTAGATTTAGATTTAATTACGCCAAAGACACCGTCTAAAATCTTATTTGAGCCATAATATTTGGTTAATGAATTAAAATTAATTATCATTTTTATCCTTTTTATACATATTTTTCAAAGCGGTAAGCGCTTCGTTGATACCGCCAATTCCGTCAATAAGACCTTCGTCTACTGCTTGCGTTCCGTTAATAGTTGTGCCTACGTCTGTAACAAGCTGACCTACGTTACGTAAAAGCTTATTAAAACGTTCTTTTGAAATGTTAGAATGTTTTACAATAAAATCGGTAATACGCTCTTGCATTTTTTCAAAGTTAGAAAAGCTTTGCGGTACACCGATTACCATACCATTTGTACGAACAGGGTGGATTGTCATTGTGGCAGACGGAACAATAAAAGACATTTTAGCTGCCACCGAAATCGGTACACCAATAGAATGTCCGCCGCCGATTACAAGAGATACTGTAGGTTTATTGAGTGATGCAATCATTTCGGCAATTGCAAGACCTGCTTCAACGTCACCGCCAACAGTATTTACAATAATTAAAATACCTTTAATGTTTTCGTTTAGCTCGGCATCAATCAGAAGCGGTATAATATGCTCATATTTTGTTGCTTTTCCCTGGTCGTTTGCGATATAATGACCTTCAATTTGTCCAATAATTGTTATTGTTTCTATGCCAGAAGATAGGTTAGTGCCAAACTCTTTAATTTGCTCGTTATTTTCGTTTTTCATATCACACACCTCGTTTGAGTTTAGTATGTAATAAGAAAATAATTTTATTCTATTTCTTTTGCGGCATTTAACAAATTAATGCACTCTGTTACGGTATTAACTGAAGATGCATTTCTTTTAAAATCGGTTGCGTTTTTAATTCCTTTAAAGTACCAAAGCAGGTGCTTTCGAAACTCTTTTACTGCAATTATTTCGGGTTTTGAATTAATTAAAAGCTTAAGATGTTCTATTGCAACATCAAATATGTTAACATTGCAGTCGATACCTTTAATTTGGTTAAAAATTAAAGGGTTACCAAGTGAGGCTCGTCCGACCATAAGACTGTGAGCACCTGTATAATCTAAAACTTTGTTTGCGACTGCTTTGCTTGTTATATCGCCGTTGGCTATAACTGGAATATTAACACTATCTACAACAGATTTTATAATTTCAATATCGCTTTCACCATTATAAAATTGTTCTCTTGTTCTTCCATGAACTGTTATAAAATCAGCGTCTGCGGACTCACACATTTTTGCAAAATCAACTGCAGTTATTGAGCTTTTGTCAATACCGCTTCTGAATTTAACGCTAACAGGTAAATTTGTATTTTGCTTTACTGCTTTTATAACGCTGTAAGCAACGTCAGGTGTTTTCATAAGTGCTGAACCGTCGCCATTGTTAAATATTTTAGGAGCAGGGCAGCCCATATTAATATCGATTGCAATTGGGGAATAGTTGTTTGTTATAAATTCTGTAGCCTTTTTGATTGGCTCGGGTTCGTGACCGAAAATTTGCATAATAATTGGCTGCTCTGCTTTGGTAAATTCCAATAGCGATTTTGACTTGTTATCGTTATAGTAAATACCTTTAGAGCTTACCATTTCGCAAACAGTAATGTCGGCACCGTATTTTTTACAAATTTGCCTGAAAGCAGAGTCAGTAACGCCTGCCATTGGGGCAAGTATTAAGGAATTTTTTTCAAATGGTATCATTATAAACTCCTTTAAAAATTTTACATTTTATTTTAACATATAAAAAAACAAATGTAAACTTAAAATAAATTTTAAAAAAGTGTTGACAATTTAAAAATTATGTTGTAATATATTAAACGTTCCATCAAGCGAGGTTTAAAACCTTAAAGCAGTTGGAAATGTGGCGGCATAGCTCAGTTGGCTAGAGCATTCGGTTCATACCCGAAGTGTCGTTGGTTCAAATCCGACTGCCGCTACCATCTATGGCCTGTTGGTCAAGCGGTTAAGACACCGCCCTTTCACGGCGGTAACACGAGTTCGAGTCTCGTACAGGTCACCATGTGGAAGTTTAGCTCAGCTGGGAGAGCATCTGCCTTACAAGCAGAGGGTCAGCGGTTCGAGCCCGTTAACTTCCACCAAAGCACCGATTAATTCGGTGCTATTTTTTCGGAAGTTTAGCTCAGCTGGGAGAGCATCTGCCTTACAAGCAGAGGGTCAGCGGTTCGAGCCCGTTAACTTCCACCAAAGCACCGATTAATTCGGTGCTTTTTTATTTTAAATTATTGATATATTAGTTTAATAATGATATAATAATATATTATTATATTTTGGAGATTAAAATGTCTTATATAAATTGGAATATTAAAACACAAGATTTAAGTGTTGTTAAATCTTTGTCAAAACAATTAAATTGCACCGATACGGTGTCGGTTTTGCTTTATAATAGGGGGATTACCGATGCACAGCAGGCTAAAGCTTTTTTAAACCCAAGTGATAGTCTGGTTCATAACCCATACCTGCTTAATGATATGCAAAAAGCAGTTGACTCAATTAAAGAATACATAGCTCAAAACAAAAAAATATGTATTTACGGCGATTATGATGTTGATGGCATTACATCTACAAGTGTTTTGTATTTGTATTTAAAAAGATTCACTGAAAATGTTGGATATTTTATACCAGATAGGTTTTCAGAGGGTTACGGGATTAATAATGAGGCAATCGATAAAATTAAAAATGACGGTTATCAGGTCATAATTACCGTTGACACCGGAATTTCTGCTCTTAATGAGATTGAATACGCAAATTCCCTTGGTATTGATGTTATAATTACCGACCATCACGAGTGCCAAGAAGCATTACCGAGGGCTGTTGCTATTATTAACCCTAAAAGAAAAGATAGTACATATCCTTTTGATAAACTTGCAGGCGTTGGTGTTGTTTATAAACTTGTGTGTGCGTTAGACGTTATATTTAACACCTCTTTTGCCAACGATTATATTGACCTTGTTGCAGTTGGCACCATTGCCGATATTATGCCGCTACTCGATGAAAACAGATATATCGTAAAACAGGGTATTGAAAAAATTTCTAACTCGCCAAACTTTGGCCTAAAGTGCTTGATTGATTTGTGTGTTTCTAACTTTCCTGTAAATTCAGGTTCTATTGGTTACGCTGTTGCACCAAGAATTAATGCTGCAGGCAGAATGGCAGATGCAGAAATTGCTGTTAATCTATTTACAACCAACCAAATAGATATTGCTAAACAAATTGCTAACACTCTTTGCGAGTTAAACGTTGAACGCCAACAGATTGAAAACCAAATTATAATTGAAGCCGAACAAATTATTAAAGAGCATAAATTAAATGAGAGGTATTCGGTTCTTGTTTTGTGGAACGAGGGTTGGCACAGCGGTATTATAGGTATAGTTGCATCAAAGCTTAAAGAAAAATATAATAAGCCTGTAATACTGTTTTCTGTAGATAAATACGCAAAAGGTTCGGGAAGAAGCGTAGCTCCTTTTAACCTGTATAATGCATTCGAAGAAAATAAAGATATGTTGATTCAGTATGGTGGACACAAATATGCCGCCGGCGTTTTGGTTGATAATGACAAGTTATTTGAGTTTAGAGATAAAATCTCAAAAGCTGTAGACAAGTTTTTGACTACATCAACATTTACTACCGATATAGATGTAGAATGTGTTTTGCCACCAAGTGATGTTAGCATTAAAACTGTAAATGAGATATCTTTGCTTCAACCTTTTGGCAAACAGAACGAAATACCGCTGTTTTGTTTAAGAAATGTTAAAATCAACGAGCTTTTTCCTATTGCCAACAACAAACATTTAAGAATTAGATTTTCTATTGGTGCAAAGAATATTACTGCGTTTTATTTTTCAGTTGATATGCAAAAATTTGACTATCGAGAGGGCGACCTTGTCGACATTGTATGTGAGCTCAACGAGAATGAGTACAAAAACCACAAAAGTGTTCAACTTGTAATTAAAGACTTAAGATATAATCTTGATGTTATTAATTCATATTCTGAAAGAAGAAATAGTTGTGATAACTTTAATTCGGTTTTAAAAACACATTTACCCACAAGAGCCGATATTGCTGTTGTGTATAGGTTTTTCTATCATACTTTTTCAAAAGGAAGAAACACCTTTAATCTTGATACTATTTCAAATATTATTAACAAAGATTGTCTTGTTTCGCTTAATTATGAAAAAGTATATTATTCAATTAAAATTTTACTTGACCTGGGTGTTATTACGGGTAACGTTATTCATTCTGAATTTGTTATAAGTGACATTCCTGAGGGTAAAAAATTCTCTTTAAAAGATTCTAAAGTACTAAATTCTATTTATGATAAAGCAGGTGTAAGCTTTGGTAATTGAACAAAAAATATACAATGAATTAGTAGCAACTCTTAATGCCTCGGGCAAAGAATACGCCTTTGACAAAATTGAACGCGCTTATCAGTTTGCTAAAAATATGCATGAGGGTCAGTTCAGAAAATCAGGCGAGCCATACATTTGTCATCCGTTAGAGGTTTCAAAAATTGTTGCCGAATTCGGTTTTGACAACGATAGCATTATAGCTGCGCTTTTACACGATGTTGTTGAAGATACTGATGTGACTCTCGAACAGCTTACCGCTGAGTTTGGTGAGGAAGTTGCAATGCTTGTTGACGGTGTTACCAAACTTGGTAAAATACCTTATTCTTCGCGTGAAGAGCAACAAATGGAATATCTTCGTAAAATGTTTTTTGCTATGGCAAAAGATATTCGTGTAATTGTTATCAAGCTTGCAGACAGGCTTCATAATATGCGTACTCTCGGTGCTTGCGAAAGCGAAAAACAATTACGCATCGCTCTCGAAACTATTGAAATTTTTGCTCCGCTTTCACATAGGCTCGGTATGCAAAAAGTTAAGGTTGAGCTCGAAGATACTTCGCTTATGTATCTTGACCCGGTCGGTTTTGAAATGATTCAAAAAAAGCTAAAAGAATCGACAAATGACCGAGATAAGCTAATTGCCGATATTAGCGAAAAAATTCAAAGCAGGCTTATTGAATACAGGCTTAATTTTGAACTTAAGCATAGAATTAAGCATCCATTTAGTATATACAAAAAGATTTTTACTCAAAACAAATCTTTTGAAGAGCTATACGATATTTATGCTTTCAGGGTTATTTGTGACTCTGTCAATGACTGTTACTATATTTTGGGCCTTATACACGACTTGTTTAATCCGATACCCGGTAGGTTTAAGGACTATATATCAACACCTAAACCTAATATGTATCAGTCATTACACACCACTGTTATTGGCAAAGCAGGTGTGCCATTTGAGGTTCAGATTAGAACCTGGGATATGCACAAAACAGCGGAATACGGTATCGCTGCGCATTGGAAATACAAAAACAACTTATCAAAAAGCAATGTTGAGTTTGACTCAAAGCTAACTTGGGTAAGAAATGTAATTGAGATGCAAGATGATGCAGGAACCACCGAAGACGTTATCAAGTCGCTAAAGGTTGATTTGTTTTCTGACGAGGTTTTTGTATTTACACCAAAAGGCGATGTTGTCAACTTACCTGTTGGCTCAAACGTTATTGACTTTGCTTATGCTATTCACAGCGCAGTTGGTAACAAAATGGTGGGTGCTAAAGTAAACGGTAAAATCGTAAACCTTGATTACCAATTAAAAACAGGTGAAATTGCTGAGGTTATTACAACCTCTTCTCAAGCTCACGGTCCTTCTCGTGATTGGCTTTCTCTTGTTAAAACAAACGAGGCAAGAACAAAAATCAGGCAGTGGTTTAAAAGAGAAAGACGCGATGAAAACATTGCGGTTGGCGTTTCGGCACTTGAACAAGAGTTTAAAAGTCTTGGTGTTTCACTTGATAATCCAAAAACAAAAGAGCTGTTAAAGACTGTAAGTGAGAATATGCACTTTACCACTATTGAGGATATGCAGGCCGCCATTGGTTATGGTGCGGCATCTGCTCAAAAAATAGCTGTTAAAGTGCGAGATGCAATTACTCGTCTTAAAAATGCCGAGGAACTTAAAATAGCGCCTGTTGCTAAAAAGAAAGTAACCGACGGAGGCGTATCGGTTGAGGGTATTGATAATTGCTTAATAAAGTTTGCCAAATGCTGTAATCCGCTACCAGGTGATTTTATTATTGGCTTTATAACCAAAGGATATGGCGTATCTATTCACAATATCAATTGCCCTAATGTTAAATACGGAATGGAAGCTGACCCTAATAGATGGTTAAAAGCATCTTGGGAGAATAACGAAACAAAATTCTTTACTACTACAATCGATATTGAAGTTAAAAACGTTGTTGGCGTTATGGTTAAAATTACTTCTGTACTTGCAGATTTAAAAGTTTCGGTACGTTCGTTTAACGCACGCGAAAACAACGCTGATACGGCAATTATTACAGTTTCTATGGATGTTAAAAGCGTTGACCATCTAAATTTCATTATCAATAAATTAATCAGAAGCAAGCATGTAATTAATGTTACAAGAGCATCGAATTAGGAGTTAAAATGAAAGCAGTTTGCCAAAGAGTAAAAAGCGCAACCTTGTATTGCGAAGATGAACTAATATCTAAAATTGAAAAAGGTTTTTTGGTTTACGTCGGCTTTAATCATACTGACGATGAGAAAACCATTGAAAAACCTTTAAAAAAGATATGTGGACTCAGAGTTTTTGATGACGCCGACGGCAAACTCAATCTTGCGTTAAAAGATGTTGGAGGGAGCGTTTTGCTCGTGTCTAATTTTACTCTGTACGCCGATTGTTCAAGAGGCTATAGACCTTCTTTTATTGAAAGCGCAAAGTTTGAACATGCTCAAAAACTTTATAATAGTTGCTTAAAATATATCAAAGAACAGGGTATTGATGTAAAGCCCTGTGTATTTGGCGGTGAAATGTTTATTGACTCTGTTGCTGATGGGCCAATTAACATTATAATTGACAGCGAGGAACTATAATGCTAAGAACTTATTGTATTACTGTTGGCTATATGCAAAGCAACTGTTATGTTGTTTTTGATGATAGAAAAGCTGTTATTATAGACCCCGGCGATGAGGCTGAAAAAATTAT
The DNA here is from genome assembly GCA_045593905.1 of Eubacteriales bacterium. Lineage (GTDB taxonomy): Bacteria > Bacillota > Clostridia > Oscillospirales > QAKW01 > RGIG9041. The sequence continues at coordinate 46,281 of JAZNXL010000007.1, forward strand.
TACCGCAATTAAAAATACATACTTAGAGCCCGAAGCGGTGCTTTTAACTCATGCGCATTTTGACCACTTTGGCGCTGCAAATCAAATTACAAAGGTTTTTGACATACCTTTAATAGTTGATGTTAACGATAAGCCATTATTGACTGATGCCGACCTTAACCTTAGTAATAACTTTTTGTATTCACCAATTACATATAGCGGCAAGGTAGAGGTTGTTCATAATCAAACACTTAAGCTTATAGGGCATAATTTCAGCTTTATTTCAACACCGGGTCACACACCGGGTTCGTGTTGTATTTTAGTTGAAGATAAGCTTTTTACAGGCGATACACTGTTTAAATTGTCAGTAGGTAAGGCTTTTGCCCCGTATGGCAGCACTGAACTTGAAATAGCCTCTATTAAAAAGAGACTTTGTGTTTATGAAAGAGATTTTGTTTGTCTTCCGGGACACGGTGAACAAACAACCTTGTTTTACGAAATGTATCATAATCCCTATTTGATATAAGAGGTATAAATGAACATAATTGTAAAAGGACACGAATTTTTTTACGATATATCATCAATGCTTTTGCTGTTTTTTCCGGGCAGCAAAGCGGAATATGTTGATAAATGCTATAATAAAGATTGCATCAGGTCTTTTTTAATTTTTAAAAACAATAAACACGTCTCTATAACAAAGGTCAGGCTAAATTCTCAAACATTTGTCGCTCAAAAAACTGTCAATACTGATTGTGATATTAAAAACGTTGTTAAATATACCTTTTATAAAGCATGTGAAAAGGCTACAAAAATCACATCTCCCTGGGGAATACTAACAGGCATCAGTCCGCTAAGTGTATATAAAAAGCTTGTTACAAAAACTGATGATGTTAATAAAACTTTAAAAGAGCAGTATTTAGTAACACAACCTAAAATTGATATCTTAAGCAACATATTTTTAATAAATAACAAATTTGTTACATATAACAAAAAAGATATCAGTATTTATGTTTCAATACCATTTTGTCCAAGTAAATGCTCATACTGCTCATTTATAAGCTTATCAGCTGTTAATAAAGAAAAGCTATTACAACAATATGTTCAGCTTTTGTGCTGTGAAATTGAACAAAAAGCGCCGATTATATCAAAATTTAATTTAAATATTAAGTCGTTATATATTGGTGGCGGCACACCGGGTATTTTGTCTTATGAACAATTAAAGAAGCTTCTTTTAACTCTTAACAAACAGTTTGATTTAAGCTCTATACCTGAAAAGTGCTTTGAAATTGGAAGACCCGATACCGTAGATTGTGACAAGTTTGAACTTTTAAACTTGTATGGCTTTGATAGAATTTGTATAAATACTCAAACTACAAACGATACTATCTTACAAAAGGTTAACCGAAATCACACATCAAAACAGTATTTTAATGCTGTAAAGCTTGCTAAAAATTATAATTTTAAAAGTATAAACACCGACCTTATTGCAGGACTTCCCGGTGAGAGCGTTGATTCGTTTAAGAAAAGCATTGATGATATTATATCATCAGGTGTTGATAACATTACTATTCATACACTTGCTATCAAACGAGCGGCTAATTTATCTGATGATAAACAAAATTATAACGCAAATCGTCCCGATGTTGATGTTATGTTGAATTATGCATATTCGCAGCTAAATAAACACGGCTTTGTGCCGTATTATTTATACAGGCAAAAAAACTGCCTTGCAAATGGTGAAAATATCGGCTTTTGTAAGCCCGACACTCCTTGCCTTTACAACATTTACATGATGGAAAGCATACATTCTGTGTTGGCTTTTGGTGCAGGCGCTTCAACAAAAATTGTTAACGGAACAAACATTGAGCGCGTAATTAATATAAAATATCCAATGGATTATGTCAGAGAGTTTGATAAAATTAACGACAATTACATTAAAATAAACAAACAATTTGAAAAGGTGTTTGAAAATGAATAACAATCATATTCAAAACGAAATAAAAGAGCTTACCGATTTACTAAATCACTATTCTGAACAGTATTATGTTTACGATAACCCTACTGTTAGTGATTACGAGTACGATATGTTAATGCGCAAACTCAAGTCACTTGAAAATCAGTATCCTGATTTTAAGCTTGATTATTCTCCTACATCAAGGGTAGGTGGTGAAGCTTTATCACAATTCGAGACGGTAAATCACGAGGTGCCGCTCAAAAGCCTTCAAGACGTATTTTCGTATACTGAGCTTGAAGAATTTGATAACAGAGTACGTAAAGCGGTTGATAACCCTGAATATGTTGTTGAACTTAAAATTGACGGACTTTCAGTTGCTCTTGAATATAAAAACGGAATTTTAGTTACGGGCGCTACACGTGGTAGCGGAACAGTGGGCGAGGACGTTACAACAAACATAAAAACCATCAAAACAATTCCTTTAAAACTTTCAAAGCCTGTTGACATTATTGTTCGCGGCGAGGTATTTATGCCTAAAAAAAGCTTTAATGCTTTAAATGAACAACGTGAAAACAATAATCTTCAACTGTTTGCAAATCCGCGCAATGCGGCAGCGGGCTCGCTTAGACAACTCGAAAGTTCGGTTACTGCATCAAGAAACCTTGATATTTTTATATTTAATATACAAAAATTTGACAATAAGTTTAAAACCCATAAACAATCTCTTGATTTTTTGCGTGAGCTCGGCTTTAAAGTAAGCCCTTATTATAATTGCTATAAAACAATAAGCGAAGCATTTAACGAAATAGAAAGATTTGATAAAATTAGGCAACAGCTTGATTTTGATATTGACGGCGCCGTTGTAAAGGTTAACGACTTAACACATAGAGAGTTACTTGGCGAAACAACTAAGTTTCCGCGTTGGGCAGCTGCATATAAGTATCCGCCCGAGCAAAAACCTACAGTTTTAAGAGAAATTTTAATAAATGTAGGAAGAACAGGGGTTTTAACTCCAAATGCCGTTTTTGACCCTGTGGTTTTGGCTGGTACAACCGTATCAAGAGCAACTCTTCACAATAGATGCTTTATAAAAGATTTAGATATTAGAATTAATGACACGGTGATTGTTCAAAAAGCAGGGGATATTATTCCTGAAATCGTAAGGGTTGATAAATCAAAACGAAATGGAACAGAGCAAGAGTTTATAATGCCTGCTTGTTGCCCCGAGTGTAATACGCCTGTTGTGTTTGACGAGAGCGGAATAATGGTTAGGTGCCCAAACCCTGATTGCGATGCAAAAACATATAGAAAAATCGTTCATTTTGTATCTAAAGAGGCAATGGATATTGAAGGTCTTGGTCCTGCTGTTGTTGAGCAGTTAATTGATAACAATCTTGTTGAAGATGCTGCTGACTTATATTATTTAAAGCCCGAAGATTTATTAAATCTTGAAGGTTTTGCTGAGGTTTCAGCAGTTAAGCTAATTGAATCTATTGAAAAATCAAAAGAGTTAGGCCTTGACAGGGTAATAAATGCTTTAGGTATTAAAAACATTGGTCAAAAAGCCTCAAAATCTCTTGCAAAACATTTTAAAAACATTGATGCAATAATTAATGCTGATGCTGAAGAAATTTCTCAAATCGAAGATTTTGGACTTATAAGTGCAACAAGTGTTACTGAATATTTTGACTATTTACCCAACCTTGCAATAATTGATAAACTAAAACAAGCAAATGTAAACCTGACATATCAAAGCGACGTTGTTGATAACAGGTTTGAGGGAAAAACGTTTGTTTTAAGCGGCGGTCTTGATAGTATGTCAAGAAACGAAGCGAGTGCACTAATCGAAAAGTTCGGTGGTAAAACATCATCATCGGTTTCTTCTAAAACATCATATTTGTTACTCGGTGATAAACCTGGTAGTAAGCTTGATAAAGCAAACAGTCTTGGTGTTCCGGTAATTGATGAACAACAATTTTTACAAATGATAAAATAGAACTGCAAACGCAGTTCTATTTTTTTGTTTTTTTCATAGTCTTTACAAAGGACAACTTTTCGGAGGAACAGATGGATAACAAATTAAAATGGAAGACCGAAATACTAAAGTATTTACCAGTAGAGATTGAAAAATCAATAAATGACCTACCAACATCTGAGCTATGTAATGTTTCTGAAATACGGCTTAGAGTTAACGGGTATTCAAGCATTACAGTAAAAGGTGAAAACAAGGTTTTATATTTTGATAAAAAACCAATCGTGCTGACAACCGATGATATAAGAGGTGTATTTGAGGCAATTTGTGATAATCAGGTTTTTAAATATGAAAATCAAATTAAAAACGGATATATAACAATCAGGGGCGGGCACAGGGTCGGTTTTTGCGGAACTGCCGTTTATAATGATGGTGAGTTAGCCACAATAACAAATATTTCTTCAATCGTATTTAGAATTTCAAGACAAATTTTAAATTCTGCAAGAGAAATTATTGGCAATGTACTTATTGATAACAAAATAATTTCAACGCTTATTGTAAGCGAACCTGGCGGCGGAAAAACAACAATACTTACTGACCTTACAAGACTTTTATCAAATCTTGGTAAAAGGTGCGCGGTAATAGATGAGCGCGGAGAAATATGTTCGCTTTTTGATAGCGCCGCACAAAAAGAAATCGGCAAATTTACCGACGTATTAAACGAATACAGTAAAAAAGACGGTATGATATTAGCGCTAAGGTGCTTATCGCCGCAAGTTATAATTTGTGATGAAGTTGGCTCGAGCGACGATGTTGACGGTATGCTTGAAGCAATGAACGCAGGTGTTCCTGTTATTGCAACTGCTCATGCCTCGTGCGAGCAAGAATTATATGAACGGCCGCAGATTGAAAGGTTAATTGACCATGGCGGCATAGATAAAATTTTGTTTTTAAAAAGCAGTGCAAACCCCGGTGTAATAAAAAAGATAATAACGGTAAACAGTTATGATGAAGATTATTGGAATAGCGATTGTAGCAATTAGTACAATTATGTTTTCTTTTATGCTGTTTGAAAAGTACAAAATCAGACCAAACAGTCTACAAATGTATATTGAATTAATTGAGTGCTATTACACGCACTTAAAATGGCATAAAAAATCTTTTTGCGAAACGTTTAAAAATTATAAAACCGAAGATAAATATTTAATAACCGCAAAAAGTTTATTGATAAACAACTGCTTAATAGATGCTTTTGTTACAAATAACGATTTGTTTTTAAGTCTTTATTTAACTAAAGAAGACCAGCTGATTATTGAGAATTTTTTAAGAAATTGTGGCAAGCAAAACTATGCAACTGAGTTAAATCTTTGCGAAAAAACTCTCGCTTCTTTATCAAAACAAAAGCAAGCGGCGGCAATTAAATATAAAGATAGCGGGAGCTTATGCTTAAAGCTTGGCGGCATTGCTGCGCTTTGGATATTTGTTTTATTAGTTTAGTATGGAATTAGGACTTATTTTTAAAATAACTGCAATCGGGCTAATTGTTGCATGTGTAAATATTATTTTAACTAAATCAGCAAAAGAGGAGTACACACTTTTAACAACAATAACCGGAATAATTATTGTAATAGCAAGCGTAATAGATGACATAAAAGAGCTGTTTGTTATGCTTGAAAGTTTATTTAATTTATGATTAAGTACTTAGTTTTTATAGTATGCGCTTTGGTGCTTGTAATTGTTCTAAAAAACGCAAAAAGCCCAATAGCAAATATTATAGTTTTACCAATTAGTGTTTGCGTTTTATTGCTATGCTTATCTTCGCTTGAACCTACTCTTGAATTTACATATCTTTTAGCAAACGAGTCGGGGTTTAATAACGAGTATTTATCAATAATTTTAAAGTGCATTGGCATATGCTTTTTATGTAGTATAACTACAAGGCTGTGTACAGATGCAGGTGAGACTGCTCTATCGCACAGTGCAGAAATTATTTGTAAAATCAATATAATTTCGCTTACTCTTCCAATTTATATTGATTTATTTAAATGGATAATGAAAATATGGGAAAAGCTATAAAAATTTTAATTACAATTCTTCTAATAATGCTGTTAACCCCTAATGTATGTGCAAAGCAAGAGGGAATAGACGAGTTTTTAAACATTATCCCTGATGATATTGAAATTAAAAGTGAGCAAAGCCTAATTGAGTTAATTAAAATTGATAAGTTATTCAGTTATTTAACAGCCTCTTTTAAAAATGTTTTAAAAAGTTGTGCTTCAGTTGTGGTTTCACTATGTATTATTGTTATTTTATTAAGTGTATTTTCAAATTTTGAAAAAAATAAAGAGCTAAATAAAACAATAGATTCCGCCGCCGTTGTAGTCGCAGCTGCGCTTATTTTTAATGCGGTAATAAAATGTATAGACGTTTGTTCTGCAAATATTGAAAGCTCAAGTGTGTTTTGTAAATCTTGCATACCGATTGTTTTGTCGCTTTGCGTTGCTTCGGGCAACACCTTTTCAGCAGCTGTTTTTTCAACAACAATATCTTTTTTAACATCTATTTCTCAAACAATTTCTCAATATATATTTATTCCTGTAATAATTGTTATGTTTTGCCTTTCTCTGTTACAAAACACTGATTTTAGTTTTGATTTTTTGGCAATTGCAAATCAACTAAAAAAGTTTATAAAATGGGGGATTGGAATATTCATTTCAATATTTTCAATCTCGGTTTCTTTTCAAACCTTTTTATCGGCATCACAAGACTCTTTTGTAAAGCGTTCTATTAAAAGTGCGGTTGGTACTTTTGTACCCGTTATCGGAAGCTCTTTGTCAGCAGGTCTTGATTCGGTTTTTGCAATTGCCGCTAACACAAAAAACACTATTGCAATATGTGGTGCAATAGTTGTTTTGTTAATCTTTTTAAATGGTATTATCAATACTTTCGTGTATGGGTTTGGTATATCAGTTGTAAAAATATTTGCATCAACTTTAGGGGTTAAAAACTTTTGTAAATCATTAGCGGTAGTTGCTGATACATTTTATTTGATGTGTGCTGTTGTTAGTTGTTGTGCAATTATGACTATTGTTTGTTTTTTTGTGGTTTGTATCAACATAATATGAAGATTTTTTTAGTTCTAATTACATTAGCTTTGCTTTCGTCACAAGTTTTAAGACTTGTGCCTGAAAGTAAGTATATATTTTTAATTAAGCCGGCCTTGGTTTGTGCAATATTGTTGACTGTTTTTTCTGTTGGTATTAATTTTGATTTAAAAAATAGAATTGATTTAAGTGACGCGAATAATAATCAAAACGAGGTTTGGGATAACGCAGTTGATAGCACTGAAGAAATATTTAAACAACAAATTTTGAATTTATGCAAAAACAATGGCCTTACCATTGAAAAAATTACAGTAGACTTAAAAACCGATTATAAAAGTTTTGATATTCAAAGAATATTAGTTGAGGGCCCTGATAAATCTGCAGCTAAATCACTGATAATTTCAACCTATAGACTTAACGAAGATTTGGTGAAATAATGATAAATATTAGTAAAATATCAATTAACAAAAATTATATACCGTTTATTTTGCTCGGGCTTGGAATAATATTAATTTTACTTTCATATATATTTCCAAAAAGTACCAATAAAACAGACACTGTATTTAACGAAGATATTTTTATTGAGTCTACACAACAAAGAGTTGAGCTAATCGTATCACAAATTGCGGGCGTAGGTGATTGCAGTGTTGCAGTTAATATTAACTCTACAATTGAGTCGGTTTATGTTAAAGAAAGCAAAAGTGAAAACCAAAATAGCGTATTAACAACCAAAGACAGTAGCGGTAACGAGAACGCGGTTGTTACAAAAAAGGTAATGCCTCAAATTAGCGGTGTTACAGTAGTGTGTTCGGGCGGTAATAACAAAAATGTAAAAAATGCGGTTATATCTGCCGTCAGTACGCTTCTTGATATTGGCACAAACAAGGTGTGCGTAATTGCAAAAGCAAATTAAATAGATTTAAGGAGAAAGTCATGAAAGTAAATAAAAAACAGTTAGTTATGTTAGCGTTATCACTTGTTGTTTGCGTTGCGGTTTATCTTAACTGGAAATTCTTACAAAGCGATACAATTCAAAAAGTAACACCGACCGATAGCGAAGTAATACAAACCGATGAAAATCAAAACCAAGACGAACAGCAAAAAACATTGGGTGAAGCGCAATACGTATCTTCAACCGCAACCGATGCTGACGAGTATTTTACAAGTTCGCGACTTAACAGACAACAGTCAAAAGACAAGGCGATTGAGCTGTTAGAAACTGTTGTAAACAACGAGTCATCAAGTGCCGCTTCTATTGAAAAAGCAAATGCCGAAATATCAGATATTGCAGCTAAAACTGAAATTGAGGGTACCGTTGAAAACTTAATAAAAGCAAAAGGTTTTGAAGATTGTGTTGTATTCATTGGTGCCGATATTGCTAATGTTGTTGTTAAGTCAGATGGTCTTACTGCTCAACAAGCGGCGCAAATTAGCGAAATTGTTATGTCACAGACTAAGTTTACTTCAGCAAATGTAAAAATTGTTGAAGTAAAATAAAAAAAACTATTTATTTTTTATAATTTTATGATATAATATCATTGATACATATTAAAAGGAGATTGATACGTATGTCAGTTAATGATGTTTCTAATATCCAAATTTCAAATGAGGTTATATCAACTATTGCAAGTGTTGCAGCTCTTGAGGTTGACGGTGTACACTCACTTTCTTCTTCAATTTCTGATAACATTAAAGATTTTATTTCTAAAAAAACCGCAGTTAAAGGTATAAGCGTTGAGCTTAACGAAAATAATGACGTTACCGTAACTGTCAGCTTTATTGTTAAATACAACTATAAAATTCAAGACGTTGCTCTGAACGTTCAAAATCAGGTTATTCGCGCAGTAGCAGATATGACTAATTACAATGTTGCTGCTGTAAACGTAAACGTTGTCGGCGTTAACATTCCTAAACCTGAAACCACTGAAACAGCTAAATAAAATAACCGCCTAAAAGGCGGTTATTTTTTTGTTCAATTATGAATATGTTTTTATATGGTTAACATATTTAAACATTTTTATTATGGAATATTAATAGGCGTTTCAGTAATTACACCCGGACTTAGTGGCGGTACAACCGCATTAATTTTGGGTGTGTACAAAGATATTATGGAAAACGCATCATTGTTAAATAAAAAGCCAATTAAGAGTATTTGTTATTTGCTTCCTTTTTTAACTGGCGCGGTGTTAGGCTTGCTAATTTGCTTAAAACCAATTAAGTATATTATAGAAAATTACGAGCTATTATTAAATTATTTTGTACTGGGAATTATTTTAGGAAGCACACCTGTGTTTTTACCAAAATCAAAAAAGTTTCAACTAAAAAACATTCTTTTAATTCTTGTTGGTGCTGTGCCTGTTGTAGCGCAATTATATTTTAATTCAAGCATTAATTATTCAAATATACTTTATGATGCTTTTGTTGCGTTTTTAAGTGCAGTGGCTTTAATTTTGCCCGGAATAAGCCTTACTAACATTTTAATTTGCTTTGGTAAATATGAATTGGTAATAAATTCTTTAACAAGCTGTTGCTATAAAGAAATAGTTATGTTTTTAATACTGTTGGTTATTGAAACAGTTGCTTGTGTCAAAATTATTAATTATTTTTATAAAAAGAAAACCGAGAGCATTAATATAATGCTACTCGGTATGGTGTTGGCCTCGGCAATATCGCTAGTTAAAATTATTCCGTGCGGAATTGAAATAATATATTGCGGCTTGTTACTTATTTGCGGCTTTTGTGTTAGTTTTATTTTTAGTAGACTTAAAGTATGAACAAACTGAATTTAGTGTACACTCTGAGCACAATGGCGAGCGAGCAGAACAAACTGCTCTTCCATGATGAACAAGATTATGACAAAGCTTTGTTTGATGCTCGGCAGGAATGACTTTTTTAAGAGCTATTTCAACTTTGTGTGGGTCGGTAGTATCCTTAACAAGCCCAAGTCTGTTTGATAGCCTTATACAATGTGTATCGGCAATAATTGCAGGTTTATTGTAAATATCACCGCATATAAGATTGGCCGTTTTTCTACCAATTCCCGAAAGTTTAGTAAGGTCATCAATATTATCGGGTACCTCACCGTTAAAGTCGTTTATAATTTGATTTGACATTTCAATTATGCTTTGCGCCTTTGCGCGATAAAAGCCGCAAGAGTGAATAATTTTGCAAACATCTTCAAAATTCGCATTGGCAAAATCTTGTAAAGTTTTATATTTTTCAAAAAGGGCAGGGGTAACTAAATTAACGCGCTCATCAGTGCACTGCGCCGAAAGTCTTGTTGCGATAAGCAACTCATACGGTTTTGAAAAATTAAGCGAGCATTTAGCGTAAGGGTATAACCTGTTTAACTCTTCAATTATATACGTTACTTTTTCTTTTTTAGTCATTTTTTATTTTATTCCAATATTCAAAGGTTGTTTTTTCAAATTTATTGTCGCCGTATTCATAGTATACGGCGTTTTTTAAATCATCAGGCAGGTATTGTTGTTTTACATAGTGATTTTTATAGCTGTGAGGATATTTGTATCCGTCTCCGTGGCCTAATTTTTGTGCACCGCTGTAATGAGCATCTTTTAAATTTGTAGGTACATTGGCGCCAAGACCTGCTCTGACGTCGTTAAGTGCTGCGTCAATGGCACAAATTGCACTGTTTGATTTTGGTGCTGTTGCAAGTAAAATTACAGCTTCGGCAAGAGGAATACGGGCCTCGGGAAAACCGAGTGCCATAGCAGCATCAACACATGATTTAACAATAGATATTGCATTAGGATATGCAAGACCTATATCTTCACACGCAATAACCATAAGCCTTCGACAAATAGAAGGCAGGTCGCCCGATTCAACTAATTTTGCTAAATAATGAAGTGCGGCGTTTTCATCAGAACCTCTTATAGATTTTTGAAAAGCCGAAACTGTATCATAATGCTGGTCGCCGTCTCGGTCGTAACGCATTGAGCTTTTTTGCGAGCATTGTTTTACTATATCAACAGTTATTACTTCGTCGCTGTCTTGCATATATGCCGATAACATTTCTATACAGTTAAGTGCTTTTCTAACATCGCCGCCGCAGTTGTTGCAAACAAGTTGCAAAGCATCGTCTTCGAATTTCAAGGTGATATTTTCGTGAGTCTTAAGATGTTCAATTGCTCGAAGCACCGCGATTTTAATTTCATCGGGGCTAACAGGCTTAAACTCAAAAACCGTACAACGAGATAAAATAGCGTTGTATATGTAAAAATATGGGTTTTCAGTGGTAGATGCAATAAGGGTAATTTTACCGTTTTCGATAAATTCAAGAAGTGATTGCTGTTGACGTTTATTAAAGTATTGAATCTCATCGAGGTACAGTAATATACCGTTTGGAGCGGTAAACATATTACAATCGTTGATAATATCTTTAATATCTTGAATTGACGCAGTTGTCGCATTTAATTTATACAACTTTCTCTCACTTTGTGCAGCAATAATGTTAGCAAGAGTTGTCTTTCCACAACCACTTGGGCCGTAAAATATCATATTTGTTATTTTTTTATTTACAATAGACCTGTAAAGTACACTATCTTTACACAATAAATGCCTTTGTCCAACCATGTTATCAAGTGAGGTTGGTCTTAAAATATCTGAAAGTGGATTCATTATTTACTCCGTTTTTGTTTTAATTATAACATTTCGCCACACTATTATCAATAATTTATTACATAATATTGACATATTATTAAAAAAATTATAAAATGTTAGTTAATAAAATACGGAGGAATATAGCATGAATCAACAACAAAAAACAGAGTTGCAAAAAATTGCAAACAAAGTCCGTGTCGATATTATTGAAGAGGTACATAGCGCTAAATCGGGTCACCCCGGCGGTTCTCTCTCAATAGCTGACATACTTACATATCTTTATTTTAGTGAAATGAATATTGACCCAAAAAATCCTGATATGGCTGATAGAGATAGATTTGTTTTATCAAAAGGTCATACTTGCCCTGCATTATATGCAGTTTTGGCTGAAAGAGGTTACTTTGATGTTGAGGTTTTAAAAACATTCAGAAAACTCGACAGCATTTTACAAGGCCACCCCGATATGAAATATATCCCCGGCGTTGATATGTCAAGCGGTTCATTAGGCCAGGGCATTTCGGCAGCTTGCGGTATGGCTCTTTCTGCAAAACTCGACAACAAAAACTATAGAGTATATTCTATTCTTGGTGACGGCGAAATCGAAGAAGGTCAGGTATGGGAAGCATTTATGTTTGCATCACATTACAAACTCACAAACCTTTGCGCTATCATTGATAGAAACGGTCTTCAAATCGACGGCAAAACATCTGATGTAATGTCTTCAGAACCCCTTGAAGAAAAAATGGCTGCGTTTGGCTTTAATGTAATCGTAATTGACGCTCACAATTTTGACCAAATCGAAGACGCATTTGCAAAAGCAAAAGCTGAAACTACAAAGCCAACAGTAATTATTGCTAACTCAGTTAAGGGTAAAGGCGTTTCATTTATGGAGAACAATGTTTCGTGGCACGGTAGTGCTCCTAACGACGAGCAATATGCACAAGCACTTAAAGATTTAGGGGAGGAAGCATAATTATGATTAAAGAAGCTACAAGAGAAAGCTACGGCAAAGCAATTGCTGAATTTGCTGAACAATACGATTTATACGTTCTTGATGCTGACCTTGCGGAAGCTACTAAAACAAGAATTTTTTCAAAGCAACACCCCGAAAGATTTTTTGATTGCGGTATTGCCGAGGGTAATATGATGAGCGTTGCTGCTGGTCTTGCAACAACCGGTAAAACTGTATTTGCATCTACATTTGCTATGTTTGCAGCAGGCAGAGCATTTGAACAAATTCGTAACTCAATCGGTTACCCGCACTTAAACGTTAAAATCGGCGCTACACACGCAGGCCTCAGCGTTGGCGAAGACGGCGCTACTCACCAATGTAATGAGGATATTGCTCTTATGAGAACAATTCCCGGTATGGTGATTTTAAATCCTGCTGACCCCGTTGAAGCTCGTCTTGCAGTTAAGGCTGCTTGTGAACACAAAGGCCCGGTTTACTTAAGATTTGGCAGAATGGCTATCGAGCAGTTTTTACCCGACGATTATAACTTTGAAATTGGTAAAGGCTATGTTGTTAAAGACGGTAAAGATGTTGCTATTTTTGCAACAGGTCTTATGGTAAGCGAAGCAAACAAAGCAGCTGCTACTCTTGCTGAGCAGGGTATTGATGCTGCAGTAATTAACATTTCTACCATCAAACCTATCGATAAAGATATTGTTGTTGAATACGCTAAAAAATGCGGTGCAGTTGTTACAAGTGAAGAACACTCAATAATTGGTGGTCTTGGCTCAGCTGTTGCTGAAGTTGTTTGCGAAAACTGTCCTTGCCCTGTAGTTCGTCACGGTGTTGAAGATGTATTTGGTAAGAGTGCTCCTGCTCTTCAAGTACTTGAACACTTTGGTGTTAATGCCGATGGCATTGTTGAAAAAGCAAAACAAGCTCTTTCGCTTAAAAAATAGGACTTAAGAGGAAACAATGAAACTTGGTATAGTTGGTTTGCCAAATGTTGGCAAGAGTACACTTTTTAATGCTATTACGAATTCTGAAGCACAGTCTGAAAACTATCCCTTTTGTACTATCGAGCCTAACGTAGGCGTTGTTTGCGTACCTGATAAAAGGCTTGATGTTTTAGCTGAACTTAGCAAATCAAAAAAGATTGTTCCCGCTGTTATTGAATTTGTTGATATTGCAGGTCTTGTTAAAGGTGCATCAAAAGGCGAGGGACTTGGTAACAAGTTTTTATCAAACATTCGCGAGGTCGATGCTATTGTTCATGTTGTACGTTGTTTTAATAACGACAACATCATTCACGTTGACGGTTCAGTAAATCCTCTTCGTGATATTGAAACAATTAACCTTGAACTTATTTTCGCAGACCTTGAAAGTATTGATAAACACATTGACCGTGCTAAAAAGCTTTTAAAAGGTGACAAAAAATATCAAACAGACGTTAATTTGTTTGAAAAAATCAAATCTGCTCTCGAAAGCGGAAAATTTGCAAACTCTGTTGAGCTTTCAACCGACGAGCAAGAGATAATGAAATCTATTCAGCTTTTAACAAACAAGCCTGTTATTTACGCTTGTAACGTTAGTGAGGACGATTTTTCGGGCGGTGTAACAACCAATTCATACGTTGAGGCTGTTGAACAAAAAGCCAAAGATGAAAACGCAGAGGTTTTAACAATTTGTGCTCAAATTGAGCAAGAAATTAGCGAGCTTGACGACGAAGAGAAAAAAATGTTCTTAGCTGATTTAGGCTTTGAAAGCAGTGGTCTTGACAGACTTATTGCTAAATGCTATTCGCTTTTAAATTTAATAAGTTACATTACAACAGGCGAAATGGAAACAAAAGCCTGGACAATAACTAAGGGCACCAAAGCTCCCGGTGCTGCAGGTAAAATTCACTCTGATTTTGAACGCGGATTTATCCGTGCTGAAATTGTTACCTATGATGATTTAGTTGAGTGTGGTTCGATGGCAGCCGCAAGAGACAAGGGCCTACTACGAAGTGAAGGCAAAGAATATGTAGTTCAAGACGGCGATGTTGTACTATTTAGATTTAACGTATAAAAAAGAGGTCATACATTTGTATGACCTCTTTTATTTTTTTAGTTGTTGCAGCAGCAAAGAAGGAAGATAGCGATAAGAATTATCCACAAGCAACCATTATCATCATCAAAAAGACTTCTGATACACATTTTGTTTCACCTCACTCATAGATTTCAATATATACTATGTTAAGGTGAATTTTTTTGTTACTGTTAAATACACGAATAAATTAATTTAATTATTGCAGCTAAAGCAATTAATAAATAAACACAATTTTTAGCATATGAGCTCTTTTTGTTTTTTGCGTATTTGTTATTGATTATCCTTTCACATTCTTTTATAATATCGTTTTTTGCCATTAAAACCATCCTTTAATTTTAGGTTATTCCAACAGCTTAATTCTATTCAAAAAGCCTGTCACATACTTTAATTGTTAATACTGTTATATCATCATCTGAAGATTCGTTTTGTTGTTTTGTTGCAATATTAATTATGTTTTTTGAAATACTTTCAATGTTAGTGTCAGACATTGTTAGCAAAAATGTTTTAATTTCATCTGTTATGTTTGAAACACCGTCTGACATCATTATTATAATATCGTTATGCTTTAGCTCAACGATGTTTTTTGAGTATGAAATGTTATCAAATAGCCCGGCAGGGTAGCCGCCGCCGTTAATAACGGTAATTTTGTTTTCGTTTAAGATATAGCTGCAATACGCCCCGCATTTATAAAATTCGGCAATACCATTTACAAGTGAAACTTCACATAAATCTATTGTTGAAAAGCCTACGCCGTCTTTTATTATTCCAAGTGCACAGTTAACCGTTTGTAATGCCTCGTGTGCCGTTATGTTTGATTTTAATAGTTTTTTTAACAGTAAAATTGTGTCGTGGCTTTTATTATATGCTTCCTTACCGCAGCCCATACCGTCAGCCAATAGCAAATTATAATTTTCGTTATTTGTTTTAAATGCCGAAACATTATCACCGCAGACTGTTTGACCATTTT
This sequence comes from Eubacteriales bacterium, assembly GCA_045593905.1. Classification (GTDB taxonomy): domain Bacteria; phylum Bacillota; class Clostridia; order Oscillospirales; family QAKW01; genus RGIG9041. The sequence goes on from JAZNXL010000007.1 coordinate 61,920, forward strand.
TAGCCTTATATATTGCATAACATTCAATTTTAAAGCGTTCACACGCTTCTAATACTAAATAATATTTTGTTTTGTCAATTTCTTTTTGACTATATATGAAATCGTGATTGCATATTGAACATAGTTTTAGCCGTAATTCTTCTAATGAAATATATTGCTCACATTTAAAATTTAAAGCTATAGATTGTTTATTATCATTATAATAGTTTGTAATATCAATATTATAACAATCTTTTTGCTTCAAAAAGCGCTTAATTTTATTTTCAAAATTAGCCTTAAATATTGGTCTAATATATTCTGTATCTATCGCATTAAGTAATTCAGATGATACATCATTAAATTTTTTGCATAATATTTCGCTTGATTGTATCGGTTCGTTTGTTTGAACGGTTATGTATTTATCTATGAAATTTGCAAATTTAATTTTTGGTATTGCAATATAAATTAATATTGAAATTAGCGGTATAAGAGCAAACGAGATATTGTTTATATTAAAAATATTAACAGTGTATAATAAAATATATGTTATAAAATACGAAGTGGGTATATGCTTTTTTTCAAATTTACCGAGCATTATTGCTATTAGCGATGGTAAGTATAGCATAACAAAAAATATATTATTAGAAATATGTAATAGCGCTACAGTTGCGCATAGCGACATATTAAACAAAACCGAAATTTTGTAATTAAATATATATGCACTTAACAACAAGAATACAATGCATATCACAAACGATAGCGATATTCCATAAAAGTATATACTGTCTATGGCGCACAAAAACAAAACGAGAGTTATGTTTAAGCAAACAATATCTTTAAGTTCAAATTTTGATTCTTTTTTTATAGAAACAATCAAATGATTTAAAAAATAACTAATACAGCCACACAATATTGATTCGCAAACTAATAATAAAACCGAAAACAAGGTTACATTATTCGCAAACATAAATATAAAACCAATAACCAAGCAAATTATAGCAGGTAAAACAGGGGAGTATACTTTTTTAATGTAATGAGTTGATGAAATAAGTATAATAAGGTATAAAACGGTGTTTGATATTATGTATTTAAAATTCTCAATAGCAAAATCTTTTGTTATAAACCCTATAAAACTGCCTATGAAATACGGCAATGGTGCCATGCCTGTAATTGGAACAATAGAAAACAATGACAACGAAAAAGGGGAAATATCAAATTTCACTCCCACCCGTGACAGCAACAAACCGATTAACAACGACATTGTGTATTTTAAACATAGCTTTAAAGCCTTTTTTACATTCTTATAAAGTTGATTATATTTTACGCCTTCCATAATAACCTCCGTGCATAAAATATATTACTTATATAAGATAAAAAAATATGTCATATGTTGAAATAAATTTGATAAAAAATAAAATGAGGTGATAATTTAATTTATCACCTCATATATTATTAAATTAAATCTTTCATACTGTACATCCCGGCCGGTTTTTTATTTAACCAAAGCGCAGCTTTAAGTGCACCCGAGCCAAATATTTTTTTAGAATATGCAGTATGAGTAATTTCGATAGTTTCATCGGTTCCTGCAAATAAAACAGTGTGCTCACCAACAATAGTACCGCCACGAATAGAGCTTATTCCTATTTCGTTTTTGCATCTTTTGTTACGAGTAGAGTGTCTGTCATACACATTTGTATACTCGTTGTTATTATTTAATGCATCTGCGAGCATTATTGCGGTTCCGCTTGGAGCATCAATTTTTTGATTGTGGTGTTTTTCAATAATTTCAATGTCGAATTTATCGCCAAGCACCGCCTGAGCTTTTTGTATAAGCTCAGTCATAAGGTTAATGCCAAGTGACATATTATAAGTGAAAAAAACAGGAATTTGAGCCGATGCTTTATGAATTAGTTCAATGTTATTATTGTCATTTCCTGTGGTTGCAATAACGGCAGGTAACGATTTGCTTATGCAGTAATCTAAAATGCTTTTTAGTAGTGACGGATGAGAAAAATCGATTAATACATCAGCTTGTTCTTTAACTTTGTTTAAATCATTATAAACAGGGTAGTCATAACAAAGGTTGTTTTTCAAATCTACACCTGCAACTATTTTTAAATCATCATAATTAGCTGCAAGTTCCGAAATGGTTTTACCCATATGTCCGCTACAGCCACATAATATAATTCTTGTCATTTTATACATCCTTTAATACTAAATTAACTCAACATTTTTAAGACTTTCGGTAAGTCTTAAAAGATTTTTCTCGTTCATATTACAAAGGGGAAGTCTTAACACACCTGCGTTTTTACCCATAAGATTTAATGCTGTTTTAACAGGAATAGGATTAACTTCGCAAAACAGCGAGCCAATAAGGTCTAAATATTTAAGCTGTAATTGTAACGCTTTATCATATTGATTACTAAGCATAAACTCACAAATATCGTGTGTTTCTTTAGGGAGTATATTTGATAATACTGAAATAACACCTATACCGCCAAGCGCCATAATAGGAACAATCTGGTCATCGTTTCCGCTATAAATATCAAGGTCGCATTCAGCTTTTATTTTTGCAATTTGTGAAATATTTCCTGAGGCTTCTTTTACTGCAACAATGTTATCAATTTTTGATAGCTTTTTATATGTCTCTATTTCAATGTTAACTCCTGTTCTTGATGGAACATTGTAGAGAATACAAGGTATAGTAACACTATCGGCAATAGCTTTAAAATGAAGATACAAGCCATTTTGTGTTGCCTTATTATAGTAAGGTGTAACAAGCAAAAGTGCATCAACGCCAACACTCTGGGCATATTTTGAAAGCTCAATTGAGTATCGTGTATCGTTGCTTCCGGTTCCTGCAATTACAGGTACTCTTTTATTAACTTTTTCAACGGCAAATTTAACTACTTTTTTGTGTTCATCATCGTTTAATGTTTTGGCTTCGCCGGTTGTTCCGCAAACAACAATTGCATCAGTTTTATTTGAGATATTAAACTCAATAAGTTCAGCCAATTTCTCGTAATTTACACTAAAATCCTCGTTCATCGGTGTTACAATAGCAACACCTGCGCCTTTGAAAACGCTCATAAAATTACCTCCGAAAAGTATTAGTCCATATAACCTTGGGCATATAAAAGTTCAGCAAGTAAAACAGCACCGCCTGCAGCGCCGCGAAGTGTGTTGTGAGAGAGCGAAACAAACTTGTAATCAAACAATTTGTCTTCGCGGAGTCTACCAACCGAAACAGCCATACCGCCTTCCATATCTCTGTCAAGCTTTGCCTGAGGTCTGTTGTCTTCTTCAAAATAATTAATAAATTGTTTTGGTGCGTGGGGGAGTTCGAGTTTTTGAGGCTCGCCTGAAAAATCAGCCCACAGTTTTAAAATTTCTTCTTTAGAGGGTTTTTGACCTTTAAATTTGATAAATACAGCAGCGGTATGACCGTTAGAAACAGGAACACGTAAGCATTGGGTTGTAATTTCAGGTGTTGTTGCATTAACAATCTTACCGTCTTGTACTTTACCCCAAATTTTGAGAGGCTCTTGTTCGCTCTTTTCTTCTTCGCCGCCAATAAAGGGGATAAGGTTATCAACCATTTCGGGCCATCTTTCAAATGTTTTGCCTGCACCGCTAATTGCCTGGTATGTACAAGCAAGAGCAGTTTCAATTTCATATTTTTGCATAATTGCATTCATTGCAGGAACATAGCTTTGGATAGAGCAATTTGACTTAACTGCAATAAAGCCACGTTTTGTGCCGAGTCTTTTACGCTGCGCATTAATTACCTCAGCGTGTTCAGGGTTGATTTCGGGAATAATCATAGGAACGTCATCAACATATCTGTTAGCAGAGTTATTTGAAATTACAGGGCACTCGAGTTTAGCATAACCTTCTTCAAGCTCAATGATTTGAGGTTTTGTCATATCAACTGCGCAAAATACAAAGCTGACATTTTTTGCAATTTCTTCTTTGTCGGCAATTGCATCGTAAACCATCATATTAGCAATATCGTCAGAAAGGGGAGTGTCCATACACCATCTGCCGCCAAGAGCTTCTTTATAAGTTTTACCTGCACTTCTTGGTGAAGCTGCTAAAACTTTAAGGTTAAACCAAGGGTGGTTTTCGAGCAAAGTAATAAATCTTTGTCCAACCATACCGGTGGCGCCAATCAAACCTACATCACATTTTTTCATCTCTTTGTTCTCCTTTTTATTTTACTATTGAAAAATAATCGCTTTCAATATATAATCTATTATAATAATATAACATTATTATAGTTTTATGTCAACAAAAAGGGTTTATTTATTAATGGATATTAAAGATTTTGACTATTATTTACCCGAGCATTTAATTGCTCAATCACCAATAGAAAAGCGCGACCACTCAAGGTTATTAATTATGGATAAAGCCACCGGCAAAATCTCACACCATCATTTTTTTGATATTGTTGATTATCTTAACAAAGGTGATGTGTTGGTTGTTAATAACTCAAAAGTTATTCCTGCAAGAATTTACGGTACCCGTGAAAACACGGGCGGCACGGTTGAATTGTTGCTTTTAAAAGATTTAGGTAACAACGAGTGGGAAACTCTTGTAAAACCGGGTAAAAAAGCTAAAATTGGACAAGTAATTAACTTTTCTAATTTGCTAAGAGCAACCGTAGTTGATATTTTAGAAGACGGAAAACGAAAAGTTAAGCTTGAATATGATGGTTCAAATTTATATGAGATTTTAGACCAAATTGGTAATATGCCGCTTCCACCTTATATAAAAGAATCGTTAAATGATAACGACAGGTATCAAACTGTCTATGCAAAAGACCGCGGTTCAGCGGCAGCGCCTACTGCAGGCCTTCATTTTACTAACGAATTGTTAAAAAAGCTTGAAGATAAAGGTGTTATCATAAAATATGTTACGCTTCACGTTGGTTTAGGCACTTTTAGACCTGTAAAGGTTAACAACATTACAGAACATATTATGCATTCTGAAAGCTTTTATGTGCCTGACGATACTGTACAAGCTATTCAGCTCGCTAAAAAAGAGGGCAGACGTGTAATTTGCGTAGGTACAACATCGGTAAGAACAGTTGAAAGCGCATTTGACTATAACTTTTCTCTTGTTAAGCGAAGCGGTGACACAAGCATTTTTATTTATCCTGGTTATAAATTTAAAATACCTGATGCTATAATTACAAATTTCCATTTACCACAAAGCACTCTTGTAATGCTTGTTAGTGCGTTTTCATCAAGAGAACATATTTTAAATGCTTATGAAACTGCAATTAAAAATGAATATAGATTCTTTAGCTTTGGAGATGCTATGTTTATTAAATAAGGAGAATTTATGTTTAAACTTATTAAAAAAGAGGGTAATGCACGAAGAGGTGAGTTTGTAACACCTCACGGCACAATACAAACGCCTGTTTTTATGAATGTTGCAACTGCCGGCGCTATCAAAGGGGCTGTTTCAGCTTTAGACCTTGCTGATATTAAGTGCCAAGTTATGCTTTCTAATACCTATCATTTACATTTACGTCCGGGTGACGAGGTTGTTAAAGCTCTTGGCGGGGTAAGAAAAATGAGCAAGTGGAACGGGCCTGTGCTTACCGATAGCGGTGGTTTTCAGGTTTTTTCGCTTTCAAAGTTACGAAATATTAAAGAAGAAGGTGTATATTTTTCTTCACACATTGATGGACGCAAAATTTTTATGGGTCCTGAAGAGAGTATGAAAATTCAATCTAATCTTGCATCAACTATTGCAATGGCATTTGATGAGTGCATTGAAAACCCTGCTCCATATGAGTACACAAAAAAATCAGTAGAACGCACTACACGCTGGCTTAAAAGATGCAAGGCGGAACTTGATAGGTTAAATTCTCTAGATACAACTCTTAATAAGCAACAAATGCTATTTGGTATTAATCAGGGCAGTACCTATTCCGACATTAGAATTGAGCACATGAAAGAAATTGCAAAGCTTGACCTTGACGGCTATGCTATAGGCGGTCTTGCTGTTGGTGAAACTGCCGAGCAAATGTATAAGGTAATTGAAGATGTTGAGCCATATATGCCCGCTGACAAACCAAGATATTTAATGGGGGTTGGTACTCCTGTAAATATTTTAGAAGCAGTTGATAGAGGTGTCGACTTTTTTGATTGCGTTATGCCCGCAAGAAACGCAAGACATTCACATGTTTTTACTGCAAAGGGTGTAATGAATTTGCTCAATAAAAAGTATGAGCTTGACACAAACCCGATTGACACTGAGTGCGATTGTCCGGTTTGTAAAAGCTTTTCAAGAGCTTATATCCGACATTTGTTCAAAGCAGGGGAAATGCTTGCGATGCGACTTTGTGTTATTCATAATTTGTATTTTTATAATAATCTTATGGAAAAAATCAGATTTCACCTTGATAACGGCACGTTCAAAGAGTTTAAAGAACAAGCTGTTAAAGATTATGGCAACAGAATATAAAAACACTTGATTTTTTAACAGTTATGCAATATAATTTTATAAAAATAATTAAGGAGATAATCAAATGGAGTTTTTTACAAACTATGGTAGTTTAATTTTTATGATTGCGCTTATGGTAATAATGTATCTTGTTATGTTTTTACCGCAAAAAAAGCGTGAAAAAGCAATTAAACAAATGCGCAGCAACCTTGAAGTTGGCGATATGGTTGTAACCGAAAGCGGCATTGTAGGTAAAGTAATATCAGTTAAAGATATTGATACCGTAACAATCGAAACAGGCGCTGATAAAACAAGACTTAAATTTAAACGTTGGGCAATAATCAGCAAAGAAAATTAAAACCTAATATTTATTAACCTCCCTGAATATATTGTTTCAGGGAGGTTTTTATTATGACTAAATTGATTAAATTGGCTATATCTATTCTTATTCCGGCTCTACTTGGCTTTGTTTCTATGTTTATTTTTTCACTAATTGTACTAAAAACAAGTGTGCCGGAGAATTTAATACCACTGTTTTCTATTATTTCAGTCTGCCTTACGTCTATAATTTCTACTGCATTTAACACTATGATTTATAAATTCAAAGGCATTTATGTAGCGCTATTTTCATTTTTAATTGTGTTTTTATATAAAATTATCACTACAATTATTATAGAAGGCAATTTGAGTTTTACAGGGAAGGGAATAGTAGGTATTTTATTTACTGCACTATTTTGTTTTATCGGTTGTATAATCGGCTCAAATGCTAAAAAATAGCAATTTGCATAAAAATAATTATTTTTATAAAAAAAGGTTGATTTATTAAATTCAAATATATTGAAGCGAATGTAAAAATTTCAACTATATATTGTAGTTGTTTAATGGTTTAAATTTTAGTTTACATAATATTTTTGTTGTAGTTTACATAATCTTTTATACATAAATACCAAA
>JAZNXL010000008.1:0-1912 GCA_045593905.1 Eubacteriales bacterium
ACCGCTATTGGGAGGCGAACACTATTTAACTGATAGGGAGTTGGCGCAACGGCTGAAAATCAGTCGCCGCACCTTGCAGGATTATCGGAACAATGGTATATTGCCATACCGTCAACTGGGTGGAAAAATTCTCTATCGTGAAAGCGATATTGAGCGAGTATTGCAAAGCTGCATATATGGAACAGACAACTCTTTCAAAATATGTGAAGGCGATGCGTAAGCAGTATAATCTTACGGAGGTGGAGCTTTCCGAGAAGTCGGGAGTTGGTTTGCGTCTTGTTCGTGAATTGGAACAAGGCAAACAGACTTTACGCCTTGATAAAGTAAATCAGATATTGAATCTTTTTGGCAGCGAAGTGGGTGTCGTGCCAATGACTAAAACCGACGAGCGATGAAACGAGTTGTTGTATTTTTGCGAGGCATAAAGGCGGGTATCTTGACGGAAGATGAGAACGGCTACGCATTTGTCGGATGAACTATAAATCAATAACATTCCATTTTCACTTACACAGAATGTTATTTTTGCATTTTTCTCTACATGCCTACATTGAATCTGATAATCAACAAGTTACACCATTTATGTAACATGTAGGCAAAAAAATTGCCTACATGAATAAATGTTCTTGTTTGAATAAACAGACGTGAATATATCGCTGATAATCAGCATATATTCTATATTCAAAGCGCATTGAATATATAGACGCAATGCTTCGTCTATATAAACGTAATACTTTGGCTATATAGACGAAGCATTGTGAATATAAGATTTGAATGTAAGTAAAAGGCTTTGAAATGTAGGTAAAATACCTTTTTCGCTTCATATATAGGTATTTTAGCCCTTGTCCATCGACTTTTTAACGACTAAACTTCGATTTTTGGACAAAATATTCCCGGATGTATCCTTGAATATACCGGATTTGAGCGCATTAAAAATGCCAATACTCGTATTCTTTTGCGTTACAAACGCAAAAAAACAGGGATAAAACAAGTAAATCTGGGTATATCCCTGCCAAAAACAAGGCTTAAATACGCCCAAAACAGCAGAAATAAGGCGACTATATTGCTTGAAAATCGCCCTATAAAGAGGAAAATGTAGGCAAAAACGGGTTGCCTACATGCTTTCTATATATTGCCTACATGGATAAGTTGTTGATTATTAATGCGGATGTAGGCAATGTAGGTATGTAGGTAAAAAAACACTTTATGGATAGATTTTTGTTAGGCACTATACATAATTTTGTATAAATGTATAGTGCCCTATCCACTCGTTGGCAAGTGCAAGGTTGATAATCTTTTTCAAGCACTTCATATAGCGGATAACGGTATTTTGCTGACAATTCTTCTCGGTCTTCAAATAGAACTCAAAGGCTCGCACAAGTTCGACGTTTACCTCCGTAATAGGCAAATCCTCTTTTTTGTATTTCAGTTTGATAAGTTCGGACAGATAGCGGGTACAACTTTCGTAACGTCTTACGGTGATTAGGGCAAAATCTTTACCGACCAATGCTCGGCATTGTTCGTTATGTTCACGCGTAGTTCCGATGATGGTGCGTACTTGCTTCACCTTTTTGTCCACCAAAGGCTGTCGTGAACCGCACTTTTTTGTGTTTTTAGGGAAAATAATAAATCCCGATTTTCGTTGAAAAACAGAATTTTACGTTGTTTTGCTTTTCTTTGCTGTGGTGCCACCAGGGATTGATGTGTCCTTGTAAGCACTTGTATCTCAACGCTTTGCCTTTGGCTTATATAAAAAAGCCACGAGACTGGCACGCTTAATCTACAATAGAATTCACCTTATTTCATAAACACGTTACGTGCACATGTGAATTTCAACGATGCAAAGATAAGCATAAATCGGCTTACACGCAAGTCTCGTGGCGTTTTTAAGAGTGTTATTATAGGTATTTTAACA
>JAZNXL010000009.1:0-49118 GCA_045593905.1 Eubacteriales bacterium
CGGACTTTTAATTTTGAAACCCTTAACAGTATTATACAAAACTGTTAATAAAAGTTCAAGTATTAGCCTTTGATAAGCTCTAAAAGTGAAGATTTTCCAAAAGCCTCTTCCCAGTCAACTACAAAGCCTGAAATTGACGAGGTTGTTGTTGCGTGTTTTAAAAATCTTGCAAGTGTTTCAGAACCGATTGTTGCGCAGTGGCAATCAGCAAGCGCACAGTCAAGTGCCTCGCGGGCGGTTTTAAAGCTAGCTGCAAGAATTTGTGTGTTCGACTTTGAGGTCTTTAAAAGTCTTGCAATATCTGCAACAGTACCAACACCATCACCAAACACATTTTCAAGACGGCTAACATACGGTGCAACATAAGCTGCACCCGAGTTTGCCGCAAGAAGTGCCTGTGCTGCGGTTAAAATTGCAGTAACTGTTATTTTGTAACCCATTTTTGTTAAAAGCTTTGTAGCCTTTAAGCCCTCGTCGGTAACGGGGATTTTAACAAAAGTGTTTTGACCCAAAAGCTCAACAATAGCCTTTGCTTCTTCAATGATTTTATCACAGTTTGTTTCGGTAACCTGAACGTGAAGTTCTTTTTCATAGCCGATTATTTCACGAATATCTTTAAGAAGCTTTACAACATCTCCACCCTCTTTTGAAAGAATGGTGGGGTTTGTGGTAACACCTTCAATAGGGAAAAACTCGTTGAAATAACGAATATCTTCAAGGTTTGCTGTGTCTAAAAAAATTCGCATGACTACCTCTTATCTTTTTAATTGGAGGTCGTAGTGAAGGTCGTAAGCTTTCTCTTCGTCAGTGAATTTATGAAGAGTGTTAATAACTTCGCCGTTGTTCCACTTTCTGTCTTCGATTTCTTCGGTTGTACCCATAACTGTTACGTTAAGCTGACGTCTTCTTGCACGAACGTGGTCCCAGTCAATAAAGTAAACGTGAGCAAACTCGCCGCCGTCTAAAACGCCGTCTTTAATTGTCATTGTTTCGCTTCTGCCAAAGAATACTGAACGAAGGTGACCGTCTGTGTTCATTGATGTAAAGTCGCCGGGCTCGTTTACGTATCTGCCGAATTGTGAGTGAATCGGGCCGGGATGACGGTATTGATGCTCTTCAGCAAAGTCGGGAATCATTTTTCTCATAATGTCGAGAAGGTCGTGTTGTAAGTACTCAAGGTCGAATGAATCGATGTCGTGTGAGCACTCCTGAACCATTACTGAACAGGTTGTGTGGTGTGATGCGATACAAACAGTACCGTTTTTAACACCTGAAGCTTCTACGATTTCAATAATCTCTTTTGAAACATCGTGGAAGGTGGGGATCCAGCCTCTTGACTGAAGCTCTAACTCTTTTTGAAAAACTTTAAATTCCATGGTTTTATCTCCTTTATAAAAAATTATTTATCGTTAAGTCTTTTACCAACTGCACCGCCGGGATGGATAACGGCAAACTTTTCGTTTTTAAAGTCGGTATAATCTAATACAGCTGTTTGAAGTGCATCAAATATTGCAGATGTAACTGCAAAGCTTGTTGTACCCTGACAGTTGTATTTGTCACACTCGCGTGTAACTGCCATTGCAAGAACAATGTCGCTCTTCTTTGCAAGCGGTGACTCGAGGTTTTCGGTAACACCGATAACGATTGTACCCTTACCGCGTGCAATATCGGCAATAGGCATAAGCTCGTCTGTTTTACCGCCGCGAGAAACGAGCAATAAAACGTCATCTTTTTGTAAATAACCTGTTGCGCCGTGAACAGCCTCAGCAGGTGAAATAAAGCGAGCAGGGCGCTCAATACAGCACATAAGATGTGCAAAGTGTTGGCAGGCAATGCCTGAGTGACCGCAGCCGGCCGCTGCAATTCTCTCTGCCTTTGAAAGTACCTCGACTGCCTTTGCAAACTGTTCAGGGTCGATAGCTTCCATTGTTTTTATAAGTGACTCACTTTCAATTTTAAACGAGTTAAGTGCGTTTTCTACAATGTTTTTCATTTGCCGTGTACCTCATCCCAGGTTTTACGAAGCGCCCAAAGCATTTCTTCAGCAGCAGCCTCGGGGTCAGCAGCTTTTATAATACCACTTGTACAGCCTGTAGCCTGTGCACCTGCGCGAATAACGTTAGCAACGTCGTCGGCATTTGAAATACCTGCACCTTGAAGTACCATAATATCGGGGTTGATTTTTCTTACAGCTTCAATGGTGTCAACAACGTAGCCCATATCTGATGCAACGCCTGTGCCGATAAGCTCTGTAGGCTCGGCAACAATAAGGTTGGGACCCATTTTAGCAATAGCAGCAACTTCTTCAACGCTGTCAGCACAAACGATTGTTGCAAGACCAACCTCGTCAGCACGAGCGATTGTTGCTTTGATTGTTTCAAGGTCAAGATGCTTTTCAGCGTGGTTTAGCATTACACCAACTGCACCTGCTTCTTTTACTGACTCGGCAAGAACTGAACCAAGACCGCGTCCGGGAACGAGCGGGTCGATATGCTGAGCATAAATATGTAAGTTCTCGGTATTCTCAGCAAGTAAGCGAATGTCGGCATACTGAGGTGTTACAATAATGTCGAGGTCGTACTTGTACGCAATTTTATCGACAGTTTTTGCAAGCTTGAGCATACGCTCACCCCACATAATGCACTTGGGACCGATTTCAAAAAACGGTGCTCTTATTTTGTAAGGCTTGTACATGGTTTTTTACTCCTTTGTATTAAGTTTATTATCAGTTTTTATATAACGCTCATACGCCGTATCATAGCTTGCGCCTGACGGTGTATAAGTTTTATCTACTTTAACAGTAGCGGCACACGCATCTTTTACGGTTGCGTACTTGCCGTCACCCACCATTGCCAAAATCGCAGTGCCGAGGCACGCAGTTTCGCTCTCTTTAACGGTGTTTAGGTTTTTGCCTGTTACATCGGCTTTTATTGATGCCCAAAGCGGACTGGAAGCGCCGCCGCCTGTAATACGAATACCGCAGTCTTTAGGTGCGCCTACATACTCAAGGCTTGCCCTTAACATAAACGCAACCGCCTCCATAATAGAGCGCGCAAAGTGTGCCTTTGTGTGCGAAAGGGTAACGCCTGTAAAGCTTGCAGTAGCCTCGGGGTTATAGTTGGGTATTGTAGAACCGCAAAAATAGGGTAACATTGTCATACCGTCACAGCCGGGTGCAATTTCTTTTGCCATTTGGTCAAGTTCTTTAAACGAAAGGTCGTTTGCAAACTGCTCACGGAACCATTTTAGCGCCATGCCTGCAGTTGCCGACCACAGTATCATACAATACTTGCCTTCAATTGCGTGAAGATGGCAAGGGATAACGCTGTTTGGATTATAGGGCGGCATTTTGTCGGTTGTTACACAAACCGCCATAATGGTACCTGTCATTTCAGATATTAAGCTATCGTCAGTCACACCAACGCCTATTGTACCTGCAATTTGGTCAAGTGCGCCTGTTACAACCGAAATACCGTTGTAACTGCCGACTTTTTCGGCGCTGCTTTTAACAGCGGGCAGCATTGACTCGTCAATGCCGATAAACTCAAGCATATCCTGCCACCAGCAGTTATTTTTAATGTTAAAATAAACTGATGACGACTGAATAGTAGGCTCTGTTACAAACTCACCTGTAAGCCTGTAAATAACCCAGTCCTCGAGCATAAATATTTTTTTAACGTCTTTAAAAATTTGGGGCTTTTTGTTTTTAAGCCACAGCATTTTTGATGCAGGCCAACCTGCAGTAATTTCGGGCTGACCTGTAATGTCGTAAACGGTTTCATAACCGAATTTTTGTTTAATTTGTTCTGCCTCGTCGGTTGCGCGGTTATCAAGCCACACAATAGCGGGGCAAAGCGGGTTTCCGCACTCATCGGTAACAATTAATGTTTCGCCCTGTGTATCAACCGACAAAGCATCAATATTACCGCATTTTTGCGTAAGCGATTTTATTACCTGCTCACACATTGTTATGTATTTTTCGGCATCAAACTCAATATAGCCTGTTTTAGCATCGGTATCGAGTGTATAGTCAATGCGCTCAAGCCCGATTCGTTCACCGTCTTCGGTAAAAACTGCTGCCTTTAGCGAGGTTGTGCCTATGTCAATTCCAAGATATTTTTTCACTGTAACTTACCTTTTTTAAAAACACACTTTTACAATTATAAATTTTACCACTAAACACCTTGTATTGTCAATAAACAAGCCAAAATTAATACGCCCACTTTTTTTAAATAAGTCCGTTTTTTTATATTGACTTTTTTAAACATTACAAGTACAATCAAGTTATATATATTATAGTTTTTGAGGTGAACTATGAACAATTTAAAAGTTGGCTTTTCAAGAGTAGACATAACTCCCCCTTTGGGAATTGACATTGTTGGTTATTTTGTGCCGCGTTTTGCAACCGGCGTACTCGATAACCTCGAAATAAATTGCGTTGCATTTGAACAAAACGGCAAAAAGGCGCTTATGCTTGCAGTTGACCATCTTGGTATCAAGCAACAGTATATAAGTATTATCCGCGATGCCATTGTAGCTGCTACAAGCGTTGACCCCAATGCAATTTACATACACGCAACGCACACCCACACAGGTCCTTCCGTAATAGCTGAAGGCGAAAACAGCGAAATGATACAAAAATATTTCGAGTTTATGGTTAAAAGAGCTGCCGACGCTTCTGTTATGGCTCTTAACGACCTTGTGCCTTCAAAAATGGGCTACGGCACAGGCACCGCTCCCAACATTGCGTTTGTACGCAGATTCCGCATGAAAGACGGAAGCCTCAGAACAAACCCCGGCGTTAACAACCCCGATATTGTTGCTCCCGTTGGCGACGTTGACGAAAGCGTTAACGTTTTGCGTTTTGACCGCGAGGACGGGCTCAGTATTGTATCGGTTAACTTTGGCGACCACCCCGACGTTGTTGGCGGCACAAAAATCTCTGGTGACTGGCCCGCACTCACAAGAAAATTAGTTGAAAAAGTACTCGATAATACAAAATGTATCGTGTTCAATGGCTGTCAGGGTGACGTAAACCACGTAAACGTACACCCCACAGGCGGTTACCTTAATGGAATGTTTATGGACTTTGACGACGTTTCGCGCGGTTACGACCACTCAAAATATATGGCACGCGTAATTACAGGCGGTGTTTTACAAGCCTACGACAAGGTTAAATACTGCGACAACATCGAGCTTAAATATTACCAGAAAAAAATCAATCTTGCTTCAAATATGGCAGACCCCAAAGACCTGCCCGAAGCACACAGAATTAACGACTTACACGTTGCAGGCAAAGACAGTGAAATCGGCGCCGAGGGTATGATGCTTACAACAATCGTAGCCGAGGCTGCAAGAATGGTACGCTTAGAGCACGGACCCGAAAGCTTTGATATGACAGTATCCGGTATTTCGCTCGGTCCTGTTGCATTTGTAGGTTTCCCCGGTGAGCCGTTCACAGGCATTGGCAGAGGCGTTAAAGCCTTTGACGGTTTTGAACTTGTAATGCACACCTGCCTCACAAACGGTTCTGAAGGCTATTTCCCAATGGAAGACGCTTACACCGAAGGCGGCTACGAAGCAAGAAGTTCAAACTTTAAGGCAGGCGTTGCCGAAAGCCTTATTACCGAAGGTACAAACGTTTTAAAGGAGCTTGTTAAATGAAAGCAATAATAAACGCAACACTTGTTATGCGCGACCACTTTATTCCAAACGCAGTTTTGCTTATTAAAGACGGCAAAATTTTTGATTTTGGTAAAGCACGCGACTTAAAAGTGCCCGAGGGCGCTGAAATTATAGACGCAAAGGGTAACTACGTAGGCCCCGGCTTTGTCGATATTCACACACACTCCGACGGCAAGGTATTCTTTCACGAAGACCCCACCGTTGCAAAGCATCATCTCGAGCACGGCTCAACCACAATTTTGCCCGCGCTCTACTACAGTATGAATACCGAGCAATTTGTTGAGGCTATAGGCGTTATCCGCGAGGCTATGAAAAAGCCGGAGTGCAAAAACATTGCAGGTCTTTATATGGAAGGTCCTTACCTTAACACAAAGTTTGGCTGCGACAGAGAATCAAACCCCTGGAAAGGCCCTGTAGATAAAACTAAGCATCAACCTATCATTGATGCAGCGGGTGACCTTGCTCGTGTTTGGTGCTGTGCACCCGAGCGCGAGAATATTTTAGATTTTGTGCTTGATGCAAAGGCTAAAAATCCAAATACAGTGTTTACCGTTGCTCACTCAGAGGCGTCACCGCAACAAATCGAGGCGCTTATGCCGTACGGTCTTAAAATAGGCACACACCACACCAACGCAACAGGCGACAGAGTAATGTACCCCGAGTGCCGCGGCGTTTGTGTTGACGAAGCCGTAAACTACAATAACAATATCTACGCCGAGCTTATTTGCGACAGCCGCGGTATTCACGTAGACCCGTATATGTTACGACTTGTTCGCAAAATCAAAGGCGACGATAGAATTATACTTATATCTGACGCATACGCTTGCGACGGTCCTATTCCCGAAGGCTATGACGATGTTGACGACATTAACTTTGACCACGCAGGCGAGATTGCGGGCTCAAAAATGACACTCGACATTGCTTGCAGAAATATGATAAACCACACAGGCGCATCGGTTGTTGACGTGTTTAAATTCGCATCATACAACCCTGCAACCGCAGTCGGCTTTTACGACAGAGGCGAAATTGCCAAAGGCAAGCGCGCCGACCTTGTGTTTGTAGACTATCTTTTAAAAGTTCACACTGTCATCTTCGATGGTGAGGTTGTAAAATGATTGAGTATAACGCCAAATACATAAGCGGCACACCCGATTGGGCACAGCTTGAAAAAGCACCCATTTCAAACGCCTACCTCGACACACCCGACAACATTTCGGCTTACGCCCAGCTTTGCTACGACGACAATCAGTTTTATCTTCACTTTGTAAAAACCGAGCCGTCAACACTAATTGCACAAACAGGCGAGCTTGGCGCACCCTGTCAAGATAGCTGTCTTGAGTTTTTCTTTTCACCGGTAAACGGTGACAACAGATATATAAACATCGAATTTAACGCAAGCGGTTGTGTGTATTTTGGTATTGCAACCTGCATACACGACCTTTTGCGTTTAACAGCCGAAGGCGAAAAAACAAGCGAGCTTTTCTGCCCGAAGATAAGCGTTACCAATACAGGCTGGGAGCTTTTTTACACCGTTCCGTTTTCGCTTGTAAAACGCTTGTTCCCACAGTTTGATATAACAACCGCATCGTCAATGCTTGCAAACTTTTTTACCTGCGCTGACGATACAACCCCTCCCCACTACCTTTCGTGGAGTAAAATCGAGGGGCAGCCCTTTACATTCCACAAGCATAACTGCTTTGGAAAAATAAATTTTGTAAAATAATTTTTTAAAAAGGAGATATACAATGAAAGATTTTATCGTTGACCCCGCTACAAAATTTAATTTTGAGCCTGCAGAGTTTGTTCCTTTCAAGGACAAAAAGGTTTGCGAATACGTTCGCAGCCTTAGTGGTACCGACCTTGAAAAGCGCGAAGACTGGTGGCACCCCGAGTTCACAGTTAAAGTTATGATGAACCCCCACCCCGTTCTTATCGCAACACTTTTTGAGCGTCTTAAAGCCGCTTCAGAAGCAGGTCTTCCCTTTACCATGATTCTTGGTAACCCCGAGCCCGACACCTACATCCCCCTTGCACAGCTTATCAACTACTTTAAAGTTGACTGTTCAAAGGTACACCTCGTTGCTGAAGACGAGTGGGCTGACCAGGACGGCAACATCGCTCCTATTACATACGAAGCAGGTTTTGCTCATTCAATGATTAAGTACTTATACTACCAAATCGACGAAAAACTTCGTATGCCTATGGAGAACGTTCACTTCCCCACAAACCAAAACATTAAGCACTACTCACAAATTATTCAAGACATCACCGACGGCAAGGGTGCTGACATTGCTTCAACCTCACCCGGTTGGGCAGGTCATATGGCTTTTGTTGACCCCATTCCCGAATTCATCGGCAGCGGTGACATTGAAGAGTGGCTCAACCAACCCGCTCAAATCGTAACACTCCACCCCATGACCATTATGCAAAACTCACTTAACGGTACATTCGGTCAATCAGGTGATATTGCAAACGTTCCGCCTAAGGCTGCTACAATCGGACCTGTAGACGTTATGCGCGCAAGAGAAAGAATCGAAGTTCATGCACTTGCAACCTGCGGTACTTTCTCATCATGGCAGAGAATGATTTCACGTCTTTGCACACACGGTCCTATCACACCCTACCTCCCCAGCTCAATGCTCCAAACCAAGAAAACTCAGGTTTACATCAGCGAAGAGCTTGCTGCTCCCTTCGAATGCTGGGAAAAAGTTGGTTATTAATCAAAATAAAAAAAGACGGCTTAAAGCCGTCTTTTTTATTTTATATAAACTGACAAATTATAACCGCAACAAACACGGCAGGTAACAGGTTTACCACCTTAATTTTTGTAAGACCTAACATATTAAGACCAATTGCGACAATTAGCAGCGAGCCAACACAGGTGAGCTCGTTTACCACTGTTTCGGTAAGATACGGCGCTATAAAGGTTGATAAAAGCGAAAGCGAACCCTGATACAAAAACAACACCGCGCCCGAAAGCGCAACGCCTATACCGAGTGTTGTTGCCATTATTAAACAAGCGACCGCGTCAACAACCGCCTTTGCATAAAACGAGCTGTGCTCACCGCGAATACCCGCATCCATAGCACCGGTGATTGCCCACGCGCCAACGCAAATAAGAAGCGTTGCGGTTATAAACCCCTCGCCAAAGCTGCTGCTTGAATCTTTTACCAGCTTGCTTTGTAAAAATGCGC
The DNA here is from genome assembly GCA_045593905.1 of Eubacteriales bacterium. Lineage (GTDB taxonomy): Bacteria > Bacillota > Clostridia > Oscillospirales > QAKW01 > RGIG9041. The sequence continues at coordinate 8,880 of JAZNXL010000009.1, forward strand.
CAAAGCGGTTTAAGTGCTTGTCAATGTTAATGCCCTCGCCTATGAGTGCACCAGTAGCCATAGAAACAATTGTTATAACAGCGTTACTACCCGAAAGCGCACCGCTTATTCCAATAAATATAATGCATAGCGCCATACCATGCATAACGGTATCGCAAATGCGTTTTGAAAGCTTTGATTTTATAATCGCGCCTAAAATTCCTGCCAAAACAACAGCCGCGCCGTTAACAAACGAGCCAAGTAATACCATATCTAATCTCCTTTTTAAGTATTTTAGCACTCACCCCGCGTTGTTTCAAGATTTTTGTTGATTTTTATAAAAATATTAACTATAATATATATTTAGTAAAAATATATTTTTTGGAGAGAAAAATGGATAACAAAAAAATGGTAAACGACATCACATCAATGGATGAAGATTTTGCCAAATGGTACACAGATATTGTTAAAAAAGCCGAGCTTGTAGAGTATACAAGCGTTAAAGGTTGTATGGTAATTCGCCCCTATGCTTATGCAATCTGGGAGAATATCCAACGCCTGCTCGATAATATGTTCAAAGAAACAGGCCACGAAAATGTGTGTATGCCAATGTTCATACCCGAAAGCCTGCTCAATAAAGAAAAAGACCACGTTGAAGGCTTTGCGCCCGAGGTTGCTTGGGTAACATACGGTGGTAGCGAAAAGCTTGAAGAAAGACTTTGCGTGCGCCCTACATCAGAAACACTCTTTTGTGAGCACTATGCAAATATTATTCACTCATACCGCGACCTTCCTAAGCTCTATAACCAATGGGTATCGGTAGTTCGTTGGGAAAAAACCACACGTCCCTTCCTTCGTTCACGTGAATTTTTATGGCAAGAGGGCCACACAATTCACGAAACCGCAGCCGAGGCTATTGAAGAAACAGAGCGTATGCTTAACGTTTATACCCGTTTTTGTGAAGACTGCCTTGCAATGCCTGTAATTCAGGGCAAAAAGACCGAGTCTGACAAATTCGCAGGTGCAGTTTCAACCTATGCAATCGAGGCACTTATGCACGACGGTAAGGCGCTTCAGGCAGGTACCTCTCACTACTTCGGCGACGGCTTTGCAAAAGCATTTAACATTACTTTCAGCGATAAAAACAACACCCAGTCATATCCGCATCAAACATCATGGGGCGTAACAACACGTCTTATCGGTGCAATCATTATGACTCACGGTGACGATAACGGACTTGTGCTACCCCCTGCCGTTGCACCTATTCAAGCAATTATTATTCCTATTGCTGCACACAAGGGCGGCGTAATTGAAAAAGCAAAAGAGCTCGAAGCTCGCCTTAAAGGTAAGTTCAGAGTTAAAACTGACGAAAGCGACAACACACCCGGTTGGAAGTTTGCTCAATACGAAATGAAGGGCGTACCCGTTAGAATTGAAATGGGCCCGAGAGATATTGAAAACGGCGAGTGCGTACTCGTAACCCGTCACAACCGCGAAAAGACTGTTGTAAAGCTTGAGGATATTGAAACAGTACTCGAGCAAAAGCTTAAAGAAGTACACGACGGCATTTATAACAAGGCTCTCGAAAACCGCGAAAAACGCACCTACGACTGCACAACAATCGACGAGATTGTAAAGATGCTCGAAACAAACGGCGACGGCTTTGTACGCGCTATGTGGTGCGGCGACGAGGCTTGCGAAGACGCTGTTAAAGAACAGACAGGCGCAGGCTCACGTTGTATCCCGCTTGAGCAAAAAGAAATTTCAGACAAATGCGTTTGCTGCGGCAAACCCGCAAAGCACATGGTACTCTGGGGCAAAGCTTATTAAAATTTGTAAGTAATAAGTAAAAAGTAATAGTGAATAGACAACGAAAAAACTCGGCAAAGCCGAGTTTTTTTACAATTGTAGGTGAAGAATATGAAAAAAGTATTATCACAGCGACTTAAAGAATTACGAAAAGAGCACAAGCTGACACAAGCGCAAATTGCAATTTATTGCGACATAACCGAAAAAGCGTATCAGAATTATGAATTAATGACAAGAGAGCCAAAACTCGAAATTTTGTTACGAATTGCCGATTACTATGATGTGTCACTCGACTATCTTGTAGGCAGAACAAACCAAAAATAAAACACGACCTTTACGGTCGTGTTTTTTTATAAGATATATCCTATTATACATATATACTGCAGCAAGCTGCCGAGCACTACAAACAGATGGAATATGCTGTGCATATATCTGCACTTTTTACCAAAGCCGTAAAGCACCGCGCCGACTGTGTACGAAATACCGCCGGCAAGAAGATAAGCAAAGCCTGTTTGCGATATTGCGCGCATTGCAATTGGTGCGGCAATAACAATACACCAGCCCATACCGATATAACAAATCATTGAAAGCACTGCGTATTTTTTAAGGTCGATTGCGGTAAATACCGCCGCGAATGCGGCAAGTCCCCATACAATACCAAAAAGTGTCCACGCCCACGCGGGTGACTCTTTTCTTATGGCGCAAAACAAAATCGGCGTGTACGTTCCGCCTATTAAAAAGTATATTGTACAGTGGTCAAGCACCTGTAATACCTTTTTGGCAAAAACGTGGGTTACTCCGTGATATACGCTTGACATTGTATAAAGTATAATGAGTGACGCGCCGTAAATTGCCGAGCCGACAATACCCCAGCCGTCACCCTTTAGTGCTGATACTATTACGCACGAAATAAGCGCAATAACACCAAGTCCGCCGCCTACAATGTGCGAAACCATATTAAAAATTTCTTCGCCCTTTGTGTAATCGGGCAAGCTTCTGTCTTTAAGTTTTGTTCGTGTCATAAGTCTTTTCTCCTTTTAGCAATATTTTACCGCAAGGTAAGTTAAATACTCAACCTACTTGATAAAACACTGACTATACTAAAAAAATCGGGCAGTAGAAAATAAAACACTTACTCTACTCACGGTAGAATAAGTGTTTTTATTTAAAAATATTGATTTACTCGCAAAGTAGTGATACCATAAAAACAAAAAACTCAAGGCGGCAATTATGAAAAGACTTGAAACAACCATAATATACCAAAACCCTATGCCACAGCTTTGCAGCAGACAAGCGATGTTTCCTTGCCTTTGCAAATGTTCTGACAAAAAAATTGCAGCAGTTTTTGCAATTGGCGAGGCTTTTGAAAGCGTTGACCTTACAAGCTACATATCGTTTAGCGAGGATGACGGCAAAAGCTGGACCGAGCCTGTACAAATGTTTGATAAAAACCAATTTGACAGACCCTTCTCTGACTGTTGCAAGGCGGTAAAACTACCTGACGGCAGGCTTATGGCAATGGGCTATGCTTTTTGGCGTGATAATAAAGACTTGCCTATGGGCAACGCACAAACAGGCGGGTTGCTCGATGATTTTGTGTTTTATTCAACATCGCAAGATGACGGTAAAAGCTGGACAAAGCCACAAGAAATAAAATGCTATTGGGGCGGGCACGTTGAAGCATCGGCACCTATAACCGTTTTAAAAGACGGTACATTAATAACCCCCATTACAGGCTTTCCTGATTGGCAAGGTAAAATGCACGGCGAACAATGCGGACGCGCGCTTTGCTCAAATGACGGCGGACAAACGTGGCAAGACTTGTCGGTTTGTATGCAGTTTGACAAAAATATCACCTGTTACGAGCAACGCATCTGTCAGCTTGAAAGCGGTGTTATTGTTAATATTGGTTGGAACGAAAACGTTGATACAGGCGAGCGTCTTGCAAACCATTTTACCTATTCACTTGATAACGGAAAAACCTGGACCTACCCACAAAGCACAGGTGTTTTTGGTCAGGCATCGTCACTTTGCGCATTAGGCGGCGAAAAGCTTTTAGCTATTCACTCTATCAGGCGCGATACCCAAAGACCCGGCATATACGGATATATAGTAGATTTTTCTAACAAGAAATGGGATATTATTTCAAAAGAAATTTTATGGGAGCCAAATACGCCCGTTGTAAAAGATAATAAAATGGCCGAAATATTTGCTTACCTCAAATTCGGGCAACCGAGTGCCATTAAGCTTAATGACGATACTTTGCTAATGACACATTGGTACTGCGAGCAAGGGGAATATAAAATTGCCTTAACAACAATTAAAATATAAAAACAAACGCTTATTCTACTAAAAGAATAAGCGTTTTTTAAATGAATTTATTGTGTAAAGTGCAAACATTAAAAACAAAAACAAATTATGCGCAATCATACACGCCCACGCCGATATAAGCCCCATATCAAAAAGCGAGATACAAATCAGCGTACCTACAATGCGTATACCCCACATACCGATTATGTTAAACACAAACGGTGCCTTGGTGTTGCCAAGACCTTGAAGCATACCCTCGAGCACTATCGACACGCCATAAAACGGCTCTGAAAGCGCAACCATTTTTAAAACGGTTGCGCCAAGCGCAATTACCGCTCCGCTTGTAGAAAAGAGTGACACAAGCGGTTTTGCAAACACAAACAAAAGTCCGCCCGAAATCACCATAAGCGCCGTTTCAATAGCCACAATGGTTTTGCAGTTTGATTTTAGCATTTTTTCGTCTTTTGCGCCGTATGCGTTACCCGCAAGCGTTGCCGATGCAGTCTGCATACCGTAACCGGGGATATAAAACACCGACTCGACTGTGTTTGCTATTGTGTGCGCGGCAGTTGAAACTGCGCCCAGCGAGTTTATCATAGAAGCAAATGCAACGTAGCCAAGAGATGTTGCAAACCTTTGAAGCATATTTGGTATTGCAACCTTTAAACACGGCTTCAGCACCGTTTTATCAGGCTTTATAGAATAGCCTTTTGGTGATATTGTTTTATGATAAAACAGTTTGACTGTAATTATCACACCGCCGAGCGCGAACGCAATCGCGCTTGCAACAGCGGCGCCTGTAACACCTAACCCTGCACCAAAAACTGTTATGCCTTTCACTACACGCGTAGGGTAAATTAACAAAAAGTTAAGTACAACATTTGTAATGTTTACAAAAACACCAACCTGCATTGGCGTTTTGCTGTCACCCGCCGCTCTAAGAACGGTACCAAATACGGTAGATGCCGTTCGCGGCAGCATTGGCAGGTACAAAATAAAAAAGTATTTTGCGGCAGTTTTTCTTATTGGTTTTGAAACCTGCATAAGCGTGGGTACAACACCCGACATCGAAAGAGTGAGCAGTGTAAACAGCGCTCCTGTTACAAGCACCGCAAACACGCTCTGCGCCGATGCTTTTTTTGCGCTGTCGTTATCGCCCGCGCCGAGTGCTTTTGCAATATACGCCAAAAACCCGATTGAAAGCGCCGATATACTGCTGCCCACAAGCCAGTTTACCGTTGTAGTAGAACCCACCGCCGCCGTTGCGTTTGTACCGAGCGAGCCAACCATTGCAGTATCAATATACTGCACCGCCGTTTGTAAAAGCTGCTCAAGCATGGTAGGCCACGCAAGTGCCATTATTATTTTTATGCTTGTTTTATTGTTCATCAGCATTTGCAAAAAACTGTGTATCGTACAGTTTTTTATAAACTCCGTTTTTGTTTAAAAGCTCAGCGTGTGTTCCGCTTTCGACAATACTACCCCCGTCAAGCACAATAATCTCATCAGCCGCAATAACTGTTGATAACCTGTGCGCAATAACAAGGCTTGTCCTGTTTTTGAGCAGCGGTCCTATTGCCTGCTGAATTGCCTGTTCCGAAATAGAATCAAGTGACGAGGTTGCCTCGTCTAAAATAAGCATTACAGGGTCTTTTAGCATTGCTCTTGCTATCGACACGCGTTGTTTTTCTCCGCCCGAAAGCTTAAAACCACGGTTACCGACAACGGTATCGTAGCCGTTTGGGAGCGACATTATAAAGTCGTGTATGTTTGCCTTTTTACAGGCATCATAAATCTGCTCATCAGTTGCATCGGGCTTTGCAAAAAGCAGGTTGTTTTTAACGGTATCGTTAAATAAATAGCTCTCTTGTGTTACAACACCGATGTTTTTTCGTAACATTTCAAGGTCAAAGTCTTTAACGTCAATGCCATCAAAGGTCACTTTGCCGTTTGTTACGTCATAAAGGCGCGGTATAAGTGATGCAATAGTCGACTTGCCTGCACCCGATGCACCAACCACCGCGAGCATTTTTCCTTTATTAAGCTTAAAGTTTACGCCCTTTAAAACCTCTACCTGTTTGTTGTAGCCAAAGTGCACGTTTAAAAACTCAATCTCGCCAAAAATTTGCTTAGGGGTTTTGGGGTGTTTTGGTGACGAAATTGAAACAGGCATATCGTAATATTCAAATACGCGTTCAAAAAGCGCCATTGAGCGCACAACGTCAACCTGAATACCAAAAAGCTGGTCGACAGGCCTATAAAGGCGTGTAAGTAGCGTTACCATAACGGTAATATCGCCAACGGTAATTGAGCTGTTAAGCTTTAGCATAACAATACCGCCCACAAGGTAAATGAGAAGCGGTCCAATGCCTGTAAAAATACTCATAACCCGCCAAAACCACATACCCGCCATACGCTCGCGGATAGTAAGTCGAGTGTACTCAGCGTTAAGGTCTGCGTACTCTTTTAACTGCTCTTTTTCTTTAGTAAACAGTTTTGTAAGCTGCTGACCGCTTACCGACAGTGTTTCGCCGAGCATCTGATTCATTTTATCGTTTTGCTGTTGCGTTTTTGTTGCGATTGCCCAGCGCTTTTTACCAACGCTTACTGTAGGTATTGATAAAAGCGGAACCATTACAAGACCAACAAGCGCAAGCAGCCAGTTTTTTTGAAAAAGCGCAACTGCCGTTACAACAATGGTACAAACGTTAGAGAATATGCTTGTCATTGTGCCTGAAATTACGCTTTGCACACCGCTTATATCAGATGTCATACGCGTAATAATATCGCCCTGCAGGTTAGATGTAAAAAAGCTTTGAGGCATTTTTTGAATATGCTCATACATCTCGTTTTTCATATCGTAACCAATATGCTGTGCAACCCAGGTATTTATATATGTTTCAATAACGGTAATAAGATTTGATAAAATAAGCACTAAAAACGACAGCGCTACAAGCTTTGCCACTATTGACAAGTTTTTGCCGTAAAGACCGTCGTCAATAATTTTACCTGTAAGCATACTCGGTAACACGCCTAAAAGCGCCGATACAATAATAGATACAAACACCGCCAAAAGATGCCACTTGTACGGCGCAAGATAACCAAGTATCCGCTTTACAAGTGCCTTTGTAATTTTAGGCATATTTTGTTTTTCTTGCTCGGTAAGTGCTCTGCCTATGGCGCGTCTTCCGCCATAGGGTAACCCCGAGCCAACTCCTGCGCCACGCAAAAGCTGTCACCTCACTTAAATTCTTTTTGGTTTAAATCTAAAAACCCGGTTCTTACAACACTGCCTTCACATTCGAGCGCCGATAAAATATAGCTCGGGTTTAACGTCTTTTCTTGCGAGCAACAAAGCACGGTATCAATTAAAAGCCCATTTTCGCACTCGGTCACCTCAAGCGTGTTAATAAACTCGGTAATATCAACCTCTGACTCAGAGCGTTTTGTTTTTTTAACCATCATAACAGGCTTTGAAAACATATCCAAAACCTCGGCTTTTGTTTTTTGGGTGTTTATTTTAATTTTATATTTTGCAAAGCCGATGTCTTTTATTTTTGTTGTTGGCGTGTACACATCAACCGCCATAAGCGCGGGCGGAAAACAGCCCATAAGCGCGTCTTTGTCGAGCTCGGCATCAGGTGTTAGCCTAAAGTCCATAATCTCGCACTCGCTCGAGTAACCGAGCGAAAGCGGGGGTGTAAATACAATATGCGGGCGCGGTGTAAAGCCCTGACTCATCCAAAGCTCAAGCTTTGAGCGCCTTAGTGCTCTCGACATTGACCGCGCAAGGTCAAGGTGCGAAAACCACATAGCCGCGCCTGTCTTTTTAAATATAACGCGGACCTCTTTAAAAGGAAGATTATCTGACATGGCACTCACCTCCGTCGATAAGGCAGGAAGCACCGCAACCGGTACAGCCCTCTTTGCAGTTTTTAGTAGTTACGCCGTTGTAGGCACGCTCGGCTTCTTTTTGTAAATATTTTTTAGTAACGCCAATGTTTATAAAGTCCCAAGGCAAAATTTCTGAAAACTCGCGTTTGCGGTTTGCATAAAACTCTTTTGTAATACCGCTCTCTAAAAATGCCTTGTCCCATTTTTCGTTATCAAAATACTCGTCCCACGCATCAAGACGCGCACCGCTCTCACACATTTTTAAAAGCACCTTACCTACTTTTCTATCACCGCGTGCAAGCACCGCCTCAATTGTTGAAACGTAGGGTGTGTGCATAGCAATGCCCGCTCTTATTGTTTTAAAGCGTTCTTTTAAGCGCGATTGCTTTTGTTCCACCTGCTCGTAGGTATCTTGCGCTTCCCATTGAAACGGCGTAAACGGCTTTGGAACAAATATTGATGCCGACGACGAAACGCTTAAGCGACGGTTACGCTTTTTACTGTCGGTGTTATAAAAAATATCCATAATATGCTCGTTTAAATCTGCTATCGCGTCAATATCGTCCATTGTTTCGGTAGGAAGACCTGTCATAAAATAGAGCTTTACTGACGAGTTACCGTTTTCAAACGCCATTTTACAGCTTTTGTCAATATCCGCCTCGGTTACGTTTTTGTTTATAACATCGCGCAGCCTTTGCGAGCCCGCCTCAGGCGCAAAGGTAAAGGTCGACTTTTTAACGCGTGTGATTTTTTCGGCAAGCTCTTTTGGAAAGTTGTCAATGCGCAGTGACGGCATTGAAAGGTTAATCTTTTTAGGCTCGGTAAGTTTTAAAAGCTCGTCAATAAGCTTTTCTATATCGGGATAGTCACTTGACGAAAGCGAGCAAAGCGATAACTGCTCGTAGCCTGTGCAATCAAGCAATGTTTCAGCCTGGTTTATAAGTGTATCAACCGATTTTGCGCGTATAGGTCGTGTAAGCATACCCGCCTGACAAAATCTGCAGCCGCGAATACAACCGCGAAAAAGCTCAATAGTCACCCTGTCGTGAACGGTATCAATATACGGCACGATTTGGGTTTTTGGAAAATACACGCTATCAACGTCTTTTATAATCGCCTTGGTAACTGTGGCAGGCACACCGTCGCAGTTTGGCTCAAATTTTTTTATTGTGCCGTCGGTATTATATTCTACATTATAAAACATAGGCACGTAAATGCCGTCAATTTTGGTGGCGGCTTTTAAAAACTTATGCCTTGTCCAGCCCTCTTTTTTTGCGGTATCTAAAAGAGCGCAAAACTCAACAAGCTGCTCTTCGCCCTCGCCTATTGCAAACGCATCAACAAAATCGGCAAGCGGCTCGGGGTTGTAGGCACAAGGTCCGCCCGCAATTACAATGTTTAAAAGCCCCTGCCTGTCCTTTGAGAGCAACGGAACATTACCCAGCTTTAACATATTTAAAACTGTGGTATAGCACATTTCGTACTGCAGAGTAAAGCCGATAACGTCAAACTCGCTAAGCGGAGTTTTACTCTCGAGTGAAAATAGCGGAATATTGTTTTTAATAAGCTCTTGTTCAAAATCGGGCCAAGGCTGACAAACGCGCTCGCACCAAACGTTTTTTTGCTCGTTAAGTGCGCCGTACAAAATACGGTAGCCAAGGCAAGACATTGCAATATCGTAAATATCAGGAAAACAAAACGCAAAGCGTACGCTTATATCGTTTAAGTCTTTTACGCACTCAAAAAGCTCACCGCCTGTATACCTTGCAGGCTTTTGCACAAGTGGATAGATTGAATTTAAGGTCGACTCGTTAACTGTCATATATTTTTTACTCCTACAAATAACGCCAATAAATAAATACTTATCATTAAAAGAGACAGATTATAACCTGTCCTGATAAATATTATAACTGATATTATTAAAAGTGGCAACAAAAATATAACAGTTACGTACCTTGTTATTTTGTTTGCGTTCTCAAGTGTAAACCTATCACACAAAAACGAATAAAGTATCCGTCCGCCGTCAAGCGGGTAAATAGGTACAATGTTAATTAAAAACAGCGCGGTGTTAGAAAAAAACGCAAACAACAAATACTCGTTTTTAAGAGCAAACGGCAAAAACACAATCGCCAAAAACAGCGATGATACGGGACCTGCCAGGCATACAAAAAATTCTTGCCTGTACGAAAGCGCCGATGCGTTTATTGAAAACCCCACCGATTTTGAAAAAAAACCAAAGCCTTTTTGATAGTACTTAATGGTAATAATGTGCCATAGCTCGTGCCACAGCGCAAAGATAACCGAAAACAGCGCCAAAAAACTGCCGTCAATAACAATAAAAGCCGCCATGAATATTATCATAAGCGGACTTATACTATATTTTTTCATAAAGGTATGTTGCAGGGTCAACACGCTGACCGTCTTTTATAACCTCAAAGTGCAGATGTGTGCCCGTTGATTTACCGCTCGAGCCGATAATACCGAGTGTATCGCCTGCCAAAACGCTATCGCCCTCGCTTACCGTTATTTTTGAAAGGTGCGCGTAAAAGGTTGAAAACCCGTTATGCTCAACACTTATGCAGTTGCCAAAAATATTATTATAGCCAATATTCTTTACAACTCCGTCGGTGTAGCATAAAATATTACTGCCTTTGCCGGCGGCAAGGTCAATGCCGTGATGGGTTGATAATTTTTTGTTTGTAACAGGGTCAACCCGTGTGCCGTAGCTTGATGTAACGGTTGCGTTTTTTAAAGGGAACACCGACCGAGGCTGATTATATCCCGAAAGATAGTCAAAGCGCACCTCTTGTTCGGTGTTTAATATATCGCTTGGTGAAACGTCGGTAATATTGTTAAACACCTCGGCGGTCACAGTTTCAAGATTACCGCCCTTTAAATACCCCATAGCCTTTTTAACAAGCTCAGGGTGTGAGGTTTTTAAATAAAACACCGCTGAAAATACAAATATTGCTATTATTAATAATGTAATAATCGGCGAGCCTTTAGCCTTTTTGTTTTTGTCCATAAAAAACACCTCCCATAAAAACTATGGAAGGTGTTTTAAAATTATTACTTAATTATAATTTTATAAAAATTCTTTTTGCCTTTTTTAAGTACAGGCTCATTTGAAAGCTGCTCTTTTGTAAGCATAGCATTAGGGTCGGTAATTTTTTCGCCTTCGAGCGAAACGCCACCCTGTGTTACAAGGCGTCTTGCTTCTGATTTTGATGGTGCGAGTTTACCAACTACCATAAGCTCTAAAATGTTAATGCTGTCGCCCATCTCAATCTCGGCTGTTGGCATATTTGAGTTATCGCTGCCGCCTGCAAAAAGCGCTTTTGCGGCAGTTTGGGCTTTATCAGCCTCTTCTTTGCCGTGAACGAGTGTTGTAAGCTCGTAAGCCAAAATCTCTTTTGCGGTATTAAGCTGTGCGCCTTCCCACGAGTCCATCTTGTCAATTTCTTCGAGCGGTAAGAAGGTGAGCATTCTTATAAATCTTAATACGTCGTTGTCGGCAACGTTTCTCCAGTATTGATAAAAATCGTAAGGGCTTGTTTTTTGAGGGTCGAGCCATACTGCACCGCTTGCGGTCTTGCCCATCTTTTTACCCTCCGAGTTCATAAGCAGGGTGATTGTCATAGCATACGCATCTTTACCAAGCTTTTTACGAATAAGCTCGGTACCGCCAAGCATATTTGACCATTGGTCGTCGCCGCCAAACTGCATATTACAGCCGTAGTTTTTGTAAAGATGATAAAAGTCGTAGCTTTGCATTATCATATAGTTAAACTCAAGGAACGAAAGTCCCTTTTCCATACGCTGTTTGTAGCACTCGGCTCTTAGCATATTGTTAACCGAGAAGCAAGCACCAACCTCTCTTAAAACCTCAACGTAGTTAAGGTTTAAAAGCCAGTCGGCATTGTTTATCATCATAGCCTTGCCTTCGCCAAAGTCAATAAAGCGGCTCATCTGCTTTTTAAAGCACTCGATGTTGTGCGCAATATCGTCCTCGGTAAGCATTTTACGCATATCGGTTCTGCCTGACGGGTCACCTACCATACCTGTACCGCCGCCAAGAAGCGCAATAGGGCGGTTGCCTGCCATTTGCAAACGCTTCATAAGGCAAAGCGCCATAAAGTGACCAACATGAAGCGAGTCGGCAGTCGGGTCAAAGCCAATATAAAAAGTAGCCTTACCGTTATTTATAAGTTCTTTTATTTCGTCCTCGTCTGTTACCTGAGCGATAAGTCCGCGTGCAACAAGCTCGTCATAAATTTTCATTTTTTCTTCTCCTAAAAAATTATCCTTTATATTATAATAGCACCTATTATTATTTCATATATAAAAATGTGAACAAAATTTGTCTTTTTGTGACATATTCAAATAAAATGAATATTATTTAAGCGACATAATTTTTAAAAATAATGTTTTGGTAAAAAATGTTTTTAACATTTTGAACAGAGTTTTGAACAGGTTGTAACACCGCTTGTCTACAAGCAAAAAACGACTTTTTCGTGTGTTTTTTGAAGTAGCGCAAACGCACAGTCCGTTTAAAACTTTTTAGGTGTTTTAGTTAACATAATGTATCTTCGATTGAGGCCGTTGCCTTTGCATTAAGTGCATTATCGCCAAGGTGGTTTTGCATAAATTCGTAGTAGCCCTGCGCACCGACCATAGCGGCGTTATCACCGCAAAGTTCAAGCGGCGGCATATAAATTTGGTATTTATTACCTGACATTTTAACAAGTTTTTCGCGCAGCATTGAATTTGCCGACACACCGCCTGCAATTACAATTTTTTGCATATTATGCGCTTTTGCCGCCAAAAACAGTTTTTCGCATAAAACATCGGTAATTGCGTTTGAGTAAGATGCACAAATATCGGGAATATTTATTTCTTCGCCTTTTTGTTGTTTGTTGTGAACAAGGTTTACAATTGATGTTTTAACGCCCGAAAACGAAAAGTCATAAGGGCTGTCGGCAAAGTTTACCCTTGGAAACTTAATTGCGTTTACATCGCCCTTTTGCGCCTCTTTATCCATATACACGCCGCCGGGGTAACCAAGCCCCAAAATACGAGCGCCCTTGTCAAAAGCCTCGCCTGCGGCATCGTCACGGGTGTAGCCTATTATTTTATAATCGGTATAGTCGTTTACGAGTACTATATGCGAATGACCGCCCGATACCACCATTGCAATAAACGGCGGTTTTAAATCTTTGTGCGCTATGTAGTTTGCCGCTATGTGCGAGCGGATATGGTGAACAGGCACAAGCGGTTTTTTATTTGCATAAGCAAACGATTTTGCAAAGTTAACACCAACAAGCAGCGCGCCTATAAGCCCGGGTGCCGATGTTACCGCAACCGCATCAATGCCGTTTATACCAACACCGCTTTTTTCAATAGCTTCATTTACTACAGGCGTTATTTTTTCAATGTGACAGCGCGATGCAATCTCGGGCACAACACCGCCGTAAATTTTGTGTGTATCAATTTGTGAAAAGACAACGTTTGACAAAACCTCTCTGCCGTCTTTTACAACGGCGGCGGCAGTTTCGTCGCACGAGCTTTCTATTGCGAGTATGTTCATAGTTCTCTCCGATAAATCAGCGCGTCCTCAGTGGGCTCGCTGTAATAGTTTTTGCGTATTGAAATTTGCTCAAAGCCAAACTTTTTATAAAGTGCTATTGCGCTCTCGTTTGATTTTCGAACCTCTAAAAAAATTTGTGTAACACCTTTTTTAGTAAGGTCGTTTAGCATAAACTGCATAAGAGCTTTCGCCCTGCCCTCGCCTCTTTTTTCGGGCAAAACCGCAATATCCAAAAGGTCAGCCGAGTCAACATTTTGCATTACGGCACAAAAACCGCCGTCAGTTTGGTAGATTGTATAGCAGTCGCTGTCAAAGTAGTCGTTTACCGCTTTACCTGCGTTAAGGGTTGCGCCAGCAATTTCGACAACGCGCTCGCGGTCGGTTTGCATAGCGTAGGTTACTTGCACTCGTACCACGACCTTCCCCAGTTGGTGTCGGCAGCAAGGCGCACATTTAGTTTAAGTGCATTTTCCATTTCGGTTGTAAGAAGTTTACAAACAGCGTCTTTTTCGTTTTCGGGTGCTTCAATAATAAGTTCATCGTGCACCTGTAAAATAAGCTTTGCTTTAAGACCGTTTTTTAAAAGCGCCTTACGGGTGTTTACCATTGCAATTTTAATAATATCGGCAGCGGTGCCCTGAATTGGGGTGTTAAGTGCCACACGCTGACCAAAACTGCGAGTGATAAAGTTTGAAGACGCAAGCTCGGGTAAATACCGGCGTCTGTTTAAAAGCGTTGTAACATATCCGTTTTCGGTTGCCTTTTCTACAACCTCTTTCATATATTTTGAAACCCCTGAATAGCGGTTTAAATAGCTATCAATATATTGCTTTGCCTGTGCCTTGGTAACGCGAATATCCTGAGAGAGCGAAAAGTCAGAAATGCCGTAAACAATACCAAAGTTAACCGCCTTTGCCGCTCTTCGCATATCGTCAGTTACAAAGCTTACAGGAACGTTAAACACGCCTGCGGCGGTAACTGTGTGTATATCCTCGCCGTTTTCAAACGCATCAAGCATTACCGCGTCGTTTGCAATATGTGCAAGTACTCTAAGTTCAATTTGCGAGTAGTCGGCATCAACAAGCACGCTGTCGTCACCCGATACAAACATCTCGCGCATTTTACTGCCAAGCGGTGTGCGTACGGGGATGTTTTGTAAATTAGGCTCGGTTGACGAAATTCTACCTGTTTGTGTAACAGTCTGATTAAAGCTTGAATGAATTCGTCCGTCGTCGCCTATAAGCGTCAAGAGTCCGTCGCAGTAGGTCGATTTTAGTTTTACATACTGCCTGTACTCAAGTATTAAGTCAACGATTGCGTGCTCGCCCGAAAGCTTTTGTAAAATCTCGGCGCTTGTTGAGTAGCCTGTTTTTGTCTTTTTGCCGTGCGGAAGACCTAAAAGCTCAAACAGTATACGGCCAAGCTGTTTAGGTGAGTTTATGTTAAACTCCTCGCCTGCCAAAAAGTAAATTTGCTGCTCAAGCGACTCTATGTTAGCGCCCAGCTTTTGTGAGTATTTTATAAGCGCGTCTTTGTCTACCGCAAAGCCGATGTTTTCCATATCGGCAAGCACAACTGTAAGCGGAAACTCAATGTCATAAATCAGTTTGTTTTGGTCGCGCTCGTCTATTATTTTTTGTTGCGCGTCTTTAATTTGCTTTAAAACCGAAACGGCGCTCGGCACAAGATTTTGCTCGTCAATATTCGCATTTAAAAGTGTTTTTGCAATGTTTTTGAGTGTGTATTCCGACTGTGACGGGTCGATTACGTACTGCGCCACCTCAATGTCGTAAAACGACTCAAAGTCTTGCTTTTGCAAAAGCATTTCTTTGTAAATATCCTTTGGTTTAAAGGTGAATTTTTTAATATTATCGTTGAGTAACAGCGATAAATAGTTTTCAAAAATTGCAATGCCGTCTTTGGTATCGGCATACATTTTTTCGTTTTCTATTAAAAAGTAAAGTCCGTTTTTGCAAAAATAGTCAAGATATTTATCGGCAGTTGCCAAAAACTGCTTTTTAGCGGTAACGTACTCAACCTTTTGTTCAAGCCCCATCGACTTTATAAAGCCCGAAAGCGAAAGCCTGTCTAAAATGGGTAAAAGCGCTTTTTCGTTATACTCTTTTACCGTCATTTTGGCGTTATCTACCTCAATTGGTACCTCTTTGCAAATTGTTGCAAGCTTGTACGAAAGCTCGGCACTCTCTTTGCCGTCAATAAGCTTTTGGCGCACACCTGCTTTAATGCTATCGTCATCAAGGTTGTTATAAACACCCTCGAGCGAGCCGAATTTTTGAATAAGCGAAAGCGCACCCTTTTCGCCAATTCCTGCAACGCCTTTAATGTTGTCAGAGCTGTCGCCCATAATCGCTTTAAGGTCAATAAGCGCGCTCGGTTCAAGCGCGTATTTTTCAAAAATAGCGCTTTTATCGTAAATTTCAACCTCTGACATACCGCCGCGTGTTACAGGCATAATAACGCGAACGTTTTCGGTTACAAGCTGAAAATCGTCGCGGTCACCCGATACAATATCACACTTATAGCCGTTGTCTTCGCAATATTTTGACAGCGTACCGATAATATCGTCAGCCTCGTAGCCTTCTTTTTCAAAAATACAAACGTTCATTGCCTTTAAAATTTCTTTAAGCGGCTCAAACTGAACGCCGAGCTCGTCGGGCATTGCGTGACGGCCCGCCTTGTACTCGTCGTACATTTTATGTCTGAAGGTTTTTGCGCGCAGGTCAAATGCCACCGCAACCATATCAGGCTTTGACATTTCAAAGTACTTAAAATAAAGCTTTAAAAAGCCGTATACTGCGTTGGTGGGTGTGCCGTCGGCGGCGGTTAAGCCTTTTATGGCATAAAAGGCGCGGTTTATTATTGAGTTGCCGTCAAATACAAGCAGTTTCATAATAAATTCTCCATATCTTCCGGAATTGGTGCTTCAAAATAAAGCTGTTCTTTTGTTACAGGGTGTGTAAATTTTATGTTTACCGAGTGAAGCGCGTGGCGGTTTATTCCGCCCAAAAACTCGGTGCCGTATAAAAAGTCGCCAACAACCGCGTGGCCAATGTGCGACATATGTACTCTTATTTGGTGGGTTCTGCCCGTTTCGAGCCAAAGCCTTGCAAGTGAAAACTCGCCCTCTTTTAAAATCTCGTAGTGTGTTATGGCGTGCTCGCCTTTTTCAAAATCGACACAGCGCTTTATTGCCGAGCCGTCAGCACGTGCAATCGGAGCGTCAATCACGCCCTCTTTTTGCTTGGGGCAGCCCTCTATTACCGCAAGGTACTCGCGGTGAATTTTGTTGTTTTTTAAATCGTTTGACAAAATTCCTGCCGACAATGCATTTTTTGCAACAAGTATTATACCGCTTGTGTTTTTATCAAGCCTGTTTACCGAACGCACCGCGCAGTCGTCGCCGTTTTTTAAAAAGTGGTGTGTAAGCGCGTTTGCAAGCGTTGTATCGTAGTTGTTTTGTGAGGGATGCGTTGCCATAAACGGCGGTTTATTTACAACAATAACGTCGCGGTCTTCGTAAATTATATCAATCGGTATATCGCGAGCCACCGCCGACTCACCCTCTTTTTCACGGATATACACCGTCAGTTTGTCGCCCTTTTTAAGCGTTTTTTGAACAGTTACCTTTTTGTTGCGTATGAGTATTCCGTGCGGGTTATATTTAATGTCTTTTATTATTCTTGACGAAAACCCCTGCGCTTTTAAAAACGTAAGCACAGTTTTTTGGTGGAAGTTTTCGTCTATTACAAACTCAAGCTTTCGTGTCATAGGTTTTCGCTCTCCATAGGTTTTACAACAACAGTATTATAGCCGTTATAAACTACCATACCCGGTCTTGCACCTACAGGCTTTTTAACGTTTTGTACAGGGCAATAATCTACCTCTACCTTAAGGTCGTTTTTTGCCTTGCTATAGTATGCACAAAGCCTTGCAGCATACTCAATAACCGAATCAGGAACATCACTCGAGCCGCAGCAAATAAGCACGTGCGACGAATGTATGTTTTTGGTGTGCAGCCAAATATCGTTTTTGCGCGAGAGCTTAACTGTTATAAGGTCGTTTTGAATATTGTTTTTACCAACAAGAATTTTAAAGCCGTCTTTTTCAAACTCACGCGGCATTGTGGGTGCTTCTGAGTTTTTAATGCGTTTGCCTGTGCGCAAAAATCCGCCGTTTATAAGCTCATTTCGTATGCCGTTTGCATCGGCAACAGTTTCGCAGTCGCAAAGCGCATAAAACACGCTTTCAAGGTAATCGAGCTCTTTTTGGTCTTTTTCAATAAGACCTGTAAGTATTGCCGCCGAGTTTTTGGCCTTGGTGTATTTTTTAAAATAAACTTGCGCGTTTGCGCTGGGTGATTTATCCGCACGAAGCGGGATAGTTATCTCGTTGCAGTTATCGTAATAATTTTCAGTAACAAGCTTTGTCATACCGCTTTGCATTTTAAAAAGGTTTGCGTTGATAAGCTCACCGTAAACGCGGTATTTTTCGGCGTTCTTTGATGCTTCGAGTTCTTTTTTGCGCACCGCCATTGTTTTAGAAATTCGCGCCATAAGCCTTGTAATAAACTGCGACAGGTCTTTTGTTTTTTGCTCAAGCCTTGTCTTTTTACCCGATGCACTATAAAAAGTATCAACAGCCTTTGACACACTGTCAAAGCCGATACACTCACAAAAATCGCCGTACTGGGTAATATTCAAAAACGAAAAATCAACAAGCTTTCCGTTGTCTTTTTGTTTTACTACGGTAGGCACGCAGCTGCCGTTTTTAATATCGTTTTTTATGTTATCTATAAGCGCAAGCAGTCTTTGACCGTCACCTGTACCAAGCTGGCGCACACGCATTTCACTCTTGCCGCAAGCTCTGTAGGCAAGCTCTCTTGCAACAACAGGCGAAATGCCGCAAAAGGTGTTCATAATTGCGCTTTCAAATGTAATTTCGGGGTTTTTATATATCCCTTCAACCGACTCGGCTGATATAATATCGGTTTTGTCGGTTTGCTTTGGGGGCGGTGTATAGGTTGCCTGCGGCAAAATACATCTTCCGCTGCTGCCCGATAAATCAACACGCCGTATCGCGTCAATGATTTTGTTATTGTCATCAACAACAATCATATTTGCCGACCTGCCCATAAGCTCAACCACAACCGTTTTGTAAACAGTTTCAAAAAAGTCGTTTTTGCACTCAAACTCAAACTTAACTATGCGCTCAAAGTCGGGCATATACACACGCATCAATTTTGCGCCGTTAAAGTGCTTGCGCATAACCATACAAAATGTTGGCGGCACCTTTGGGTTTTCGGGCTCGTCGTCGGTTAAGCAAACACGCGGTGCGTTGGTTGACGCGTTAATTAAAAGCCTGTACTTTGCGCGTCCGCGCATAACAAAAATAACCTCATCGCGTGAGGGCATAAACACCTTTTCAACACGGCTGTCTTTTAAACCGTCGTTAAGCTCGGCTGTTAAATATGTCAAATAACAAGCATCAAGCGACATACACTATCTCCTGCTTACAGGGTTGTTATTAACAAAAGCGGTAATTTCAACGCCTTTTAACTGTTTTTCAAGCTCGGCTGCAAGCACCTTTACAACAGGGTTTTCGGTTTCAAAGTGGCCAAACGAAAACAGGTTTATGCCAAGGTTTTTAGCCGCAACAAAAACACTGTGCTTGCACTCGCCTGTAACACAGGTATCAATACCCAGTTGTTTTGCAAGATACGGCACAGCACCGCCGCTACCGCCACCGCAAACAACGCGTTTTACAGGTCCTGATATAACCGCATCGCATCTGTCTGATGGAAGCGATTTGCAAGCGTTTTTAATAAACTCGTCGGGCGACGAAATATCGCTGTCGCCAACGCGTAAAAGCATAACGCCGTCAAGGTCGGCTTTTTCAATATTTTTAAGTCCGCAAGCCTTTGCAAGTGTGTCACTGACACCGCCGTTTGATGCATCAAGGCAGGTGTGCGCCGAAATAACGTTTACACCGTTTTTAATGTAGTGGTAAACTGCGTTTTGGGGTGTTACGCTCTTTAGTGCATCGTACACAAGCGGATGATGGCTTACAACAAGGTTTGCGCCCTGTTTTTTTGCGCACTCAAGCGCGTCAAGGTCGGCATCGAGTGTTACAACAATGGCGCTGACCTCGTCGCCCATATCACCGCACATAAGCCCAACGTTATCCCAGGAATATGCGCTTTTAAAATCGCAGATTTTATCTATTGCATTATAAACATCAATTACTTTCATAGCTGTTCCCTTTCGAGCTGGTTTAAAATATGTTTATGGCGTAAAAGCCTTGCTTTATCGGGCGAGTTCGACTTTTCAATGCAGGATACTGCAAACAAAACCCGCTCTTTTTCTTTTTGTATAAACTTATAAAACGCATCGTCTTTTTGCGCGTTTACAAAATACCCGTTGTTATTACACTCGCCTGTGTACTTAACAAGCATTGCGTTATAGTGCCTGAAGCCTTGCATACAAAACACCTGTTTTAAAACGGTGTAGCCGTTTTTAAAAAGATAGTCAAGCAGCTCGTAGTATGCGCTTTGCGGTTGCAGTACAAGGTAGGCGTTTGTTTTTTTTGCGCTTATAATACTCTCTATAAGCTCGCCGCCCATACCTGCCATTACAAAGCAGTCAACCGCGTCAAAGTCGTTTTGGTCAATACTCAAAAACCCGTTTGAAAGCACCGTTTTAATTTTGTCTGAAAGCCCGTTTTCGCGTATGTTTGCATCGGCACTTATAAGCGGACCTTTGTTAACATCGCACGCGAGCGCCTTTGGTGCCTTGCCGTTTAAAACAGCAAAAACAGGCAGCTTTGCGTGGTCAGTTCCAATGTCGCATAACACTCCGTTTGGAACAAGGTCGTATACCATTTTTAAGCGTGTATCAAGCATAAGTTTGTCCTTTAAATTACTATAATATCACATTATATAATAAATATATTAATTTTACAAGTATATTGACTTTTAATGCTCGAAATATTATATTTGAAAAAGAAAGGAAATTGCTATGAACAGATACGACTATACTTCTAAAATTAAAATGGGCAATATCGGCATGGGCGCAAAGCTCGGAATTGTCGAGGCTATGGATATATTTCAAAACGCGGTTATGGAGCATACCAAGTTTTTAGAGCTTGATTTTGAAAGTATGCTTAAAAAATACAACGCAAAGTGGGTTATTGCCCGCGCAAGATTTGAACTTAACGATACGCTGGTTATGGGCGATGACTACACAGTATCAACCTGGCCGCTAAAGGCGGGTCCGCTTCGTTTTGAACGTGTATTTAAAATAACAAGCGGCGAAAAAGAAATTGTAAACACCCTTACCGAGTGGTGCGTAATTGATGCCGACACAAACGCGGTTATCCGCTCAAACAAAATCGACTTTCCTGTAACCGACTACTTAACCGACAAAGGCATTTCGGGTAAGTTCAGCGTGCTCAAGCTCGAAACAACTGCGGCTGACGAGGTTTACAGCCGTACAATGCGCGCAAGCGACCTCGATTTTAACAATCACGTAAACAACATTTCTTACATAAAGCTCGCACTCGACTGCTTTACAAGTGCCCGGCTAAAAGCACTCCGAATTAAAAGCTTCGAAATGTATTATCTCTCGCAATGTTTCGAGGGCGACACAATAACACTTTACAAAAAGGAACACGAAAACGGCTGGTATATCGAGGCAAAATGCGGCGAGCGCCCTGTTTTCAGATGCACGGTGAATTTATGATTAACATAGTTTTGGTTGAGCCTGAAATACCGCAAAACACAGGCAACATTGCGCGCACATGCGCCGCGACAGGTATGAAACTACACATTATAAAGCCTATAATGTTTGAAATTTCCGACCGCACGGTAAAGCGCGCAGGTCTTGATTATTGGCAGTACCTCGACCTTACAATTTACGAAAACTACCAGGAGTTTTTAAGTAAAAACGAGGGCGAGTTTTACTACTGCACCACAAAAGGTAAACATATTTATTCAGATGCCGATTTAACAGGCGACAACGTTTATCTTGTGTTCGGCAAAGAAACAAAAGGCCTTGATGAAAAGCTTTTAAAAGATAACTACGACCGCTGTATACGAATACCTATGATAAACGATGCGCGTTCTTTAAACCTTTCAAACTCGGTAGCAATAATCGGCTACGAGGCACTTCGTCAGCAAGGCTTTTGGGAGCTTAAAACCGAGGGAGAGCTTACAACATTATGAAAAAGCAACTAACACTTATTTTGATAGCTCTGATATTACTGTTAAACATCGGCTTTGCAAACGTTGCGCTTGCAGCAACGCTTCCGTCGCAGTATAAAACCGAACTGTTACTGCCCGCTCAGGCTCAGCTTTCAACAAGCGTTTGCTGGGCGTTTACGCATAATGAGGTAATATCGGCAAACGTTGCAAAAACCACAGGCGTTTTATACGATTTTTCAGAAGAAAGCGCAAAGTTTGAAACGGCGCGCGGCGCTACCTACGGCTATAACCGCAGCGCAAACGAGGGCGGCAACGAGTATATGTCTACCGCGTACCTTGCAAGGCAGGGCATAACGCTCGAAAAAGACGAGCCGTTTACCACCACCGAAACAAGAACTGTAAACCCCGCCGCGCTTACTCATTACGGTTATTTAAAAAGCACTAAATTTTATAATTACCCAACTTATAATAACCGCGAACAATCGGCACAAAAACCGCAGGCTATTCAAAAAATAAAAGAGCTTGTGTACCAGTACGGTGCGGTCGGTTCGTCAATGTATTTTTTATCGGCCGAAACCAACCCCGAATACCATAGTGCAAACCGCGAAAACTACTATTACAACGGCAACGCCTACTATTCAAACCACTCGGTTACAATAGTCGGCTGGGACGACAACTACAGTAAATATAAATTTGCCCAAACACCCGAAGCAAACGGCGCGTTTATTGTAAAAAACAGCTGGGGCAACTACCACCAAAACGGTAGCTCTTGCTATGTTTATGTTTCATACTACGATGCAATTATTACAAGCGAGTTTTTTACATCAGAATACTCAATTTCAAACGAGCTTTTTAACAACACCTACCAATACGACTACTACGGTTGGTCAAGTGACAGCTCTTTAAAAGGAAACACAGCGCTATGTGTAAACCGCTTTAATTCAAACAAAATCAACGAGCAGTTAACTGCTGTTTCGTACTATGTATCGCAGCCGGGTACGACGGTTGAGGTTTATCTTTGTCAAAACAAAGATTTTAAAAACAAAAACTCATATATAAAGCTTACAACAAAGCAACACGACTCAATGGGCTATTACCTTACCGAAATTTCACCTGTAAAGCTTACAAAAGGCGAGTACTATATTGGCATAAACTATATTTCAACCGACCAATCAACCAAGTTCCCGCTTCAGTACAATGTAGATGTTGTAACAGGCTCTGAAACATTGCCAAATACCTGCTATGTATCAGACAGTTTTGAAAGCCTTAAACCGCTTGATGATATTCCGCATCTTGTTCGCGGCGGTGCAATGCTGCCAATAAAATCGTTTACCCGCTCGCTTTCAGACGTCACAACGATTCAACAAGCCTTTGCCGATGTCGACACAAATCTTTGGTATAACGACGGCATAAACTACTGCGCAACACGAACAATTTTTTCAGGTGTTGGCAATAATATGTTTGCGCCCGACAATGCAATGACACGCGCAATGTTTGTAAAGGTACTTGCAAACATCTCGGGCGAAAATTTGAGTGGCTACACCTCGCCGTTTTACGATACCGAGGCCGGTAGCTGGTATGAAACCGCGGTTGCATGGGGATATGCAAACGGCATTGTAGCGGGTGTATCCGATACCGCCTTTGACCCGCACGCGCCGGTAACACGCGAGCAAATGTGTGCGCTTTTATTCAGGTTTACAAACTATATGGGAATAAAGCTGCGTAATATTTCGCCAGCCAAGACCTTTAGCGACGGCGCGTCTATTGAGGCGTATGCCAAAGACGCCGTAAACGCGTGCACTGTAGGCGGAGTTATTAACGGCCACGCAAACGGCAGCTTTACGCCAAAAAACAGCGCCACACGCGCCGAGGTTGCAGTAATGCTTACAAATTTGTGCAAAAATTATATTTATTAAAAATACCTTTATTTTACAAACAAAGTATGGTATACTAAATGTTAGTGTAAGTAAAAGGAGGCGGCAATTTGAAAAAAATCACAGTCAGCGGACCTTGCAGACTTGAAGGCGAAGTTGAAATAAGCGGCGGTAAAAACGCAATAGTTGCAATTTTACCTGCAACGGTTATGGTACACGGTAAGTGTACCATCGAAAACGTACCGCAAATCAGCGACGTTTTAAACATCCTTCAAATTTTAAAAGATATGGGTGCGCTCGTTGAATTTACCGATTCAAAAACAGTCGAAATTGACTGTTCAAATATAACAACCACCGAAGTCCCCTATAACTACGCGAGAAAGCTTCGTGCTTCATACTATTTTTTAGGCGCACTTCTTGGCCGCTTTCACGACGCAACAGTTGCAATGCCGGGCGGTTGCTCAATTGGTCTTAGACCTATCGACCAGCACGTAAAAGGCTTTGAGCATCTAGGTGCCACAGTCGACTCACATCGCGGTAACGTTCATGCCTATGCCAAAAAGCTTACAGGCAACCATATTTATTTTGACGTGGTATCGGTTGGCGCAACCATTAACGTTATGATTGCTGCCGCAACAGCCGAAGGTCTTACCGTTATGGAAAACGTTGCAAAAGAGCCGCACATTGTTGACGTTGCCAACTTTTTAAACTCTATGGGCGCTAATATCTCGGGCGCAGGTACCGACGTTATCAAGGTACGCGGTGTACCTGAACTAAGGGGCGGCTTTTATTCGGCTATCCCCGACCAGATAGAAGCAGGTACATTTATGGTAGCTGCCGCCGCAACACACGGCGATGTTACAGTTAAAAACGTTATCCCAAAGCATCTTGAGTGTATTTCAAGAAAGCTTACCGAAATGGGTGTTAAGGTTATTGAGTTTGACGATTACGTTCGCGTTATTGCAGACAAGCCTATTCAGTCGTCAGCAATAAAAACAATGCCATACCCCGGTTTTCCTACCGATATGCATCCGCAAATGGCTGTGCTTATGACACAGGCCGAGGGCGCAAGCCGTGTTACCGAAAACATTTGGGAAAGCCGCTTTAAATATGTAGACGAGCTCAGAAAAATGGGCGCAAACATTGAGGTTACAGGCAATATTGCTCGTATCGAGGGCGGAACACCGCTGTTTGCATCCCCCGTTCGCTCTTGCGACCTTAGAGCAGGCGCGGCAATGGTAATTGCAGGGCTTGTAGCATCGGGCAAAACCGAGATTGAAGAAATTGAATATATTGAGCGCGGGTATGAGAACATTATTGAAAAATTCCAAAACCTTGGCGCAAACATACAAATGATTGATACGGAGGCAAAATAAATGGTTGTTTTAGAACTCGAGAACGGCAAACAAATTGAAATTGAACTTTATCCCGATACCGCACCTATCACTTGCGAAAACTTTGAAAAGCTTGTAAGCGACGGCTTTTATGACGGACTTACCTTTCACAGAGTTATCCCCGGTTTTATGATTCAGGGCGGTTGCCCCGACGGTACAGGTATGGGCGGCCCCGGTTACACCATTAAAGGCGAGTTTATGGCAAACGGCGTACCCAACCCCATAAAACACGAGCGCGGCGTAATTTCAATGGCTCGCACAATGGCTCCCAACAGCGCAGGCAGTCAGTTCTTTATTATGCACGAGGACTCACCGCATCTTGACGGTCAGTATGCCGCTTTCGGCAAGGTTGTATCGGGCATTGAAGCAGTCGACGAAATTGCAAACGTTGCTACCGACTTTAGAGATAAACCCCTTGAACCGCAAAAAATCAAAAAAGCATACATCAAATAAAAAAAGCACCCAATCGGGTGCGTTTTTTTATTTTTCTAACAATTCTTTTGAACGGTCATATTTTTTAAATTGCGATTCAAGACGTGCTTTTGTTTCTGATAATTTCCAATTGTTGCTGTCAACCTTTTTGTCAAGACCGTCAATGTTTACAAGGCCGCCGTCATACATACAAAAATAAAAATCCATATCTTCCGGTAGCGCCGGCATAAGATAGTAAACATATTTTACATTTTTCTTTGCGATAAAAGATGTTGAAGGTAAACCTACTATTGCTTTGCTACCATCTTCAAATTCTTTTATTCCCGCCTCATCGGCAACTGCAACTGTTTCGAGTGTGCTGTCACCTTTTATCATTTCGATCACTTTTATATTTCTCACGGTCATATAAGAAAATATTTCATTACTGTCTTTTTTTACTTCGTTTGCATTTCGGTCAAAATAGCGTAAATCACCGTCAGTAAAGGTATCAAGCGGCATACCTACAAATACCATTTCAGCAGCTTCAAAAAGCTCCTCCTCTGTTGCGTGAGTTTCAAATGTAGCAAGGGAGTAATGTATTTGCATTTTTTCAAAGGGCTCTTCGGTCACCTCGTAATTATACAACTCGTCTTGTTTGGTTTCTGCTTCTGTTTTATTTTGACAAGAACACAATAATACAGTCGTTATTATAAGAAAAAAACATATTACTTTGTTTTTCATTTTTAAACACCAATAAATGTAAATAATAATGGCTTAAGTATTTTTTCTTAATTACCATGTATCAGGGACTTTGAATTCTATGCCGAAATATTTTTTGTAGCATTCTTCAAATTCAGTTCCGCCTGCGGCAATTCTTTGTTTGCTCAAAAACTTTTCGGGATATTTTCCGTCTTTTGTTAAATATTTAAAGGTATAAAAGTTGTTTACCTGTGAAATATCACACGTACCTTCTATAATTTGTTGCCTATACTCAAAAAGTTCCTTTGGCTTTTCAAATAAGGTACCCAAATACATAAATTCTTGTATAACGTATTTGGCAACAGTTGCAGTCACTATCGTTCCCTCGTCTGTTTTTTCTTCGCTGTAGTCAACCACTTCTACAAAAGGATAATCGGCATACGATTCGGGTTTGAGTGTTAAATCTATATCCTTGGATTTGTAGTCAATACCAAATTTTTGCAAAACCGCATATTCAAACCTTTCCTTTGAAAGCACACCGTTAGGTCTGTATAAATTCGCCACATACGATTTAAGATACAGTTCGTCAGGTTGTTCGCCTTGTTCAAAAGTCGGCATAGCATCAACCCTGTGAATAAGCACAAGGTCAAAAAAATACTCTCGCATTTCATTTGTTATTTCACCTCGTATTAACCGTTTTACACTTTCGCTTTTAACCGACTCATTTGTAATCGTATCGCTTTTTGCAGGCTCGTTATTTACAGGTCTCTCAGCGCAAGAGCAACACAACAAGCTAAGGCACAATATAATAGCAACTATTTTTTTCATACAAGTAATTCCCCCTTATTTAGTTATAAAACCGGTTTATTCTTTTTTAGCAATCTTATAATACGCATCCTCGCCTAATAACAGCGAAACTGTGGCTTTGTAATAGCTCTCTATAATGCTTTTAAGCGTAGCGTCGGTTTGATTGAAAATAGCTTCAGGGCTATAAAACTCTTTTAAAAGATAAAAGGTATCTTCAATCTCTATTCCGCGTTTTTTTAGTTCTAAAAGTTGAGCGTCTGTAAATTTGTTTTTTAAATCAATAGCATTTTGCTCTTTCACATACTGTTGATACTCGCCTATTGTCCACTCGTTAAGTTTTACCTCTTTAAGCTCGGGATATAGTTTTGTTGCAATATCAACAAACTTTTCGTCCATAGTCCACGATGCCTCAATAGTCTGATACTCATATAAAGTAATATCGGTTTTATTTATACCGTGATTTTTAAGCCCATTAATAAAAGTATCCTTTTCTTTAAGCGTTTCAATTTTTGGTGAATATGCAGGAATAATCTTTGAGCTGTCAAGTTTAGGAAACTCAATGCCCATTGACGCTTTAAGAGTTACCATTTCTAAAAGTTGTTTGTTTTGCGCGGTAGGATTTAATATTGCGTTTGTAACATCTACTGCTGTAAGCGGTCCGTCATACGTTTGTTGCTCTACTGTTGTTGCGTTTGCAGGTATGCACAAAAGTGTAAGCGTAATTACCATAATAACCGCAAGTATTCTTTTTTTGTTTTTCATTTCGTTTCCTCCTTACTTTAAATTTAAATAACTTTTATACCTTATAAAACAAAATCATTTTATTGACTCCGCTATTTTTATAAGCTCTTTGGGTGTTATATCGCCCTCAATATCAAAAAGGTAATCTTTTGCAGGATACATAATAAGTGTGCGACTGTCTTCGGTAATTAACAACGACTTACAGCCGTTAATTGTAATTTCTTCAACCTCTGCAGTTCCAATGTTCACACCAAAATAATACTTTTTAATATACTGGGTTATCTTAATGGTCTTTTGACTGTTTTCGTGTTTATATATTTTTGTTGAATAATTTGTTCCAATGCTTCCTAAATACTCATTATCAATAGCATATCCTTCGGGTATATACTGCGGTGTCTTTTCTATAAGCTGTTCAGGCACCTTATCAAGTTCTTTTTGGTCAAAGTCTTCAAACACAAACCCGTCGCCGTTTTTGGAGTACTCAACGTAATAGTTTTGGTAATGAACTCTCACATTTTGGCTTTTTGTAAAAAAGGTAAGTGCTGAAACAACGCTTAATGCACAAATGCCCACAAAAGCAATACTTGCAACGCGTTTGAGCGCGGTGTTGATAACAGGATAATAAAACTTGCTTTGCCTGTTTATAAGTCGGCTCATACGTTTTTCAAAGCGTTGCGACAATTCAAGTTCGTTTAACTGCTCATCGGTTGGTAAACTATTTAAATAATTGTTGTTATAAATAATTGCCGCTTGCTTTATTTTTTCAACCATTGTTATCACCTCCGTCTATCTTTTTTAAAAGCATTTGTCGAGCGCGTTCAATTCTTTTTCGCACCGTTTCTTTTGATATATTATGTATTTTTGCAATTTCAGCAGTACTAAAGCCGTGGTAATATTTTAAAACAATAATATCTTTATACCGTTCAGACAGTTGCGATATTGCATCGGCAACAGTGTTTACAAGCACTTTTTCAAGCAAATCGTCGTTATATACTACATCAAAGCCATCTTCAAACGGAACATATTTTTTATTTTTGCGTCTATACTCGCCTATTTTAGACTTTGTTATTATACAAACAAACGATTTTGTGCTATCGCTTTCTACATCGTCTATTTTATTTATGTTTCGCGCAAGAGTTTCAAAAACATCAGCCGCAATATCCTCGGCAATATCTACATTTGAAAGCTCATTTAACGCTATATACATAACAAGTTTTTTATATTTATGATAAAGACTTTCAAACTTACTTATATTTTGGTTTGTATTAAAAACCGATAACAAAAAAATCATTTAATTTTACTCCCCGTACATATAAACGTAACAAACCACAAAAACGTGACAAACTTTTTACAAAAAAAGCAGCCTTTTAGCTGCTTTTAATCAAGTTTTAAAGATATTTCGCCTGATGTCAGGGTTAATGTTTGTCCGTCCTTGTCAATAACAAGTCCGCCGCTTTCATCAACGCCTTTTATTACAGCGGTGTACTCTACACCGTTTTTAATATAGGTTATTTGTTTACCAATACCTAAAAGATGCTCACGGTAATAATCAATATAATTATCGCTCGTTATATTTTTAAGGTTGTTTACAATCTCAGTTATAAGATTTTCTTTACAGTCCACACCAAGCGAGCCCGCGGTGTTTTTAATGTCGTCAGGAAACCGTGCGGTTGTAAGATTTATGCCAATGCCGATTATAACGTGAGTAATTTTGCCCGATTTTAAATCGGTCACCGCCTCGCAAAGTATTCCGCACACCTTTTTGCCGTTTAAATAAAGGTCGTTTACCCACTTAATATCAACCTGTATACCGCACACCGATTTTATAGCGCGCGCAACCGCCACGCAGGCCGACGTGGTAATGCCTACCGTGTCACCCACTACCGTTGTCGCGTACGACATATAAAGCCCCTCGCCCTTTGGCGAATAAAAGCTTTTGCCCTGTCGGCCTCTGCCCTCAGTTTGTCCGTTTGCGGTAACAAGCAGACTGTCACAGCCGTTTTGTTTAATATATTCCTTGGCTCTTAAATTGGTTGAGTCGGTTATATCGTAATCAATTCGTACCACTTAACCCACCGCCTTTAAAAGCACTACAGTTTCAATATGGTGAGTTCTTGGGAACATATCAACAGGGGTTATGTCCACAATCTCAAAGCTATCTTTTAAAATTGCAAGGTCTCGCGCAAGCGTTGCGCTATCGCACGATATATACACAAGCTTTTTAGGGCTTGCGTTTATTAAAAACTCGAGTGTTTTTGCATCGCACCCTTTTCGCGGCGGGTCAACCACTATTGCATCAAAGGTTTTGTTTGTTATTTTTGAAATATCCTTAGCATCGGCTGTAAAAAACTCGGCATTTTGCATATTGTTGAGCATTGCGTTGTGCCTTGCGTTTTTAACTGCCATATCAACAATCTCAACACCCGTTAAGTCTGCATTTTCATCAGCAGTACAAATGCCGACAGTACCGATACCGCAATAAAGGTCAAGCACCGATTTTGCGCCCTTTAAATACTCGCCCGCAAGCGAGTATAAAATCTCACAGCCGTCGTGGTTTACCTGATAAAACGACTGTGGACTTATCGAAAACTTTTTACCAAGCAGTGTGTCATAAATTTTACCGTCACCCTTTAAAAGCTGGTAGTCACTACCCAAAACAACGTTGGTGTATTTATTATTATAGTTTAAGTAAACGGTAGAAATCTCTTTAAACTCATTCAAAACAGCATTTACAAGTGTATCAGTTTTAGCAGGCTTTTTATTTACAACAAGACAGAGCATAACGCTGTCAAAGGTTGCGTTTGCTCTTAAATAAATATGCCTGATTTCACCCTTTAGCGTTTGCTCGTTATAGGCACTAATGCCAAGGCTTTGCATCTGCGCTTTTATAAACCTTGCAATACTGTCAAATATTTCAGGCTGTATTTTGCACTCACCTTCAATTACTGCGTGCGAGCCGTTGCGATAAAACCCAACCGCAATAGCGCCGTTTTGCTCGCGAACAGGGTACTGTGCTTTGTTGCGGTAGTGGGTGATAACGTTTGTTGAGACAACATCGTTTACATCAAAGTCAATGCCTGCTTTTTTAAGGTTTTGCATAACCTTTTGCTTTTTAAAGCGCTTTTCTTCGGCATAGCTTGCGTGCCACATAGCACAGCCGCCGCACTTGTCACAAACACTGCACTCAGGCTCCACGCGTTCGGGCGAGGGTGTGTCTACCGACACAATTTTTGCATACCCAAAATTTTTGTTTACCTTTAAAACATGAACAGTGAGTGTTTCACCCATAATCGCGCCGGGTATAAACAGTACAAACCCGTCAGGCTTTGCAACACCGTGGCCCTCGCTTGAGTAGCCCTCTATATTTACTTGTAATACATCATTCTTGTTCATAAGCACATTATAACATATCAGCTCCTGCGCTACAACGCAGTTTTAAAATAT
This sequence comes from Eubacteriales bacterium, assembly GCA_045593905.1. GTDB lineage: Bacteria > Bacillota > Clostridia > Oscillospirales > QAKW01 > RGIG9041. Next base: position 40,047 of record JAZNXL010000009.1, read on the forward strand.
TTTTTACATTTTATATATAGACAAAAATTCATTATATGATATAATCGTAGTACGGAGGACGGCTATGAAACAATTTAAACATATATTTACTTTAATTTTAATATCGGCGCTTTTGCTTATTACTGTAAGCGGATGTTCAAAAACCGACTTTGCATTAAAAATCGGCGAGGTTGAAATTTCGTCAAAGCAGTACAAAAGCATTGCGCAAAGCTATAAATCACAGTTTTTAACCGGCAACGGTATTGAAGAAACCGACGAGCTGTGGGACCAATACGTTGACGACAGCTATACTGCAACAATGCAAACCTATCTCGACTCGTCTATTCAGTCGTACATAATCAAATATAACCTTTATGCTATGGAATTTGACAGGCTTGGTCTTGAGCTTGATAAAGAGGTTGTAAGCTCTATCGAAAACGAAATCAACTCATTCGAAAACCAATACGGCGGTAGAAAGGCGTTTGAAAAGGCACTAAAAGAACAGGGCTACGAATACGACCAGTTTGTAGAACAGTTTTATGACGAGGCAAAAGAACAGGCAATTATTATGTACTACTTTGGCCCCGACAGCACTCACAACCCCACCTCAAAAGAGGATATTATAGCATACTATAACGAGTACTATGCAAAGGTTAAGCACATTTTCTTTTCAACAAAAGACGACGAAACCAACGACTACTCTAAAGAGGAAAAATCAAAAATAGGTCAAAAAGCCGAAGGCGTTTACAACCGCATAAAAAACGGTGAAGACTTTGAAAAGCTTCTTGACGAGTTTAACGAAGACCCCGGTATGGCAACAAGCCCCGACGGTTACATTTTTTCAACCGAAGACACATCGTACGTACAAATCTTTAAAGATACCGCATTCGATATGCAGCCGGGCGAGGTAAGGCTTGTACAGTCATATATGGGCTATCATATAATGAAAAAATATCCGCTCACCGAGGCCGAAACGCAAGACCCCGCAAACGAGCGTATGCTTATTGAAAATATGAAAAGCTCAGAAGCAACCGAGCTTTTAGACCAACTCAAAGAAAAATACGGTGTTACCTATAACAACACTGTTTTAAAAAATCTTTCGGTTAAAAACCTGCCACGAGTTACCGAGTCTACAAGCGAGTCAGATGCTCTTAAAGAACAAATAACAGGCGCAATAGCTGACCAACAAGAATAATTAAAGCACCCGATAAATAATCGGGTGCTTTTTTGTAACCTTTTGTAATTATTTTTGTTTCGCTATTAATAATAGTAATATATGGAATATGCGAAAAATTTTAAAAAAGGGTTGATTTTATTACAAAATTAGTGTAAGATGTAAAAGGTTGTTACTATTTTGTAATTTTTTAAAAGTTAAATTGATATAATTTTGGAGATATAATGGCAAACAAAAATAAAACTATAAAAAGAATATTGCTTGCCCCCGTCAAAGCGCTTTTACGCGTTGCTTTTAAAGCAGGTCACAAATTAAAAGAGCTTTCGGCTAAAAAGGTATTAGATTTTGTAATCGCTATTGGCGAGGGCGTTGTAAAGTTTATTTACAACACCGGCTTGTTTGTTGAGAACACAGTATTAAAGCTTATAAAATTTATAATATTTGCATTTGTACTTTTTATAAAGTTCACTTATGCAACAGGCGAAAAAGTAATTAAATACACAAAAATAATAACAAAGTTTTTAATCAAAGTAATAATGCTTATTCCCAAAAGCTTTATTCGCGATTTTTCGTATTGGGCACCCGCTCTTTCAGCGGTGGGTGTTATTGCAGTTCTTTTTTGCACCAACTACTACGCGCTTGCGCTCAAAGTCAGCGTTGGCGGTAAAGATTTAGGCTATGTTCAAAGCGAAGACGAGTTTGCAAGTGTTGTAACAAAGGTTGAAGACAACCTTGGCAACTCAATCGGTGAAAACTATGTTATGAAAACCACCCCCGAATACTCGTTTGCTATCGTAAACAAAGAAAAGGTTTCGTCAGACGAAATCTATAGCGAAGTTTTTGAGGCGGTTTGTGAAGAAATCGGCGAGCACTACGGACTTTATGTTGACGGTACACTCGTTGCAGCAACCGAGAACAAAAAAGAAATCACACAGGTTTTAGACGAGCTTAAAGCACCCTACCAAACAGGTAACGAAAACGAATCAGTTGAGTTTGTTGCCGAGGTAGAAATTAAAAAAGGTATTTTTGCACCGTCATACTTTATAGGTTCTGACGGACTTCGCAAAAAGTTTTCAAGCTCAACCAACCCTAAATACTACGTTATCCAAGAAGACGATTATCTTTCAGATATTGTCAAGGCAACAGGTCTTTCAAAAAGCCAGATTTATGCACTCAACCCTGGTCTTGACGAAAGACGTCTTGTACCGGGCAGAAAGCTTAATATTTCAAGCCCCGATGTTTATCTTGGCATTAAAATTGTAAAAACTATTACCTACAGCGAGTCAATCGCTTACCAAACAATTCAAATTAAAGACAGTTCGCTTTACAGAACACAAACCAAAGTTAAAAAAGCAGGTAAAACAGGTTCAAAAGATGTAACGGCGCAAATCACTTACGTTGACGGCGTTCAGGTTTCTAAAAAAGTAATTTCTGAAACTGTAACACGCGAGCCTGTAACACGCGAGCTTTATGTTGGTACAAAAGCGCTTCCTACATCGTCATCACCCCTTGCAGGCACAGGCACCTTTATCCGTCCTATCAGCGGCGGTTATACATCGTGTGCTTACGGCGGTTACAGGGGTCACGTTGGCGTTGACCTTACATCAAGCGGCGCTTACGGTAAGCCAGTATACGCAACCGCATCAGGTACTGTTATTGCGGCAGGCTGGTCAGGCGGCTACGGTAAATGCGTAAAAATAAGCCACTCAAACGGCTATACAAGCTGGTATGCACATATGAGCTCAATTGATGTTTCAGTCGGCCAGACAGTTTACCAAGGTCAGCAGGTTGGCCGTATTGGTTCAACAGGTAACTCAACAGGTCCGCACCTTCACTTTGAGCTTAGAATTAACGGCTCACCTGTAAACCCAATGCGCTATATCGGTTAATTAAAAAGGTACTCATTTGAGTACCTTTTTTTATTGACATATTTTTAATATTAATCTATCATAAAATTAAGTATATTTACATATAGAGGTTTTTATGGTTTACGACGTTGTAATAGTTGGCGGCGGCGCGGCAGGTCTTGCCGCTGCAATAAATATAAAAAGCGCAAAGCCCGAGCTTTCAGTTGTGGTGCTTGAAGCTCTTGAGCGTATTGGCAAAAAGCTTATCACAACAGGCAACGGCAGATGCAATATCACCAACGCAAACTGCGCCGCAAACTTTTATCACGGCGCAACACCCGATTTTATATCACGCGTTTTAAATGCGTTTACTATTGCTGACACGATTGAATTTTTTAAAAAGACGGGCGTTGAAATTGTGTTTGAAGCCGACGGCAGAGCATACCCCTTTTCATACCAGGCATCAAGCGTGGTTGACGCGCTAAGGCTCACCTGCGACGAGCTTGGTGTAAACACAGTTTGCTCTTGCAACGTAACCGATGTTAAAAGCGGAAAGGTTACAACCAATAATGGCGAATTTTTTGCAAAATATATAATAGTAACAGGCGGACTGCTTTCAGGCGGTAACAAGGTCGGTTCAAACGGCTCGGTTATTTCAATACTCAAAAAGCTCGGAATAAAAACCGCACCGCTAAAACCCGCAATTGTTCAGCTTAAAACTAAAACCGATGTTTGCAAAAGCCTTAAGGGTATTAAAATTAACGCTACCGCCTCGCTTATAAAAAAAGGCAAGGCAGAAAGACGCGAGTACGGCGAGGTACTGTTTTGTGACTATGGGCTTTCAGGTCCGCCCATTTTACAGCTTTCACGAAACGCAGACGCAGGCGCGCTTCTGTCACTCGACCTTACACCCGAGTATAATCTTGACGCGCTTTTACAACTTTTAAGCGAGCGTAAAGTTAACCTTTCAAAGCGAACACTTGAAAACTTTTTAACAGGCTTTTTAAACAAGCGCGTAGGACAAGCGGTTATAAAGCTTTGTAACCTTTCGTTGTCAGCGCCTGTTTCAAGCCTTACAAACAATGATGTTTCAAACATCGCAAACACAATAAAAGCGCTTGAGTTCGAGGTTACATCAAACACAGGCTTTATAAACTCGCAGGTAACAGCAGGCGGTGTGCTCGAAACCGAGCTTAACAATAACCTTATGCTTAAAAAACTCCCCCGCGTTTACCTTGCGGGCGAAATAATTAATGTTGACGGCGACTGCGGTGGATATAATCTTCAATGGGCATGGTCAAGCGCGGCGGTTGTTGCAAAAGAGATTTGTAAATGATTTTAATAAAAAATGTAAATATTAATATTGATGCCGATTTCAACAACTGCAAAGACCTTGTTTGTAGCTATACAAAGCTGACCGATGTCGAGGTTTTGTCGGCAACACTTTATAAAAAATCGGTTGATGCCCGAAAAAAGAACAACATTGTTTTTTGTTGCTCGTTTTTGGTCGACGTAAAAAACGAATCATCAGTTTTAAAGCGTATTAAAAATGCCGAGCCGTATACAAAAAAAGAGTACGAATGGCAAAAATGCAAAAGCGACGTTCGCCCTGTAGTTATCGGCTTTGGTCCTGCAGGTATGTTTGCGGCACTCACACTCGCAAAAGCGGGTCTTAAACCGCTATGCTTTGAGCGCGGACGCGATGTTGACAGCCGCGTTTTAGATGTAGAGAATTTTTGGAACGGCGGCGAACTAAACCCAAACTCAAACATTCAATTCGGTGAGGGCGGTGCAGGTACTTTTTCTGACGGCAAGCTAAATACAGGTATAAAAGATATGCGTTGCCGTACCGTGCTTGAGCAGTTTGTCCATTTTGGCGCTCAGCCTAAGATTTTGTACGAGGCAAAGCCACATATTGGTACCGATGTTTTAAGGGTTGTTGTTAAAAACATCCGCAACGAGATAATATCTCTCGGCGGCGAGGTGTTTTTTGAGCACACACTCGAAAATATAACAGTAAAAGACGGAAAGCTTGTTAAAATTACGGTGAACAGTAAAGACTATGACTGTTCGCACCTTGTTATTGCAACAGGTCACTCGGCGCGCGACACCTTTAAAATGTTAAAAGATAAAAACCTTGAGCTCGAGCGCAAGTCGTTTGCAATCGGCTCGCGAATCGAACATTTGCAAGAGAATATAAACAAGGCTATGTACGGCAAGTATTATAACCACAAGGCACTCGGTGCTGCCGACTACAAGCTTGTAACCCACCTCGAAAGCGGGCACGCGGTATATAGCTTTTGTATGTGTCCGGGTGGGTTTGTCGTTAACGCATCAAGCGAGCACGGTCATATAGCGGTAAACGGTATGAGTAACTCTGCCCGCGACGGCAAAAATGCAAACAGCGCTCTGCTTGTTGAAATTAAGCCGACCGACCTTAAAGGCGACGATGTTTTAGAGGGCATAAACCTTCAACGCGATATTGAAAAAGCAGCCTACAATGCTGGCGGCGGCGCAGTCCCCTGCTGTACAGTCGGCGACCTTTTAGGTGTTAAATATAAAAACAGCGTATCCCCCACCGTTTTACCAAAAACGGTAAAATGCGATATTAACAAGGTGCTTCCCGACTTTATTGCAACAAGCATTAAAGATTCAATTATTCAGTTTGATAAAAAAATATGTGGCTTTGCGTCGCCCGATGCAGTGCTTACCTTCCCCGAAAGTAGAAGCTCGTCACCTGTTCGCATTGTGCGTAACAAAAACTATCAGGCAACCAGGGCAGACGGAGTTTTCCCCTGCGGCGAGGGCGCGGGGTATGCAGGCGGTATAATGTCGGCGGCAGTTGACGGCATTCGCGTTGGAGAAGCTGTTATAAATTCACTTAAGTAGGAGAGTAATTTAATGGACTTATTTTCGGTAATATCACTACTCGGTGGACTTGCGTTTTTTCTTTACGGTATGAATATAATGTCATCGGGTCTTGAAAAAACCGCAGGCGGAGCGCTCGAAAAAATACTTTTTAAAATGACCTCTAACAAGTTTATGGCACTGGGTCTTGGTGCAGTTGTTACAATGGTTATACAGTCTTCATCAGCGCTTACCGTTATGCTTGTTGGTCTTGTAAACTCGGGTATTATGGAGTTTTCAAAGTCAATTAACGTGCTTATGGGCTCAAACATAGGCACCACTATTACCGCGTGGATACTGTCCCTTGCAGGTATTGACGGCGATGTATGGTATATAAAAATATTCAAGCCTATAAACATTGCAGCTATCGTTGCATTTATCGGTATACTTATGCAAATGACCGGCAAAACCGACCGTAAAAAGAGTGTAGGCTCAATACTTATCGGTTTTGCAATGCTTATGTACGGTATGTCGCTTATGTCAACTGCTATGGAGCCGCTTGGTCAGTCGCCAACCTTTAAGTCAATACTCACCGCTTTTACAAACCCAATACTCGCGGTGCTTGTAGGCGCGGTATTTACCGCCATTATCCAAAGCTCGTCGGCATCGGTTGGTATTTTACAGGCATTGTCGCTTTCAAGCCCAATTACCTACGGCATTGCAATACCTATTATTATGGGTCAAAACATAGGCACCTGTATATCGGCAGTTATTGCAAGCATAGGCGTTAGCAAAAACGCAAAAAAAGTTGCCATTGTGCATATGGCATTTAATATAATCGGCACCCTTGTTTTGTTAATCCCGCTTTTAATTGTAAACTATTTTGTTACAATACCGCTTTTGAAAGCGCGCATCGACCCGTTTTCGATTGCGGTTTGCCACAGCATTTTTAATACTGTAACAACCTTGATTCTATTGCCGTTTACAAAACAACTCGAAAAGCTTGCAAACAGACTTATTCCCGATGCCGAGCAAGACCAAATCGGACCAAAACTCGACGAGCGTCTCATTACTATCCCGTCGGTTGCGGTAGCATCAGCGCTTGAAGCGACCATTCAGATGTCAAAAATATCTTCAAATGCTTTTTCAATGTCGGTACAGCTTTTAAACGATTATAACAGCATAACTGCCGACAAAATCAAAGAACTTGAGCAAACCGCCGATGTTTACGAAGACAAACTCGGCTCGTATATGGTAAAACTTGCAAACGCAAACTTAAACATCGCCGATTCAAAGCAAATTTCAATGATGCTTCACATTATTAATGACTATGAGCGTATATCTGACCACGCCTGTAACGTTGTTAAAGCAGCACAAGAAATACACGATAAAAAGCTTAAGTTTTCAAGCGAAGCACAGGCCGAGATTAGTAACTTAACACGCGCCCTTGACGAAATATTGCATCTTACAAAAACCGCCTTTGAAACAGACGATGTTGATATGGCTGCAAAGGTAGAACCGCTTGAGCAGGTTATAGATAAACTTATTTCAAACATCAAGCGCAACCATGTCAACCGTCTGCAATCAGGCGACTGTACAATTCAACACGGCTTTGTGCTAAACGACCTGCTCACAAACTACGAGCGTGTATCCGACCACTGCTCAAATATTGCCGTTGCAATAATCGAAACAAGCCACGGCTCGTTCGATACCCATAAATACTTGCAAGACGTTAAAAGCCAGACCGAAGGCGAATTTTATAATACGTTTAAAGAATTTGAAAACAAATACATTCTTAAATAAGGAGTTTTAATATGAAAGTTACCACCGTTCTTGATTTAGGTCCCGGTCCCAACAACCCAAGAAACAGCGAAGGCGCGTTTATACGCGGTTTTGAAGGCGAAATTCTTTTTGCCTATAGCCGTTACCACGGGCAGAGCAAGCATGACCATGCCACCTGCGATATTTACGTTGTAAAAACATTTGACGAAGGCAAAAGTTGGACAACTCCCGAAAAACTTGCAGACGGTAGTTTTTTTGGTGTTGAAAACATTATGAGTGTATCAGCTGTAAAGCAAAACGATGGCGCAATCGGGTTTTATTACTTAATAAAAGAAAACAATATGGCAACAACCCTCGGCCGTTCAATATCATACGACGGCAAAAACTGGACAAGTGAAAGATGCGTATGCAACTATCCCGAAGGCTACTACGTTGTAAACAACGACCGCATCGTGCGCCTTAAAGACGGTCAGCTTGTAGCCCCCGCCGCTTTTTACACACTCGAGGGCATTAAAAATTACGAAATTAAAAAACCGCTTGCAGCTACCACTTTGCTTTTGTCAGACGACGACGGAAAATCGTGGTACAAAGCAAACTTTATGCTTGAGTTTAAAAGCCTTGTCCCTGACGCACGCGGACTTCAGGAACCGGGTATTATCGAGCGCGAAAACGATTTGCGCCTTTATATGCGCACAGGTCACGGCTGTCAGTTTGAAAGTGTATCGACCACCGGTGTGAACGGCTTTGAAAAGGCAACGCCATCAGAATTTACATCACCCAATTCTCCAATGCTTATTAAAGAGTTTGATGGCGTGATGTATGCTGTTTATAACCCGATTCCGCGTTACAACGGTATTGTTGAACACCAAGGCACCTGGGGCAGAACACCTATTGTTATCCGCAAGAGTATCGATGGTGGCAAAACTTGGGGAACACTTAACACCATTGCCGCCGACCCCGAGCGCGGCTACTGCTATCCTGCGCTCTTTAAAACAAACGATAATAACCTGCTTTTAGGTATGTGTATGGGTAACGGCGACGACGGTAACACTCTTTGCAGACTCGGTATTTTCAGACTTGAGATTAACACCATTGAATAAAGATATTACATAATGTCAACATTTGACGAACGATAATTACAAAATAACTATTGACAAACGCAAACGAGTTGGCTATAATATAAAGGCACTCAAAAATAAGTGCCTTAAATATCGCGGAGTAGAGCAGCTGGTAGCTCGTCGGGCTCATAACCCGAAGGTCGTTGGTTCAAGTCCTTCCTCCGCAACCAAAAAAACCTGTAATCCCGTTGGGATTGCAGGTTTTTTCTTGTTCTGTAGAAAAACTTAAATTCAGCATACCAATCGGGATATGAAGTCCGACGAGCGTTGCTCGCTCTCGTCGTCGCAAGCTACAATTTATTTTTCCGCCATTTATTTGGTGTAA
>JAZNXL010000010.1:0-8451 GCA_045593905.1 Eubacteriales bacterium
CGATACTTCTTCCGTTGTTGCGACCGGCTATGCCTTCTCAGAAGGCGCAGGTGATTTTGCCACAATGGTAAAGCTCACAAGAACCCTTGCGATTATTCCTACCGTTATTACCTTTGCTTTTGTGCAGCTCCGTCTTAAGCGTAAAGAAGCTCTTGCAAACAGCCAAAACGGAAGCAAACTGAAGGCAAATTTCAGAATTACAAAGATATTTCCTTGGTTCATTCTTGGTTTCCTTGCTATGTCTATTGTGGCAAGCGTGTTCCCAATTCCTGCAGCCGTTGTTTCCGGCACCAAGAGTGCAAGCAAATTCCTTATGGTATGTGCATTGGCAGCCATCGGTTTGAACACATCCTTCTCAAGCATGAAGAAAGCCGGTATCCGTCCGATGATCCACGGTTTTATCATCTCGGCGTTGGTGGTTGTCGTTGCGTTGTTGGTAGAAATGGCAATGGGAATCGTATAAAGAGAAATAACACTATAAGAGAGCAATGAATAAATTATCCGATGTGAGTTACACGGTATTATAAACTACACTGCCGCGGTCGAAATTTTTTACAAGCGAACGCGCAATAAAAAAATTTCGAGTACCGCAAAGATATGGTCGTTGGTGGGCTCACGCCTCCCCACAACAAAAAACCTGTAATCCCTTTGGGATTGCAGGTTTTTAATTTGCGCAAGTGTAACTTGACAAAATCAAGGCATAAATGCTTTAATTAAATATATGTTTCAATTATAATGAAATAAAAAGGGGGCTAAAGTCATGACACTTGGTGAAAAAATTCAAAATTATAGAAAAAGGCTCGGTCTATCACAAGAGGAACTTGGACAAAAACTGCTTGTAAGCAGGCAAACAGTAAGTCTTTGGGAAAAGGACCAAACCGTTCCGACTATTGATAATTTAAAGCTTTTAAAAAGTATTTTTAATGTTTCGATTGATGAAATACTTAACGAGAAGGACAAAACAGAAACAAACATAAACTCAAACTCACTTGATACAATTTGTGCATCTTTGACCTATGCTATGGGAATCGACGCGCCCAAATATGCGGCAGCGCCCAATTTTGAACTGACTAATTATATCGACAAGGTGTTTGACGGTCAAAAAGCTGACCGCATTGTTATGTACAACCCCGATGCTATTGCACAGTGGATATATAAAAAATACCCGCAGTTTTTCACTAATGTTCAGGCCCGCATTGATGTTGAAATTCCTTTGGCCGCGGTTATGCCGTCAGTAACCCCTGTTTGCTTTGGTACAATGTATACAGGAGCACAGCCGTCAGTTCACGGTATTCAAAAATACGAAAAGCCTGTTATAACTATCGACACTATATTTGACGCACTTATCCGCGCGGGCAAAAAGGTGGCAATTATTACATACAAAAAGTGCAGTATCAGCCGAATTTTTTTAGAGCGCGATGTTGACTACTATCATTTTGAAGATGGCAGCATTGCCGATGTCAACGCAAAGGCTATGGAAGTTATTCTTAAAGACGAGCACGATTTTATTGTAATCTACAACGGCAACTACGACTCGGTTATGCACAAAAAAGGTACCGAGAGCATAGAGGCACTTGGCGAGCTTGCTATTAACTGTCACATCTTCAGCTGCATATCGGAGCTTATAAAAACTCATTGGCAGCACCACAACACACTTGTTGGTTTTGCAATGGACCACGGCTGCCACGAAATAGACAGCGGTTGCGGTGACCACGGACTTGATATGCCCGAAGACCTTAACATTACACACCTTTATAAAGGATACCCCAAGCAAAAATGAAAGTATATGTAATCCGTCACGGCGAAAGCGAAACGAATCTGAACAAAAAATGGACCGGCTGGCTTGATGTTCACCTTACCGACAAAGGAATAAAAGACGCAAAAAAAGCAGGCGAGTTTTTAAAACCCGTTACTTTTGACAAAATTTTTACAAGCGACCTTGTGCGAGCTATCGAGACGGCGCAAAATGCTATTGCTAATTGTAATTATGAGCCGTCGCCTCTACTACGTGAGATAAACGTTGGTACACTTGCAAACAAACCGCTATCTGTTTTGTCTGATGAGCAAAGAGAACGTACCAGAAATCACGGATATCAAGATTTTGATGGTGAAACAAAAGAGCAATTTAACGCTCGTATCGTCAAGGCAATAAAACTATTTGAGGCGCAAGACTGCCAAAACGTAGCGGTGTTTACACACGCAGGCTGGATGCGCGGTATGCTCGACATCATTATCGGCAGCTACATACCAAGAAAACAACTGCTTTGCAACAACTGTGCCATCGCGATTTTTGAATACCAAGACCAAAATTGGCAGCTCCACAGCTGGATAAATCTTTCTTAAACCAAAACCTCTAACTTTTGTTAGAGGTTTTTATAATATTGAATATATTTTTTGTTTATGCTATGCTTGATTTGAAAAATTTTTTAAAAAATGTGACTTTTTGGTTTTGTAAATCGTTTTAGTTATAGGAGAACAAAAAATTGCACCTTTTTAACTCTAAAAAACCAAATATTGATGCGGTGTTTTCGCGTTATGGCGATATGTTATACAGATTAGCTCTTGCACGGCTTGGCAGCGACGCAGACGCTCAGGATGTTGTACAAGATGTGTTTGTAAAATATCTATCTAAAACACCTGAGTTTAATAGTGACCAACACCAAAAAGCGTGGCTTTTAAAAACCGCCATAAACTGTTGTCACGACCTGACAAAAAAACAAAAGGTAAGAGAATACTTACCGCTTGATGAGGCTTATGGCATTGCCGCCCACAACAACGACGGAGTAAAAGATTTACTAAGTCTTTTACAGCAGTTGCCGCCCATATACAAAGACGTAGTCATTGTTAACTGTTTAGAAGGCTTTACGCTGGAACAAACTGCCGATATTTTGGAAATCTCGCTATCAGCCGCAAAAATGCGACTGTCACGCGCAAGAGAAATACTTAAAATTTTAAGAAAGGAGGAAACCGATGTTTAGCGATAAAGAAATTAGCGCCTATAACAGCATAAAGGCGCCTGACGAGCTTTATAAAAAAATATCAAGGACTAAAAAAACATATAAACTACCGCTTTATATTGCGACTGCCGTTGCGGCATCGTTTGTATTTATAATATCGGGATATTTTTTAACACCAAAAAGCAGCATTATCGTAAACGGTCAAAAGCTTACCGACTCGGTTGTGTTTTACGACACCACCTCGGCTAGCGCAAGAAATGTTTCCTCAACAATATTGGTACCTATTGAAATTAAAGTTAACGGTAATACAACCGTATCGGTTTCACAGGGTAACATAATAAGTGTTAACAACGAGCCTAAAAGCGAGATTGAACTTTCAGATTCAGGGATAGTATGGTGGGAAATATCCCCCGAGCAAGCTGACGGCATTTTCAAAATGCAAATTACAGATAAAAAAGGTGTTAAAACAATTAGTCTCAAATACCAAAACACAAAAATTACAGTAACTAAGGAGAAGTAAAAATGAAAAAGATTATTGCACTTGTATTGGTAGCGCTTATGGTTATGTCAATGACAGCCTGCACCAAAACCGAAAACAAAGATGGCGGCGAAACAAAAGAGCCCACAACAGTTGGCGAAATTTTATTAGCTGATTTTAAAGCTGACACAAACGGTACTGCAGGGGAAATCGCCGAACGTTTAATCGGCAACGAAATCATTGAGTTTATGGGCGGCGCAACACCCGTTGAAGAAGGTCTTTTAAGCGGTTTTGACAACACCGAAATCAAAGGCTTTAAAGAAGGCGCTATGTTTGGCCCCATGATGGGTTCAATCGCTTTTGTAGGCTACGTTTTCGAGCTCGAAGACGGCGCTGACGTTGAAGCATTCAAAACAACTTTAAAAGACAGCGCTAATATGCGTTGGAACATCTGCGTTGAAGCTGAAGAACTCATCGTTGAAAACGAAGGTAATAAAGTATTCTTTATTATGTGCCCCAAAAGCTTTGAGCAGCCCGAAACCGAAGGTGAAGTAGGCGATATGGATATGGGCGTTGGCGAAGATATGATTCCCGCTGAAGACGGTATAACATTAGAATAATTTGTTGTTTCAGCACGGCAACAGCCGTGCTGAACTTGTTATAAGGAGAAAAAATGCTCTTTTCAAGTATTCCTTTCTTGTTTTATTTTTTACCCTGCGTATTAGTCCTTTACGCACTGTCACCAAAAAAACTTAAAAACTTTACACTGCTTATTTGCAGTATGGTGTTTTATGCCTGGGGCGAGCCAAGGCTTGTTTTTTTAATGCTCATAACCGTTTTGGGCGGATATATTTTAGGTCTACTAACCCAAATATATCCAAAATATAAAAAGGTGTTTTTAATACTGTCTATTGTAATGTGCCTTGGTTTTTTAGGCTATTTTAAATACGCCGACTTTTTTATAAGCAATATTAACACCTTAACAGGCCTATCAATACCGCTTTTAAAGGTAACGCTGCCTATTGGCATCAGTTTTTATACCTTTCAGTTGCTCAGCTATAACATTGACGTTTACAGAGGTGACGTACCCGCTCAAAAAAACTTTGTTGATTTGGCGGCATACATCTCGCTTTTTCCCCAACTTATTGCAGGACCTATTGTAAGATACAGCGATATTGCCGAGCAACTACGCACACGAACACACAGCTTTGAAAAGACCGCACTTGGTATAAGACGCTTTGTTTTAGGTCTTTCAAAAAAGATATTAATAGCCAATGTGCTTGGAGAAATTTGCGAGATTTTCAAAGCATCAAACGACAAAAGCGTATTGTTCTTTTGGCTTTATGCAATCGCATTTTCGCTTCACATCTATTTTGACTTTTCAGGCTACAGTGATATGGCTATAGGCCTTGGCAAAATACTCGGCTTTGAGTTTTTAGAAAACTTTAACTACCCCTACATTTCAAAAAGCATAACTGAGTTTTGGCGCAGATGGCATATGTCACTCGGCTCGTGGTTTCGAGACTATGTGTATTTTCCGCTCGGCGGCTCCCGTGTTGGAAAATTCCGATTGCTGTTTAACCTGTTTACAGTTTGGATGTTAACAGGCTTTTGGCACGGCGCTGACTGGACTTTTATTATTTGGGGGCTGTTTTTTGCCGTTTTGCTTATTTTAGAAAAAACATTTCTTTTGAACTTGTTAAAACGCTCTAAAATATTAAGCAGAATTTATGTTTTGCTCTGCGTTGTTATAAGCTTTGTTATATTTAATGCATCAGGTGCAAAAGAGGCATTCGAGTATATTGGCGGTATGTTTGGCGCGGGTAATTATCCGCTCGTATCTTACGAAACAGTATACTATTTTAAAAACTATTTGTTTGTTTTAGTACTCGCCGTAATTGGCGCAACACCACTGCCGAAAATGTTGGCATCAAAACTAAAAATGACAAAATGGCTTGAACCGATTGCACTTTTAATGCTGCTTACAGTTGTTAGCGCATACCTTGTTGACGGCTCGTTCAATCCGTTTTTATACTTCAGATTTTAAGGAGGTAAGCTATGAAAATACAAAAGTATTTAACAGTTTTTTTGTGTTCGTTTTTTGTGCTTGCTTTGTCGTTTTGGTGCTTTTTTATAAAAACCCCCGACTACTCAGATGCCGAGCGCCGAGTGCTTGCAAAATTCCCCGAAATAACTTGGCAAAACATAAAAACAGGTAAGTTTTCAAGCGATTTCGAGACCTATGCAACCGAACGCTTCCCCCTTCGCGATGGTTGGCGCAGTATCAAAGCGTATACAAGATTAAACCTGTTTTTGCAAAACGAAAACAATAACATTTTTGTAAAAGACGGTCATATTTCAAAAACCGAATATCCGTTAAATCATGAGATGCTTGATTATGCGGCTTGTCTGTTTACAAACGTTAAAGAACAACACTTTAAAAACAACAAAACTTATCTTGCAATAATACCCGATAAAAACAAATATATTGCCGATTTAAAGTTGGACTACGACGAGCTCGAAAAATATATGCAAAACGCCTTGCCGTTTTGTACTCCTATACAAATTGGCAAGCTTTTATCGGCAGATGATTATTATTTTACTGATAGCCATTGGAAACAAGAAAACATTATAGACATTGCAAAACACATTGCAAACTCAATGGGTACCGACATACCGACCGACTATAAAACAAACGTTTTAACAACCGATTTTTACGGCGTATACGCAGGTCAGTCGGCACTTAAAGTCAAGCCCGACACAATAAACTATCTTACAAACGATAATATAAACAACCTGGAAGTTACAGGCGCAAGCGCCGTTTATGACTTTAAAAAGGCAAATAGCAAAGACCCGTACGAATTCTTTTTGTCGGGTAATCAACCGCTTGTTACAATTAAAAACCGGGGCAGTACAACCGATAAAAAACTGATTGTATTCAGAGACTCGTTTGCATCGTCAATAATGCCGCTTTTGGCACAAGGCTATTCGCAGGTAACAATGGTTGACCTACGATATATAAACTCTTCGCTTTTAAGCCAATACGTTGATTTTGAAGATGCTGATATACTGTTTTTATACAGCTCATCGGTTTTAAACAATTCAACATCAATGAAATAAAAAACTGCACCTTTCGGTGCAGTTTTTTTAATGGTGATGGTGATGATGGTGGTGATGGTGTACCTCACAACAAACGCTGTGACAATGCTCACCTTCGTTTTCAAGTTCAATTGTTGTGTGACAAATACCTATATGTTCAAGCTGGTGTTTGATTTTATGCTTGATTTCACTGTGCTCAGCATTGGTCACAACATGCATTGTGGCGTGTGTTACGCCCTCGTCAATATCCCATAAATGTATATGGTGGGCATCTAAAACACCGTCGATTTTTAAAAGCTCATTTTTAACATCGTCAACACATTTTGGAGCTTTTAACAAAAATATATCTATAACCGTTTTTAAGTTTTTGAGCGCGTTTACAAAAATAAACACCGCAACGCAAATTGACATTATAGGGTCAATTATTACAAAGCCTGTAAACTTAATTACAAGCGCACCTACAAGCACAACCACCCAACCGAGCACGTCTTCGAGCATATGCAGGTTTACTGCTCGCTGGTTTACCGAGTCGCCCTCTTTGGTAAAATACGCAGCCAAAAAATTAACTATAACGCCAACAATCGCAAAAATTATCATACCGTTATGGTCAATGTCGGCGGGATTTAATATTTTAACCACCGCGTTATACACAACCAAAACCGAGCCTGTAAGCAGTATTACAGTTGTAATAAACCCGCCCAAAAGCGAAAACCTTGCATAACCGAAGGTGTATTTTTTATCGGGCTGTTTTTTGCTCTTTTTTTCAAAAAAGTACGAAAGCCCTATGCCAAGAGCATCGCCCAAATCGTGCACCGAGTCAGATATTATTGCAACGCTACCGGTGTAAAGTCCGCCAAAAAACTCAAGCACACAAAACACAGCGTTTAACAAAAACGCAACTAAAATTTTGCCGTCACTTTTCATAATTACTCCCCTTTTTATTGACTTTTTAAGCCGTTTATAATACAATTTTACCGAACACTTTGTTCAGTAAATAAATTATCAAACGCTAAAAACAAATACAATATATTAATCATTGCTTTTGTTCAATACCGAACAAAAACGCAAAAATGTATGGGTAAAAAATATGGACAGGCGAGTAAAGAAGACAAAAAACGCAATATTTAAAGCATTTATTGAACTGCTTTCAAAAAGCAAACTAAATCAAATAACAGTAGGTCAGATTATTGACGCAGCCAATGTTGGCAGGGCTACTTTTTATTCACATTTTGAAACAAAAGACGACCTGTTAAAAGAGCTGTGTGCCGAGTTGTTTTGCCATATTTTCGACAGCACTCAAAAGGGCAAAAACGACCATAGCCACATATTTGAATGTGATGCTCCCGACTCGGTATTTTTGCATCTTTTGCAGCATTTAAAAAATAACGACAATAACATTTTAAAGCTGTTTTCTTGCCAGGATAACGAGGTGTTTTTACAATATTTCAAGCTTGGAATTTTACAGCTTGTAAAAAGCCAACCACAAATTTTTAATGCGTATAAATCGGCAAATTTACCAAAAGAATATTGGGAAAATCACATTTTATCAACCTTCGTTTCTACTGTAAAATGGTGGGTTGACGGCGGACTTTTACTGCCGCCCGAAACAATAAACGATTACTTTAACAAAGCCCTTGGAATTTAAAACCTTGCAAAAAATCGCAAGGTTTTATTTTTTTGCTTAAAAACTGTAATAAAATTAGTTAAAAAAGTGTAAAAATATGCAGGCAGTACCTTGCTTTTTTTATTAATTAATATTATAATAAAATTACTATTACTATGCAAAGGTGAGAGAGTATGAAATACAGTTATTATCCCGGCTGTACACTCAAAACAAAAGCCAAAGAGCTTGACGCTTTCGGACGCACTGCTGCCGCAAAGCTTGGTGTAGAGCTTGAAGAAATCGAAAACTGGCAA
>JAZNXL010000011.1:0-3371 GCA_045593905.1 Eubacteriales bacterium
ATGCTGCACCGTCTGATGCGATTGCTGACCATTTTCCGTCAACGTAACCTGCCTCAGGTCTTACAAACGGCTCGGTGTTCCAGTTGGGACCATAAATATTTACAGCATTATTAACTGTGATTGCGCTACCGTCCCAAGACGAAATAATAATCTGCTTGCTTCCGCCTTCAGCAGCTGCTGCAGCTTCAGCATCAGCATAGTTACCAAATGCGTTTGTGCCAACAACAAATGTATAGCGTTTACCGTCCCAAGACTTAATAACCTCAGCATCTACTGCCACACCTGCAAGCGACTTGTCGGCAAGAATAGCAGTATTGCTGATTGTACCTGTTGCATCTACATAACCGCCGTCTTCAACGCTTGCTGTAAAGTAAGGTGCTGTAAAGTTATCAACATTTATTGTGTATTCTTTTGAAGCAATATCGCCAAATGAAAGTGTAACTGTGTAGAGTGTTGACTCGCTTGTATCGATAGTGTCAACAACATTACCGTCAATATCTTTAACTTCAACTGTAGGTTGTGCGCTACCTGCAGGAGCGTCAGCCATTGCGTTTGCCTTGATGCTGTCTATTGTAACTGTAGCGTCTTTTGCAACCTTAACAGTGTCACCACTTAAGGTAAATACTGTGTCACCTTCGAGTGTAAGCGAAGCGCTCGACATAGTCATACCGTAGTCGTAGTAGTATCTGTCAGGTGTACCTGCTTTGAGTGTAAGTGCAGGGTTTTTAGCTGTTGAACCGGCAACTGCTTTATATTCGGCAATAGTTGTTTTGTTTGGCGTTACAATAAAGTTGTCGTGTACTACGGCTGTTATTGCACTTGCAGAATGCGCACTCAAGTTAGGCTCAGAGTAACCAAGCAAAAGGTTGTTGGTAATTGTCATGTTAACCAAACTAAATCTTACAACAGTAGAAGCATCGTTTTGGAACAAAGCAGTAGAAGCTGTTGTGTCCATAAAAAGGTTTCTATCAAGTGTTACATCAGTATAAGACTTTTGAGTTAAACCGATACCGCCAAAAGAACCATTACCAAAGTTAACAACAATACTGTTTTCAAAAGTAAGCTTTCTCGCTACCAGGTTCTCAACATTGGCCACCTGATAGAACTGCCAACGGTAACCTGATGTTGGGCTTGCTTTTCTAAAGTTAGAGTTTTTGATTGTTATGCTACTATCAAGCGCACCCGTTTTAATCTGGTCAAAACCATAGCTTGCGTTTACGGTATCAAAATTGAGCCACATGCCGTCAAATACCATGTGCGCAGGAAGGTGTTGGTTATCACCAAACATACGCGATGACGAACCTGCAAGGCTCTTAACGTATACATTTTTAAATGTAAGTGTATCTGTGTTGTTATAAGCGGCTTTACTAGTCTCGTTAAATAAGCCGTAAGTATTAAGGTCTTGGCTATCTACAACTGTATTTGAAATTGTAACGTTTGTTGTGTTAGCATCTGAGCTTCTTGGTGTTTTACCGCCTAAAAGTACATGGCTCTTTACAGTAAAGCCGTGAATGCCAACGCTTCCGTTAATATCAGCGTCTATGCAAATGTCTGTAACGTTAACAGCAGATGCCGCATATGTTTCGTTTACTGTCCAGTCAGCAGCATCCGACTTGGTTGCTTGCCATGTGCCGTTATCAAATGCAGTCTCAGCTGCATCATCGCCAACTACGAACGGTTTTGTGTTCCAGTTAGGAGCGTAAACACTTACCTTTTTAGTAATATTAAGATTACCGCCGTTTAAGTTGGTAACAATAATTTTACCGCCGTCAGCAACTGCAGCTTCAGCATCTTCATAAGCTGCAAATGCGTTTATGTCAACAACAAATGTGTAGGGATTTCCTTCCCAAACTTTAATTATGTCGGTACCTGTAGCTTCGTTTGCAAGCGAAGCATCAACTAAAACGGCATTTTTATCGGGGCCGTTTGTTGTACCAACGTAACCGTTTGTTTCATCATCAAAGTAAGGTGCTTCAAAATCGCCTACTGTTACTGTGTATTGCTTTGTAGCCAAGCTGCCAAAAGCAAGTGTTAAAGAATAAAGACCTGCTTTGGTTGTATCAACTGCATCAACAGTGGTTCCTGTAACCATATCTTTAATTGCTACTGTAGGTTTAACTGTTGTAAAGCCTTGGTCTGTAACTTCAGCTTTGATTTTGTCGTTGTATGCAGCGTAGTTTGTAAAATCAGCCTTTGCTACCGATGTTGTACCAACTGCGAAAGTGATGGTTGAAGCATCATTATCAATAGTAGCTGTTTCACCGCCGATAGCAGCTGTTCCTGCAACAAGCGGGAAAGCTGACGACGACATTGTCATAGCGTAGTCGTAGTAGTAGTTGTTAATTGAGTTTGCGCTATACTCGCCTGCAACTGTTGCCGTTTTGTTAGGCGCATAGCCTGCCACGTTTTCATAAGCTGCAGCAAGTGCTGAGCCATCGCCTACGTTTTCAGGTGCTATTGTTGTGTTTCTTGCGCCAGTTGCAATGTAGTTATTGTGGGTTTTGAGCGAGCCGTCAATATTGTTACCGTTTATCATATGCTCGGAGCTCGGTAAACCAAGAATAACGTTACCCGAAATCTCAACATCGTTAAGCTTTGTAGGTGCCGCACTATAGTATGCCAAGAAAACGTTTCTTGTCATCAAACTACGGTTGATAAAGTTATTCTTTATTTTGTATGATGTTATGTATTGCGCATACGGCTTTAAAAAGTCAACATTCGGGGCTGTATGCCATATTATATTGTTTTCAAATAATACATCGTATCTTCCGCTGTTTTTATCTGATGATGCAATATAAATGTCTTTGGTAGAGTCACCTCTGATGTTAGAGTTTTTAAATGTAACTGTAACGTCGTTTGCTACGTAAGGTGTAACCGCATTAGCACCGCCACCGTTTGAAAGGTTTGTTACATCCATGTAAAGACCGTCAAATATTGTGTTTGCGGCAAAATGCGGGTTGCCTTGGTTTGAATAAGAAAAGTTTTTACAAGTCTTATCAAAATAAACGTTTTTAACAACAACGGTGTCGTTGTTTGCCGCACCACCTGCGTACATATAATAGAACATTGCGTTATTAGCCGATTTGTAGTGACCGTTAATAAACTTTGTTGTTACAGGGTTATTAGCGTCGGGTGTTCTGTACGCGCCGGCAACACCACCCCAAACAATAACATTGTTTACAGCAACACCGTAAACCTCAGCTGTTCCGGATAAGGCAGATGTGTATATGAGGTTTTTAACCTCAATTGCTTTACCTGAATAAGCGGTGTTAACTGTCCAATCTGCGCCGTTGGAAGCAATAGCATTAAAGCTGTCGCCCATCTCGTTCATAGGAACTATATCCCATGCGGGTGAGAACACTCTTGATGCT
>JAZNXL010000012.1:0-18955 GCA_045593905.1 Eubacteriales bacterium
AAAGACGCGGTTTATGCTTGTCAGATGGCTGACATTGTAAACGGCAAAGGCGAAGGCAGATTTGACCCTGCCGGCACAGGCCTTCGCGCTGAAGCAAGCGTAATATTTACAAAATTCCACCAAAATTATTTAAAATAAAAATAAACAAGGAACACAACTTTTGTTGTGTTCCTTCGTTACTTTTTACTTATTACCTAAAAAACACCCAGAGGGGTGTTTTTTTATTTGACATAAATTTAAATAAGTTCTATAATATAAAAAACTTAACTAGGGGTAAATTATGAAAGGCATTGTTTTTGATTTAGACAATACGTTATATGACAGATACGCAACAATAACCGCTATGATTGAGCGCAGTTGGGATAGGGTAAAGCCTTACATAAACCCAGGCTACGACCTTAAAAAAGCGTGCGAGCACGCTTGCAGAACCGAGGCGCTTTATATAGATTGGCACGACTGGTACGACCACCTTGTTGACGAACACTTTTTTAATGCCGAAAATATACCCGACTACGAACAATTTAGCCACTTTGGATATATAGGCTTTACTTCGGTTGCTATAAACTTTGATGGCATACACGAATTTTTAGATGAGCTCAAAGCACGCGGATATAAAATTGCAATACTCACAAACTGCGCCGACATTGACTACCAGCAAAAAAAGTTTGATTTACTTGGTATTTCGCACCACTTTGACCAGATTGTAATATCGGGGCAATACGCAACCGAAATGAGCGGTGACCCCAGAAACAAAGACTACATAAAACCTGCGCCCGCAATCTTTTTACACATGGCAAAGCTTCTTGGCGAAAAACCCGAGGACCTTTACTATGTTGGCGATAACCCTGTAAACGACGTTATGGGCGCAATTAATTCGGGCTACAGGCCTATCTGGGTGCGTTCGCGCTCACCCTGGAACATTGAAAATAAATATATGCCTGAGCTTTGCGTTGACAACGTAATGGAGATTTTAGATATAATTGACTAAGATAAAGCTTAAAATCAAAAACTGCGTGGTTATATTTTTGGCATCAGCCCTGCAGGCGTTTGCAATCTACAATATCCACGAGGTCAGCAAAATAACCGAGGGCGGTATATTTGGACTTACGCTTTTATTAAAGCATTGGCTTAACATATCACCCGCTCTATCGAGCATTGTACTTACTGCGATATGCTTTTTTATAGGCTGGCGCACACTCGGTCACAGTTTTATTTGCTACTCGGCCGTTGCGGCGGTAGGCTATTCGGCAAGTTACGCAATATGCGAAAGGTTTAGTCCGCTTTGCCCTGCGCTTGCAGATTTGCCGCTGCTTTCGGCTATTATCGGCGCTGTTTTTATTGGTATTGGTGCAGGGCTTTGTGTTCGCATGGGCGGTGCTACAAGCGGCGATGACGCGCTTGCAATGAGCCTTTCAAAGCTTACCAAAGCACCTATTTCGCGCATATACCTTATAAGCGATATTACGGTTATGCTATTATCGCTTTCGTACATCTCGCCTGTCAGAATTTTGTACTCGCTTATAACAGTTGTGCTATCGGGACAAATTATTGGACTAATACAAAAAAGAGAGCCATAAGGCTCTCTTTTATAATTTAATAAAGTAAACGTTTCGAAGGTAGTGACCTGCGCGGATAATTGTAGCACCGCACTGCATACCGAGTTTTTTAAGTGAGGTGTTGCTCGGCGTGTTTTGGGGGTGCGCCGTTGCAACAAGGTACTCAAAGCCGTTTTGTTTTGCAATTTTTAAAATTTCGGTATTAATAAGGTGCATAAGGTTGTTACCGCGAAACTCGGGCAGTGTCATACAAACGCCAAGCTCGGCAATACGCTTTGTTTTATCAAGGCCGATTGGCTCTAAAAGTTCTTCAAACTCGGCGTAATTTGTATCGTAAAGCGACATTGCAACAAGTGTATCACCACAAAACGCGCCGTATGCGTTAAGGGTGCTGGTTTTAGCAAACATATTATCAATAGCCTCATCGGTAAACGGCATAAACATATCGGGGTTTGTAAGGTTTTTGGTTATAACCTGTGTTAAATGCTTTATACCATCTGTATTTTGTTTTGTAAGTTTTTTAATAGTAAACATAAATTAATTATACAATTACAAAAAATAAAGTCAACATAAAAAAATCACGGAGTAAAAACTCCGTGATTTTTTAGTCGTTATGGGGTACAAATCTTTTAAATAATACCGATATTGTCCAAAGACCTGCAAGGCCTACAATCGTAAAGATTATACGGCTTAAAAGCGCGTCCTGTCCGCCAAAAATAAAGCCGACAATATCGAATTTAAAAAGACCGATGCTTCCCCAGTTAATCGCACCGATTACAGTAAGTGCAACTGCGATTTTGTCTAACATAATATTTACTCCAATCAATAAAATTTTTAATATGTTACGCTACTATTATTGTCACTGTTAGCGCAGGTTATTCAAAAAAATAAAATTTTTAAAACTATTTAAAAACGCACCGCGTTATGTTATACTTTATAATGTATAATTTTGCGGAGGATATTTTTTTGAAAAAATTTATCGAGAGAATAAAAGACCTGCATTACAGACGAAGACTTTTAAAGTGGGTTTTAATAAATATTAAGCTTGCGTGGCGCAAGATGGTGCGCTTTTTTAAAGGTGATGCGTTTTTAAGCTTTGTAAAAAGCACACCTGTAATTATCTGCTATATTGCAATTGGTGTTATTGTGCTAACCTCTGTTGGTACCGTTTGCTTTGAAAAGTTTGCATACCCTGTTTTTGACCCTAGCAAAAAAACAATTTCGGCGCTTTCGGGTATTGCAAACAAAAACAGCGAGGTTGCTCAAACATTAAAAATGCTCGGCTCGTCAGACAAGCTCCAAATTTCGCTTGCGACCGATAACGAAAAGGTGTTTAACAAAAAGGGTGTTGACCTTGACAATGGCAACCTAAACCTGCTTATTACCTTTTTAGACGGTAAAAAACAAGAGTATCCGCTGATAAACAACAAGTACGATACCTTCGAGGCGGGTGCTACCGACCTGTTTACAATAACACTGCCAAGCGGTAAAACGGTGTTTGATATTGCCGAGTACCGACTTATAATATTACCCGGAATTAATAATAAATACGACGACTGGCACTGTAAATGGGCGCGTGTTTACTTTTTACTTGGCGGCGAGCCTGTGCTTGTTGCAAAAGAAAGCTGGAAGGACAGCGCGGTGTTTGGCTCGGGCGATAGCGCAATAAAGCAGTCGCAGCTTACACCTGTTGCAAAAGACACCACAATATTCAAGCGCTCAAACGAGCTTTTTGACTACTTTTTAAAGCTTAACAAAAGCGGTATTGACGCCGACGAGCTTGCAAAGCTAAAAGAAAAAACACTTGATGCGGTAGGCATTAACTCGGGGCGTGTGCTTTGTGTTGATATTGAAACAGTTAACATTGAGGGTCAAAACAACATTTTAACCTATTACACAAAAGGCGTTGAAATTTCAGAGTACGACTCGCTCGATTATGACGGGCTTTTAAACCTTGAGCTTAGCTTTTACACACCGCTCAAAAACGGAAGTTACAACTATACAGTAGAGCTCGACACACTCGGCACCGACGACTTTGAGCTCGGCTCGACCTCGCAGTTTAAGATTGAACTGCCCGAGGGGCTTACTGTGTTTGACATAAGCCGCGCCGTTTTAAAGACCGATAACCCCTACGATGCGTGGTCGCCAAGGTTTGTGCGCGTATACGTTGAAACCGACTACAAAGAAAAGCTTGAGATAGCACGAATTACCGACGCGATTTTAACATCGACATATTCAACCCCTGTTTTTTATAAAAACCTTATAGACGGCGGTGTTGAGCTTGACCTGTCATCATCATTTTGCATTTCAAATGCGCAAAGAAAAGCGCTCGAGCAAAAAAACGGTTATTCATTTAAATCGCGCATAGGCGATATGTACTACAAGCTTCAAAGCTTTTACAGCCGACAAAACGCGTTTTTTGATATTGCAGTAGATATTTACACAAAAACAACAAAGGAGTAACGGCGTGAAAAGGTTAATAGTTTTAATTTTGATTTGCTTAACTTTGTTAATGTGCGGGTGCAACAATACCGATGTTAAAATAACAGGCACCGATACCGAGGTTACATCAAAGTTTCAAAATATGCTCGAGCTTGAAAAAAGCGTGTTTTTGGGTAAGGTTTTAAGCATTAAAACCGAGGACGCAGTTTTAACCAAGTACAACGTTGATATTTCAAAATACACAGTATACACTGTTGAGGTTTTAGATAGTATTGACGGCTACACACCAAAAAAAGAGGTGCTTGTGTACCACCTTGGAACAACCGAGCAGTACCCCTCGCGCCTTGCTATTGAAAAAAACGAGCAGTATATTTTTGATGCTGAAATGTGGGTACACGGCGACAAGCTGATATATCTGCTCTCGCCATTTACCGTATCTTATCCCAAGCTTGATGCATCAAACAGAGTTACTATTGCAACAAGCAAGACCGAGGCGCTCGACGTTTGCACCTTTGAACAATACAAAGAGCAGTTTAAAGATGCAAAAGCCGATGTTTTAAAAGCATATCCCGATTTTTATGACGAGCAAACTGTTTTAAAAAGATACGTTGATATGTTTGAAATAATAGCGCAAAAAAATCTTAACAAAGGCTTTTACAAAGACGGCGGGTTTGAGTTTGTGCCAAGCGACGAGTTTATTGATATAACAAAAAACACCTCAAACGAATATTTAGAAAAAGTTAAAAACGCCGCCACCCTCGACGAGTTAAAAGAAATACTTAAATAAAAAAAGACCCTGTTGGGTCTTTTTTATTTTAATAAATATTCACACGCTTCAATATAACCTAAAAAGCCTTTGCCCATAACGGTTGTTACGCAAACATCGGTAAGGTATGAAAAGTGTCTGAATTTTTCGCGCTTGGTAATGTCTGAAATATGTACCTCGGCGGTGGGGACTTCGCTTGCCGATATTGCATCGGCAATGGCAACGCTTGTGTGAGTATAACCGCCCGCGTTTAAAACAATGCCGTCAAACACGCCGCGCGCAGCTTGAATTTTATCAATAATATCGCCCTCGTGGTTTGACTGATAAAACGAAAGCTCAGCCTTGCCCGAAAGCTCGGTTTTTATATACTCTAAAAGGTCGGTATAAGTCTTTGTGCCGTAAATTTCGGGCTGACGAAGACCTAACATATTAAGGTTAGGTCCGTTTATAATTAAAAGTTTTTTCATACTAATTCTCCATAGTAATCTTTACAGCGTTTGGAATAATATTTATATCGGCAGTGGTGGTATCCCACACCTCGCCATCGGCGCATATTTTTGAAATGCCGTCAATTACAACACGTTTGCACTTTGCAAAAACAACGTACTTTTTAAACGACGGTATAGGCTGGTGTGTTTTTGGGTCAATATGTAAGCCTTTTTTGTATTTTAAAACAAGCGATAAAAACTTAAGGCGCGAAACCTTTTTAACAATTAAAAGGTCAATAAGACCGTCGGTTATATCAGATACCGGCGCGCACTTGAAACCGCCGCCGTAATAAATTCCGTTTGCGGCAACTGCCAAAAGACTGTCACCCGAAAACTTATGCTCTATATCGTTTTGGTCGGTATAAGTAACGTCGATATGTCGTCCGAACTTTTTAAAAAGCACCGAGAACACGCCGAGTACATACGCAAGCGAACCCGACACAAGCGGGAGTTTTTTATACTGTGCCGCCTTTAGCACAACGTCAAGGTCAAAGCCGGTATTTACCGCGTTCATAGCGCATCTGCCGTTTACCGTTAAAACATCGGTCATAACGCCCTCGTTTTGCGTTTGCATTGTGCGTAAAAGGTCGTTGCCTGTGCCAACCGGTATTATTGAAAACGAAGCGGTGCCGTTTGCCGACACAATTCCGTTTACAACCTCGTTAACTGTGCCGTCACCGCCGCAAACAACAAAATGCAGGTTGTCGGTCTCGGCTTCGATTGTTGTTTTTACAAACTCGGCAGCATCACCCTTTGCCTTGGTTATGTATGAATTTTCGCAAACATACTTTAACGCCTCACCCTGACCTGCGGCTGGGTTTAATATGTATATTGTTTTCATTAAATAATCCCCTAAAATTAATTGCCTAAAAAAAATAGCGTGATGCTAAGACATCACGCCGAACATATTGTAAGATTACACAGCTCTTTGAACCTTGCCGGAACGGAGGCATCTTGTGCAAACATAAATATGCTTAGGTGTTCCGTTGACTACGGCTTTTACACGTTTAACGTTGGGTTTATAAGCTCTGTTGCTTCTTCTGTGTGAGTGAGACACTTGATTTCCGAAAACAACACCCTTACCACATACATCGCATTTTGCCATGAGTATACACCTCCCTTAATTTTTACAAAGTGTATTGTACCACACCGAAATATAAATTGCAAGAGTTTTTATTAAATTTTTATTTTTGTTGAATATCAGTGTGTAATTTGTTATAATTGAACAAGAATATTTAAGTGAGGTATAGTTATGGAAACACCACTTGAAATAAAGCTTTCTAAAATTGTTGAAGATTTAAAGCTTGAGGTTATAAACTTTCCCGAGTCTAAAAAAGACATGGCAATATCCTGTACCGACATTAACCGTTCGGCACTTCAGATTGCGGGGTATTTTAACCATTTTGACGAGACACGCATACAAATTTTCGGTATGGTCGAAAACGACTATCTTTACGATATTGACGACGGCACACGCTATCGTAACCTTGACAGGTTTTTCAGTTACAATATCCCCTGTCTTATTATAACACGTAACTTTTTTGTGCCGGACGATGTAATTGAGCTTGCTATTAAGCACGAGGTTCCGCTTTTTAGAACCGACAAGCATACATCGGCGTTTACAAGTAATATGATATATTATTTAAACAAGCATTTAGGTCCGCAAATTACCCGCCACGGTGTGTTTGTTGAGGTTTACGGTGAAGGTATTTTGCTTGTTGGCGAAAGCGGTGTCGGTAAAAGTGAAACCGCTATTGAGCTTGTAAAACGCGGACATCAGCTTGTTGCTGACGATGCGGTTATAATTAAAAAAACAACATCAACAAACCTTACAGGTACGGCACCCGAGGTTATAAGGCACTTTATTGAGCTTAGGGGTATTGGTATTGTTGACGTTAAACGAATTTTTGGTATTGGTGCGGTACTTGAACGCGCTAACATTGATATGGTTGTTAACATTGAGCCGTGGGATAACTCAAAGACTTATGACAGGCTTGGTATGGACACCGAGTACACCGAAATTTTAGGTGTTAAACTGCCTTCGCTTACAATACCTGTAAAGCCGGGCAGAAACCTTGCAGTTATTTTAGAGGTTGCGGCTATGAACAACCGTCAGCGCAGAATGGGCTACAACGCCGCCGAAGCGCTTAACAAAAAAATTATGGAGGATATGGACCGTAGAATGCAAAACGGTGAAGTATAGTTATGTATTATTTAGGCATTGACCTTGGCGGCACAAACGTTGCCGTGGGTGTTGTTAACGATGACAGTATAATTATATCAAAGTATTCGGTACCGACCGAAGCTAAAAAGGGTGTTGACACAATTATTGCCAATATCAAAAAAGCGTGCGACGGCGCAATTTCAAAAGCAGGGCTTAGCCTAAGCGACATTGCGGCGGCAGGCATTGGCTCTCCCGGTACAGTAAACGCAAAAACAGGCGTGGTTGACTTTGCCTCTAACCTTGGGTTTGAAAAAACACCGCTTGCAAGCCTTGTTTCAAAAGCGCTCGGCGGTATTAAAGTAGTTGCCGAAAACGACGCAAACGTTGCGGCATACGCCGAGGCAACAAGCGGCGCGGCAAAGGGCGTTAAAGACAGCGTTACAATAACACTCGGCACAGGTGTTGGCGGCGGTATTATAATCGGCGGCAAAATCTACTCTGGCTTTAACTGTCTTGGTGCCGAGCTTGGTCACATGGTTATTGAGCGTAACGGTATTCAATGCAGCTGCGGAAGAAAAGGCTGTTGGGAGGCGTATGCTTCGGTTACAGGGCTTATTCGCCTAACCAAAGAAAAAATGCTAAAAGACAAAGGCTCGCTTATGTGGCAAATTGCAAACGGCAGTCTTGATAACGTAAACGGCAGGACATCGTTTGACGGTATGCGTAAGGGCGACAAAACCGCAAAAGCGGTTGTTGACGAATACCTTTATTCAGTTGCAATAGGCATTGCCGACATAATTAACCTTTTACAACCTGAGGTGCTTTGCATTGGCGGCGGTATTTCAAAAGAGGGCGACTATATTTTACTTCCCGTTCGCGAGCATCTTAAAAACGAGGTGTTTACAAGAAAGTCAGACACAACCACAAAGGTTGTTATGGCGCGTCTTGGCAACGATGCCGGTATTATAGGAGCGGCTCTTTTAAATAAAAATTAAAATCTTTGAAGGAATATATGTGTATGCTTTATCAAAAAATAGTACCTTCGTTAAAAGATTATGACGCCGTTATATGCGGCGGCGGTTTTTCAGGCTTTGCAGCAGCTTTTGCTTCGGCACGCGAAGGCTTAAAAACAGTTATCATTGAAAAAGGCGGTTGTCTTGGTGGCGTTGGAACGGCGGCGCTTGTAAACCATATTCTTGGTGTAAGAAAAACCGTGGATAACGGGTTTTTGCAATGTGTAGGCGGTATTTTTAAAGATATAGAAAACACCTTGCTTGAACGCGGCGCAGCAGTTGACGTAAACACCTTGAACCCCGATTTGTGTCCTCACGGCTGGAAGCGTTCGCTTGCATCGGGACTTATATTTGATAAAGAACAAATGAAGCTTGTGCTTGAGCAGATGCTTGCTCAAAAAGGCGTTAAAATACTTTACAACACCGATATAGTCGACAGCATTGTTAAGGATAACAAACTGCACGGCGTTGTAGTACATAATAAAAGCGGTTTGTATGTAATCGAAGGAAAATACTTTGTTGATGCAACCGGAGATGCAGATGTTTGCGTCTATTCGGGCTTTAAAACACAAAAAGGTGACCAAAGCGGGCAAATGTCGGCGGCGTCACTTGAAATGCACGTTGAGGGCGTTGATACAACAGAACTTACCGAGTATATGCGTAAAACAGGCGACGTACGCTTTAAAGATATAATAAACCGCCTTAAAAATAACGGCGAGTGGAATTTTGCCTACAGTATTTTTATAAGCGTTAAGCTTACCGATGACGGCGTGTATATGATAAACACCATAAGACAAACCGACGTTGACGGTACCGATGCTGATTCTGTGAGCAACGCCATAATAAACGGCAGACAAGAAAACTTTAAGCTTTTTGAAATAATGAAAAAGCATTTTCCCGGCTTTAAAAACGCTAAAATTCGTGAAATAGCGTCAACACTCGGTGTACGCGAAACAAACCGCATTGTTGGTGAATATACCCTTAGTGTAGACGATGTTGTTAGCGCAAAAGACTTTGATGACTCTGTTGCACTTACCGCTTATGGTTGGGATATGCCAAACCCAAAGGACCCGAGCTACCAGCCTTTTGAAAACGTAAAGCGCAGTTCGCCCTTTACACAAATTCCCTACCGATGCCTTTTACCAAAAGATACAAAAAATCTTATTGCAATAGGCAGATGCATAAGCGTTGAGCGTGAGGTATTGGGACCTTGTCGTGTTATGGGGCCTTGTATTGCAATGGGAGAGGCGGCAGGAATTGCAACCGCACTCGCTTTAAAAAACAGCTGTGACTATGGAAGTGTAGATATAAACGAACTTCAAAACAAAATAACCCAATACGGCGGTTACTTTAAAAGAGAACAAGTAAAATAAAAAAACACCCGAAAG
This sequence comes from Eubacteriales bacterium, assembly GCA_045593905.1. Taxonomy (GTDB): domain Bacteria; phylum Bacillota; class Clostridia; order Oscillospirales; family QAKW01; genus RGIG9041. Next base: position 9,818 of record JAZNXL010000012.1, read on the forward strand.
GGTGTTTTTTATTATAATTTATCGGCAATTTCAAAAATGAGTTGTTCGGTTTTTTGCCAGCCAAGACAGGGGTCGGTGATTGATTTACCGTAGATGTGCTCACCAATCTTTTGTGCGCCGTCCTCAATATAGCTTTCAATCATAAGACCTTTAACAAGACGTTTTATATCGGGGTTATGGTTTGCGCTGTGAACAACCTCTTTAGCAATACGAATTTGCTCTTGGTACTGTTTACCCGAGTTTGCGTGGTTACAGTCAACAATTACCGACGGGTTTGAAAGGCCGCTTTTTTGGTAAAGCTCGTTTAAGTTTACAAGGTCTTCGTAGTGGTAGTTAGAAACGTTTTTACCTGCAAAATCAACATAACCGCGAAGTATTGCGTGGGCACAGGGGTTACCCTTTGAGTGTACCTCCCAGCCTCTATATAAAAATGTGTGCTTTTGCTGTGCAGCGCAAATGGCGTTCATCATAACGCTTAAATCTCCGCCTGTTGAGTTTTTCATACCAACAGGGATATTAAGACCGCTTGCGGTAAGCCTGTGCTGTTGGTTTTCGACCGAGCGCGCGCCGATTGCAACGTACGCTAAAAGGTCAGAAAGATAGCGGTGGTTTTCGGGGTAAAGCATTTCATCGGCACAGGTAAAGCCATAGTCGGTAAGCGCGGTCAGGTGCAAATCTCTTATTGCAACAATACCCTTTAACATATCGGGGTTTTGGTCGGGGTCGGGCTGATGGAGCATACCCTTATAGCCTGCGCCTGTGGTACGGGGTTTATTGGTATAAATTCTTGGGATAATTATAATTTTATCTTTAACCTGCTCGCCCACCTTGCAAAGACGCGAGATATAGTCAACAACTGCGTCTTTGTTATCGGCTGAGCAAGGTCCTATAACCAAAATAAATTTATCAGATTTTCCTGTAAAGACGTCGGCGATTTCTTTGGCGCGCGCGTCTTTTATTTTTTGCATTTTATCGGTAACCGGATACTGCGCTTTAATGTCTTTTGGTATTGGCAGTTTTCGGGTAAATTCCATATTCATTGGGGGATATTCTCCTTTTTATCAAATCTTTCTCTTCGCATTGTCGAGGTACGCATCATTTCGCACATACCCTCGGTGTCGCCGTTTTCTATTTTTTCATAAAGCTCATTAAACGAGCGCCTGAACTTATCCATTTCGCGAAGAAGAGGCTCACGATTGAGTAAAAACAGTTCACTCCACATATTCTCGTTTATTTTTGCAATTCGGGTAAGGTCTCTAAACGAGTCACCTGTATAGTTTTCGATGCCTCTGAAATCGTTACAGCACATAAGCGATACCGCGATACAATGGGTAAGCTGCGAAAGGTAGGCTATCATTTCGTCGTGCATTTCGGGCGATAGCTCTGAAACATCGGCAAAGCCGAGTGTTTTACCAAGGTCACGGCAAAGTTCAATAGCGCCTGCGGTGTTTTTTGAGGTGGGAACTACTATGTAGTTTGCCTTTTTAAATATTTTTGATGTTGCATTTTGAACACCATACACCTCGCGGCCTGCCATTGGGTGCGCGCCGATAAACTCAACGTCGCTACGCAGCATTTTTTGAATGTTATAAACAATGCAAGACTTAACGCCTGTAACGTCGGTAAGTACTGCGCCGCTTTTAAAAAGGTGTTGGTTATTTTCAATCCACTCGGTAAGCACGTGCGGATAAAGACCAAACACGACAAGGTCGGCACTGCCTACAAGCTCTTTGTCAACTGTAATGCTACCGTTTTTAATAATGCCTTTTTCGAGCGCATAGTCTATTGACGACTGTGAACGCGTGATTGCGCTCACGTTAAAGCCTTTTTTGGTTAGCGCTTCGGCATAGCTTCCGCCTAAAAGACCAAGACCTACTATTAATATATTCATATTCTTATTAAGCTTCATACTCTACCTCCGCGCCGAGAGTTTTAAGGCATTCGAAAAAGCTTGGAAAGCTTTTGTTTACCGCCTCGGCGTTTAAAATTTTACCGCCTGTTTTTGTAAGCAGTACCGCACACGCCATTACAATTCGGTGGTCGTTGTGCGAGTTTATAGCCTCGGTCGGTGCGCTTATGCCACAGCCGACCTCGATTTTATTTTCAAATACTTTTGTATTTATGCCAAACTTTGAAAGCTCGGCTTTCATAGCCTCGCCCCTGTCGCTTTCTTTAATTTTAAGACGCTTTGTGCCAACGAGTGTTGCACCGCCTTTGGCAGCTGCTACCGCCATAACAACAGGCGCAAGGTCGGGGCAGTCTGACATATCAAGGGTGGGTGTGCCGGCGTTTAATTTTTTAAAATAGTCATAAAACACAATATCACCCTGCAGAGTGTTTTTGTTAATGCCTGTAACGGTAACATCGTGGCCAATAACCTTAAGCGCCTCAAAAAAAGCGGCGTTTGAGCAGTCGCCCTCAACTGTCACATCTAAAGGCTTATATTGGCTATTACCTTTTACCGTTATAATGTTACCGTTTCTTTCAACGCTCACACCAAAAAGGCTTTGCGCGTAAATTGTCATATCAATATACGGTGCGCTTTCGAGGTTGCCTGTAATTTCGATTATGCTGTCGCCCTCAAGCAAAGGCAAAACAAGCAAAAGCCCGCTTATAAACTGGCTCGAAACATCTCCGCGGACTGTAAAATGTCCGCTTTTAAGGCTTCCGTTTACTGTTACACGGTCACTGCCCTCGTAAAATTTAAAGCCACGCTCATTACAAAGCGTTTTGTAAACATCGAGCGAGCGCGAAAACAAACGCTCAGTGCCTTTTAAGGTAACGTCGGTTTTTGCCATAAGGCAAAGCGGAATAAAAAATCGGAGTGTTGACCCGCTCTCGTAACAATTAAGAGCATCGGTTTTTGAAAAAAGTCCGCTGCCGTCAACAAAAATACTGTCGCCATTTGCCTGCGTTTTAACACCGAGTGCACCAAGGCAATTAAGTGTTGCCTTAATATCGTTTGAAAGCTCAATGTTACTAACAGTACAACCGCCTTTTGAAAGCGCGGCGCAAATTAAAAGCCTGTGCGCCATACTCTTTGAGGGCGGTGCGCTTATATTCCCTTTTAAACTACATTTTTTTAAAGTTATATTCATTTATATACCTTTCGATAACCGCGTTTGCGCAAGTCTCTTTTTCGCCTGATACGGCAACACCGATATCGCACACGCTGTTATATATGGGTTTTCGCTCATTATACAGTTTTTCAAGCTGCTCGCGGTTTTGACTAAGCGGTCGGTCGGGGGTTGGTTTTATATCGGCTAACGGTCGGTCAAGATAAATAACCGCGCCGTTTTGTTTTAGGTTTAAAACGTTTTGCTCTTTTAAAACCGCGCCGCCGCCTGTTGCAATTACCACGCCTGTTTTTTTAGAAAGCTCAAAAATAACCTGCGACTCGATTTTTCTAAACTCGGCTTCACCGCTCTCTGCAAAAATCTCGGGTATTGACTTGTTTGCAACCTTTACAATCTCGTCGTCGCTGTCGTAAAACTCAAGCCCCAACTTGTTTGCAATAATTTTTCCGAGTGTGCTTTTGCCGCAGCCTGCCATACCGCAAAGAACAATATTTTGTTTTTGAAACTTAAGCTCGTTAAATACTGTGTCGGTGATTTTGGTATCAACATCTTTATCGCAAAAAAAGCCTACGGCATAAACCGCCTGTGACACAAGCATATATAGTCCGCCTGTAGCGTTTATGCCCCTTTCTTTTGCGTTTACAACCAAAAGCGAGTTTAACGGGTTATAAACCGCATCGGCAACACCCTCGAGCGCATCAAAGCCCGAAATATCAACGGCGCTTTCGCTTATGTTGGGATACATACCGCAAGGGGTGGTGTTTATTATAATCTGGGTGTGTTTATATTCGTTTACAAACTGTTCGTAATCGATACAACCGTTGCCTGACTTTCGCGATACAATAACAATCTCTTTTGCGCCAAGGCTTTCAAGCACCGCTTTTGCGGTTTTTGAGGTACCGCCTGTGCCGAGTATTGCACAGTATTTACCTTTGGGGTCAATGCCGTGTTTTTGCAAAAGGTCACGCATACCGTAAAAATCGGTATTGTACCCATAAAGTTTTCCGTTTTTGTTAACGATTGTGTTAACAGCGCCAATTGTTTTGGCAACATCGCTTATGCTATCAAGGTACTTTATAACATCGGTTTTATACGGAATTGTAACGTTTATTGCCTTAAACTCTTTTTTTGCAAAAAACTCGTCGAGTTGGTCGGGCTCAAGCTCTTTTAGCTGATAGTCGTAGTCGCAAAGCCTGTTATGTATTATTTTTGAAAAGCTGTGGCCTAATTTTTTGCCAATCAGTCCGTATTCCATTAAAGGTTATCTCCTAACAAATCGCAAAGCGCGAGCGCGCAAACGCTGTCGCATACAACACGCGCCCTATGAACAATACAGGGGTCGTGTCTGCCTTTTGGCTGGGTTTTTGTGTTTTCGCCGGTTAATAAATTAATGCTGTCTTGCACCTTAAATATTGTAGGTGTAGGCTTGATTGCGCATTTTACAACAATAGGCATACCGTTTGCAATACCGCCGTTTATACCGCCGTTATTGTTGGTTTTGGTTTTGATTACACCGCCATCGTTATAAATTGGGTCGTTTGCTAAAGAGCCGCGCATATTGCAAATTTCAAAGCCTGCGCCAAACTCAACGCCCTTTACTGCAGGTATTGAAAACAGCGCGTGTGAAAGCACGCCTTCAACTGTGTCAAACCAAGGCTCACCAACGCCTGCAGGTACGCCTGTGATTACAGTTTCGAGCACACCGCCAACGCTGTCGCCATCGGCTTTGGCTTTTAAAATTTCGTCATACATCTGTTGTTTTGCGCCATCGTCTAAAACCGCAAACTCGGTAGCATTTAAAAACTCTATATCGGCATCAAGGTTTGCAAACTCGCGGTCGAAAACGCCTGAAAGCTTTTTAATGTGGGTTGCAACCTTAATACCCTTTTGGTTAATAGCCAAGATTGCAATAGCGCCGACTGCAACGAGCGCCGCAGTAAGTCGGCCGCTGAAATGACCGCCGCCGCGGTAGTCTTCGTTTCCGCCGTATTTTACAAATGCAGTATAGTCAGCGTGTGACGGACGTGCAACGTTTCTTGAATAGTCGTCTGATTTTGTGTTGGTGTTGGGGATAAGTATTGTTATTGGTGCGCCTGTGGTTTTGCCCTCAAACACACCCGATGCAATTACAAACTCGTCAGCCTCAACGCGCGGTGTTGAAATTTCACCTGCAACACGGCGGAGCTTTAACTGATGCGCTATAAAATCGGTGTCTATCTTAAGTCCCGCTTTTATGCCGTCGAGCACCGCGCCAACATATGCGCCGTGGCTTTCGCCAAATATTGTCACTTTAACTTTATTTCCAAATGTGTTACTCACTTTAGCATCTCCTTCAGAGCCTCAAAGGTTATTGTTTTCATTTGATACTCGCCTGCTGTTTCAACGTATATAACGGTAATCTGGTCGCCTGATGCCTTTTTATCGTGCTTTAGCGCGTCTATAAGCGCATCGGCATTTATTTTGGTATCGGTGTTTATATCGAGTGCCGAAAGCACCTTTTTTAAACGCTTACGCACATCGTTTGAGCACATAGGAAGCATACCGATTGCAACGCATTCGCCGTGATAGAGGCTGCCGATGTTGTCGCTCTCGACTGCGTGGGCAAGAGTGTGGCCAAAGTTTAAAATTTTTCTAAGACCGCATTCCTTTTCGTCCTGCTCTACTACACTTTTTTTAATAAGCAGCGAGCGGTAGATAACGTCGTCAATATCAAAGTCGCCGTTTTCGAACGTTTTAAAAAGCTCGGCATCTGATGTAAGCGACATTTTAACCGCCTCGACAAGACCGTTTGAAACTTGGCGGTTTGGCAATGTTTTTAATGTATCGGGGTCAATGACAACGCATTTTGGCTGATAAAACGCACCGACAATATTTTTATATCCCATAAAATCAATAGCGGTTTTTCCGCCGATTGACGAGTCCACCTGCGAAAGCACGGTTGTGGGAATATTATAAAAATCAATTCCGCGCATATAGGTCGATGCCAAAAAGCCCGACATATCGCCAACAACACCGCCGCCTACCGCAACAACGCAGTCGGTACGTGTAAAGCCGTTTTTGGCAAGTGACTCTAAAAGCATTTTAAAGGTATCAATGTTTTTTGACGCCTCGCCCTGCTCGAAGGTTACGATTGTGGGCAATTTTGAAAGACTTGCAACCGCTTTTGCGTACTGCTCGGGCACACCGCTGTCGGTTACAATGAGTACGCGCCTGTCAAGGTTTAAATACTTGTTTGCCTTTTTAAGAGCGCCGCGCTCGATAATAATGTTGTATTCACCCTGTGAGTGCTTTACAGGTAAAATCATATACTTACCTCCTCGGCAAACGAGCCTATAACCTTAACCTGCATACACACCTGTTCAAGCTGTGAAAGCATACGCCTGCCCTCGAACGAGTTGATTCTGCCATCGCCCTCGGCATAAAAGTAATAGTCCCAGCTGAGTTCTTTTGTCGGTCGGCTTTTTAGCACGCGAAGGTTAAAACCGTTTTCACCGATTGTTGACACCGCGCGACCGAGTGAGCCGGGCTCGTTTTTAACGGTGAAAAGCATTATAAACCTGGTATCATTTTTGTTATCTTGTTTTTGTATGCGTGAAAACACTGCAAAGCGTGTGGTGTTTTCGTTTTTATCGTTTATGTGCGATTGTAAAACATTAAGTCCGTAAATTTTGGCAGCCTCTTCAGATGCGATAGCACCGAGTGTTATATCACCGCTATCAGCAACCTCTTTTGCGGCAACCGCGGTATTTACGGCGTCGATGGTGTTGTAACCCATTTTACGCAAAAAATCTTCGCTCTGTCCTATTGCTTGCGGATGGCTGATAACTGTTTTTATGCTATCAAGCGTTGCGCCGTCAACACCGAGCAGGTTTTGGGTAACCGAAGCATCGTAAACCGCGTTTATGTAAAGCGGACCAAAAAATGCAAGGTCCATAACCTGACCAACATCGCCGCCAAGGCTGTTTTCAATAGGTAAAAGCGCACAGTCGCACTCACCTTTTACAACGCTGTCGTAAGCCGCTTTAAAATCGCGGTGGGCAACGGGCGTGCAATCGGGGAACACTTTTTGAGTAGCAATTTGCGCAAACGCGCCGGGAACACCGCTATAGGCAACCTTGTGACCGTTTATAAGCCTGTGCTGATATTTTTTTGAAATATCCATATTGTTTTGCAAAAAATTAACAAAGTACTCGCGTATCTCGTCGCTTTCAACAAGCTCTGAGTTTGAGGCAATAACCTCTGCCTCGCGCGCAAGGTCCTCTATTTTAAGACCGCGCTCACGCTTGTACTCGGCAACCTCGGCTACCGCCTGCATACGCTTTTCAAAAAGCTCGGCAAACTGCCTGTCTACCTCGTTTATTATTTTTCTTGCGTTTTGAATATCTGCCATGTTTGTTCCCTTTCAATAAAAAAACCCGCACACTGTATACCTGTTAAAAAGTATGACTGAGCGCGGGCTGTCGTTTTGTATTAAACTGCGGTTTTACGCGCAAAGACAGTCCGTATATTGATAGTAATAAAATCGATTGTTATACATACTGTCTTCTCCTTTTGTACTTTAGCGCAATAAAGCGTTACTAATAATATATACTTATTTTAATATAATGTCAATAGTTTTTTATAATTTTACTACGACAGTAGCCACTCAAGGTCAAATTCAACTGCGGCAATCCCGTTTTGGTATTTGTTTTGTTCGGTGCCTTTTTCGTAAAGAAGGCAGAACTTTTGGGTGACCTCGTTAAAGTCAAGGCTTGTATACGCTCCGCGACCGTGCCAGAACACTTTTGATTCTTTAAAGGTTTTGCCATCGTCAAAGCTAACACAAGCGGTAATTCGTCTGCGTTCGGTAGAGCGCGGGTTTACAAATATTGTAATGCCCGACGAGTCTTTTGGTAAAAGCTCGGGGTTTTTAAGTTTTTCTTTGCCTACGCGCAAAAATGATGCGTTACAGCCCATTCGGGTTTCTTCAATAAGACCGTTTGCGATGTCAAACTCGCCAAAGCTTTCGCCGCCGTCGTAGCTTACCGCGGTGTAGCGTTTACCGTCGCCAAAATAGGCGCGTGAATTATAAAGCACAGCACCGTCGCCGCGCTCAATGAGGGTACCCTCGGCAGTACCGAGCTGAACGGGCAGGCTGACCTTCCACGTCTTGCCGTGGTCGTCGCTGTATACCGCGTTGTTATATACGTGGTCTTTAAGGTCGGTCCAATCGGTATAGGTGCCCGCGCTTTCACGGCTGGGGCAAATAAGGCGCCCGCTCTTTAGCTGTATTCCGTGAGCCGCGCCGTGTGTCCAACCGCAAAACTCATATTCGTTGCCATCGATATGCTTAAAGGTTATGGGAGTTACATTTGCGCTCTGTATATCCCACGATTTGCCGTTGTCTTTAGATATTAAAAGATGCTCGCCTTCGGTGATTGTCGGCTCTGTTTCAAGCGCCATAGCCTCAACCTCATTGCCAAACTCATCAGTTGTTATATACTTGCATCTAAAAAAGCAAAAAGCGGTTTTTGTTTGGTTATCGTAAACAGCAGAGCCTATGTATAACGAGTGCGCATCCTCATGGGCGATTGCCTTTACCTCGCTCCACTCGGTAGCGTCTTTTTCTTTTTTAGACATTACAACGTCGGCTTCGTTTGCGTGGTCATTTAAAGTACCGCGTCTATCGTTACAAAAAGCTAAAAACCCGCCGTCTGCAGTCGCAATAACGTTTGGTATTCTGTATTTTGACTGCTCGTTTGATTTAAAGACAAGTCGTTCATCGTAGTACATATCGTTTTTCCTCTTTTATAATTATTTTTTTAATTTTAACACACCTATACGTTTTTTGCAATAAAAAGCAGATGGTAAAACCATCTGCTTTTTATTATTTTTTGTCAAATGCGGGGTTGAAGGCGTAAAAGTTTTTGCTATCGAGCCTGTCGGTTACGTTCCTGAGCGCTTCACCGAAGCGTTGGAAGTGCACGATTTCGCGTTCGCGCAAAAATCTTATAACGTCTTTTACGTCGGGGTTATCTACAAGCCTTAAGATGTTATCGTAGGTTGTGCGAGCCTTTTGTTC
>JAZNXL010000013.1:0-11486 GCA_045593905.1 Eubacteriales bacterium
TAATATTATATATAATATTAAGATGAGAAAATATGTAGAGGTAAAAACCTATGGAAAATAAAAATTTACAGCTTGCACAGCTTTTGTTCCCCAATATTACAAAAACTCCTGCTGATATGGAAGCAGAGTTTCCGCAACGAGATTTACCCGAGGGCGCAAAGGTAACACGTATTGCACCCAGCCCCACAGGCTTTGTGCATTTTGGTAATTTATTCCCCGCTATGATTTCAGAGCGCCTTGCCCGTCAGTCAAACGGTGTGTTTATTCTTCGCATTGAAGATACCGACGCACAGCGTAAGGTTGAGGGCGCGGTTGAAACAATTATCGACTCGTTTGCGCATTACGGCCTCATTTTTGACGAGGGTGCATCAGCAACAGGCGATGTTGGTAACTACGGCCCATACTTTCAGTCACAGCGTGCGCATATTTACCACGTGTTTGCAAAAGACCTTGTAATTCGCGGGCTTGCATACCCCTGCTTTTATACCAAAGAGGAGCTTGAGGCAATTCGTGCCGAGCAAGAGAGTAAAAAAGTACTCCCCGGTGTTTACGGCGAGTGGGCAAAATACCGCGATGCCGATTTTGATACAGTAAAACAGCTTATCGACGCAGGTACACCTTACGTACTCCGCCTTCGTTCACCCGGTAAGGTAGGCGGCAGAATTAAGTTTACCGATGTTATTAAGGGTGCGCTCGAGCTTGACGAGAACTTTGTTGACCAGGTGCTTTTAAAGAGCGACGGTATTCCTACCTACCACTTTGCACACGCGGTTGACGACCACTTAATGCGCACAACCCACGTTGTTCGCGGTGAAGAATGGCTTTCGTCGCTTCCGCTTCACGTTCAGCTGTTTACATTACTTGGCTTTAAACTGCCAAAGTTTTTACACATTTCGCTTTTAATGAAGCTTGACGGCACGTCAAAACGCAAGCTTTCAAAACGCCACGACCCCGAGGCTGCGCTTTCGTTCTACAAAGAACAGGGCTATCCTGCTGACTCGGTACGCGAGTACGTTATGACGCTGCTCAACTCTAACTTTGAAGAGTGGCGTATGCAAAACAAAACCGCATCAATCGACGACTTTAAGTTTACCACCGCAAAAATGAGCGGCAGCGGTTCACTTTTCGATATTAACAAGCTCGACGACGTTTCAAAAAATACAATAAGCGTTATGACTGCCCAGCAGGTTTACGATAGTGTTTGCGAATGGTCAAAGCTTTACGATACCGAGCTTTATAGCCTTTTAACAGCAGACCCCGACTACTCAAAGAGCATTTTTGCAATAGGCCGCGACAGCGCAAAACCGCGTAAAGACCTTGCAAAATGGAACGAGGTGCGCGACTACGTTGACCTTTTCTTTGATGATACGTTTACTGTTAAAGAGCAAATTACAAACCCCGATGCAAAAGAAATTTTAACACTCTTTAAAGAAAGCTACGATGCAAACGACGACTCATCGGCTTGGTTTGAAAAAATAAAAGCAATCTGCGACACACTCGGCTATGCCGCAAAGCCAAAAGACTTTAAAAACAACCCCGACCAATATAAAGGCCACGTTGGTGACGTTAGTATGGTTATCCGTGTTACAGTATCGGGTAAAAGCTGCTCGCCCGACCTTTACAGCATTATGCAGATTATTGGTACCGAGCGAGTATTTGAGCGTATAGACAACGCTATAAACAACTTATAAGGAGTTACAAAATGGAAGAACTCACATCATTTTTTATTCACGATATAATTGATAAGGATATTGAAAACGGACTTGACGCCCGTATTCATACCCGCTTTCCGCCCGAGCCTAACGGTTATTTACACATCGGCAGTGCAAAAGCAATATTCATTAACCACTTTACCGCCGAAAAGTACAACGGACTTTTTAACCTTCGTTACGACGACACCAACCCCGTTAAAGAGGACGACGAGTACGTAAAGAGCATTTACGAGGACTTAAAATGGCTCGGTTGCGAGCCGTCGGGCGGTATCTTTTACGGCTCTGACTACTTTGACAAGTGCTACGAGTTTGCCTGCCAGCTCATAAAACAGGGCGATGCTTACGTTTGCGACCTTAACGCAGACCAAATGCGTGAGTACCGCGGTACTCTTACAGCCCCCGGTAAAGAAAGCCCTTACCGTAACCGCTCGGTAGAACAAAATCTTGAACTTTTTGAGCATATGAAAAACGGCGAGTTTGAAGACGGCGCTTGTACACTCCGCGCAAAGATTGATATGACAAGCTCAAATATGAATATGCGTGACCCCGCAATTTATAGAATAAGCCATACACACCACCACCGCCAAGGCGATAAGTGGTGTATCTATCCGCTTTATGACTTTGCGCATCCTATTCAGGACGCACTCGAGGGCATTACACACTCGCTTTGCTCGCTCGAGTTCGAAAACCACCGTCCGCTTTACGACTGGGTTATTGAAAAAATCGGCTTTGAGCATAAACCCCATCAGTACGAGTTTGCGCGCCTTAACGTTACCAATACTGTAATGAGCAAGCGCTACCTTCGTGAGCTTGTTGAAACAGGCATTGTTGACGGTTGGGACGACCCGCGTATGCCCACACTCTGCGGTCTCAGACGCCGTGGCTATACACCCTCGTCAATTATTGAGTTTGTTAAAAACGCAGGCATTTCAAAGGCGTTTTCTATTGTCGATATTGCAATGCTCGAGCACTGCGTAAGAGACGAGCTTAATTACTCGGCGCCCCGTAGAATTGCGGTTTTAGACCCCGTTAAAGTTGTAGTTGAAAACTACCCCGAAGATAAGACCGAAACATTTACAATTTCTAACAACCCCAACGACGAAGCAGCAGGCACAAGAGAGGTTACCTTCAGCCGTGAGCTTTATATTGACCGCGCCGACTTTAAAACCGAAAAGGTAGGCAAGTTCTTCCGTATGTACCCCGATAACGAGGTAAGACTTATGAGCTCGTACATTGTAAAATGTACAGGCTACGAAACCGACCAAAACGGCGAGGTTACACTCATTAAGTGTACTGCCGACCTCGAAACAGGCTGTAAAATGCCCGCTGACGGCAGAAAAATCAAAGGCACTATTCATTGGGTAAGCGCCGCCGATTGCGCCGATGCTGAGATTATCAAATACGATAAGCTGTTTACCGAAGAAAACCTTGTTTCAATGCCCGAGGGCAAAACCTACGGCGATTACTTAAACACCGACTCGGTTGTTAAGTTTACAAACGCTAAGGTTGAAAAGGCACTTGCAGATGCTAAGCCTTCTGATAAGTTCCAGTTTGTACGCACAGGCTACTTCTGCCGCGATACAAAGGCAACCGACCGCCTTGTGTTCAACTCAATCGTAGAACTCCGCGACAGCAAGGGTAAATAAATGAAAAAAGTGTTGTTTTTGTGCCACGGCAATATTTGCAGGTCGCCGATGGCGGAATATATCTTTAAAAGCATTTGTGACGACGTTTATTGCGAGTCTAAAGCCGTTTCGCGCGAGGAGATAGGTAACGACATCTATCCGCCTGCAAAGCGTATTTTAAAGCAAAAAGGTATACCGTTTGGTATCCACCACGCAAGGCAGGTTACAAAAGCCGACTACGATGAGTTTGACTATATTGTTATTATGGAAGGCTACAATATGCCGCGCCTTTTAAATATTATCGGTAGCGACAGTAACGGCAAGGTAAAACGCCTGCTCGATTATACCGAGTCACCCGGTGACATCGAGGACCCTTGGTACAGCGGCAATTTTGAAAGTGTGTTTGAACAAATCAAATACGGCTGCAAATGTTTATATGAACAAATAAAAAGAGAGAGCTAAGCTCTCTCTTTTTATTTTAATTTATCAATTATATCGGTAATATCCTGTTTGTTAAAGGTATGCATAACAGGCGGTAAAAAGGTTAGTATTTTTGCGTTATAGTTAAAATCAATCGCCTTGTTTTGTATGTTAGTGCCCTCTAATTTATCGTAGTTAACACCGAGTATGTTTGCAAGCGCTATTGCAAGGTCACATGCGCTTTGTTCGCTCACCCCGGGTTTAGCTTTAAGGGTTATATCAAGACCGCGCAGTGACCATACATAAAGCGTATGCTCATACCAGCCAAGCTCAAAGCTCTCTTGATAGCTTGTTTTGGTCTCGTCGGTTATGTTTCTTTGCTTTATTGTATCGGTTTTGTAGTGGATAACGTTTTTATTATCACCCAAAAGCCGAGCATCTTCAGGTTTTGCGGTTATTTCAACCCATTCGCCGTCCTGTGTGCCTGCAAAGTTGTTATTTGCCACCATAATTTTGTTGTCTTTGCATTTTACAAAATATCCAAAGCCGTCGGCGGCGGTTATAACCTTTGAAACTCCCAACTTTTGCAAATTATCTTTAATCACGTCGTTTGCGCTTTGCTCGTCTTTTGCAACCGCTACAACAGTACCTGATTTTACTTTTACATTATTAAAATATTCGATTTGGTTGGTAATGTATCTTGCCGATGCGCCCTTTGGGGTGTCACAAACGGCAAGGGTGACGTCGCCATAGCTTGTAGTAAAGTAAAGACCGTTATATTTGCCATTCTTTTTAACGCGCAATACCGAGCCGAGACGTGCCGCCCAGTCGCCGTATTCAAAACCGTCACCGCGTACAAGTATTACAGGTGTTGTACCCCTTGAAAGCGGTGATGTAAAGGTTAAAACGCTGTCAAAAAAGTCGTTTTCGCTGTAAAGCCCCTCAGTTGCATTTAGCGTTGCAACAATAACGTCGGGGTTAACTGTAATAGAATTTGCAATTTCGGTTGATTTTTGACTAAAGTTAGAAAAAGACGCAATATTTATTTGATTTTTGTCGGAATAGTCTAAAAACTTGTACTCTTTTGAGACGATTGTAGCCTCAATTTTAGTGTAAGAGCCCTCGTGGTGTATCTCGGGACCGTACGCGCCGTAGTCACCAAGGTAGGTGGTTTTTATGTAATAGGTTGCGCCCTCTAACAAGTCTTTGGGAACGGCAACCGAGTGCAGCGATTTTGACACCGCGTTACCGCTTACACTGTCTTTAAAGGTATAACTCATACCGTCTTTTATAACAACAACCTCGGCTTTTGAAAATTCGCTCGAGGCGTCTACCATATACACAATGTTGTAGTTATCGCCACAGTCAAAAACTGTCGGCTCGCACAATACTGCGGCATAAAGGTCGCTTGAGCCTTTGTACTGTTGCTTTTCTATCTTTGAATCGTCTTTTGAAATGCCCTCATATTTTATATATGACTTTGGCTGGTTTTTTGCCTCGGTTTTATAGCTTAAAACGTTTGCACCGTTTGAGTTATAAACATTAAAATTGATGCTGCCGTTTTCAAACTCCATACAAGCAACCCGATAGTCGTTTGCACCGTTAATACCGCCATCGGTCAGGGTGGGGTAGTTTTCGCCTTGGTTAAAGACCGATGCGGTGTGGGTGTGACCGCCGATTGCAATGTCGGTGCCGTAGCCGTCTAAAACCTCGGCTATTTCGTTTGATAAAATAGAGTCGAATATTCGTGGTGAGTGTGATATTGCAACTTTATAGGTAGCGCCCTCGGTATAACCGCCAAGGTTTTCAAAGTAGTTGTATTGCTCTTGCATATAGTTTTCAAAGTCGGTAAGACCGCCGTAAACTATGTTTTGCTCGCTTTTGTCTTCACCGCAGTCGGCAACGAGTGCGCTTACAGGACCGTAGTCAAACTCGCCGTACATAGTGCCGTTATCAAAGCCGATGTAGTCGGCAAGGTACTGCGCCCATACTCCGCGTGCCTCGTGGTTACCCCTTGCATACACTACAGGCAGGCTGCCGTTTGAAGCCTTGTTGCTTATGTATAAAAGCGTTTCGGTAAAATAGCTTTCTGATGCCATTGAGTCGGATATGTCGCCGTTTAAAACAATAACGTCACACGCTCCGACCTTTTGTTTTAGCGTTTTTAAGCCCATTTCAAAATGGTTATACTCAACAACCTTCGAGTGTGTATCTGAAAAGAAGGCAAACTTAATCTTTTTTTGGTTAGAGTACGGCTTAAAGCCAAAGCTTTTTTGCGTTTTCGCACCAAATACAATTCCGTCGGCATCGTTTTGGTCAACTGCTTTGGTTATTACAGTATAGCTTTTGGCTCTATCAAGCACCGACTTGTCAACCCGCACCGTATGTATGTAGTCGTCGGTTTTTAAAATACCGTCGCGCTCGTCAGCGTAAGTGTATTTTTTACCGCCGGCGGTAATTTCAACGTATGCGGCGCACACCTCGTCGGTTACCCAGACAATGTTGTACTGTTCGCGCCCCGATATAAAAACTGTCGGCTCGGTTATTGTTTGTATGCCGTCGGCAAAGCAAACAAGCGTTAAAGCCTGTAAAATAAGCAGAATTGAAAGTACAAAACTAATTTTTTTCTTCATATTATATATACCTTTGAGTATTCTAAAAGGCGTAGCCAAACTACGCCTTAATTATTTTTGTTGTATAGCTACTGTCGGTAACTGTTACGCTGCTTGCAATATTGTCGGTAACATATACAGTATCGTCGGTTACAATAAGCATTTGAGTGCCTGTTTTTTTATAAAGCTCGGTCGCTTTTTCAACGCCCATTACAAACACCGCGGTTGACAGCGCGTCGGCAAGTGTATCGTCAGTTGAAATAACGGTTGCCGAGAGTATACCGCTGTTTGCGGGTGTTGCGGTTGTGGGGTTTAGTATATGATGGTAGATAACACCGTCTTTTTCAAAGTTACGCTCGTAACCGCCCGATGTTACAACGGCGGTATCAGCTACGCTTAAAGTCGCAATAAGACTGTCGGGGTGTTTTGGGTGGGCAATGCCAACATTCCAATTGTCACCGTTTGGCTTTGTGCCAACTACTAAAACATTACCGCCAAGCGATGCAACCGCGCTTGTTACTCCTTTTTTTATTAAAAGCTTACGCAGACGCGATGCACTGTAGCCTTTTGCAATAGCACCAAGACCGATTTTTGTGCCGCCAAGGTCAAGCGAGTTTTCATCTACCGATATTTTTTGGTAGCCCGTGTTTTTTAGCACACTGTCAAGCTCGGCTTGTGTAGGGATATGGTTTTTGCCGCCAAAGTCCCACAAATCACTTGCTGACTGCATTGTAATGTCAAACGCGCCGTCAGTAAGTGCCGATATTTCGAGAGATTTTTTTATAAGCGCGAGTGTTTCGCTATCGGGTGTTTTGCCGGCGTTGGCAACAGATACCTGCGAAAGCTCGTTTGTTACCGAAAGCTTGTTATCAAGCTCGGTTATAAGCGCCTTTGCATCGGCGGTTACGTCTTTGTCGTAAGCGGTTATTGACATAACTGTGTCCATTGCAAAAAAGTCGGCACTAAATTTACTCGGTGCGCAGCCCGATAACAAAAGCAATATGCAAATAAAAAGCAGTAAACACTTTTTCATCGTTTAGAGTCTAAATAGTCTTGCAAAATTATCTTTGCAGCGAGTGTATCGACTGTGTTTTTGCGCTTTTTACCGCGCACGTCGGTTATGTTCATATATTGGTGCGCAACCATTGTTGTCATGCGCTCGTCATAAAGCACAATCTCGGTGTCGGGTAAAAGCTCTTGTAAAAGCTCTTTAAACTTTAGCGTGTATTCCACTCTAAAACCCGAGCTTCCGTCCATATTTTTTGGCAGCCCCAACACGATTTTTTGCGCACCCGTGGTTTTGTAAATTTGGGCAACCTCGTTTGCAACTTTTTGCGGGTCAGAGCCTTGAACGTTGCCAACCCCCGATGCCAAAAACTCTGTTTCGTCACTTATGGCAATGCCTGTACGCCTGTTGCCGTAATCAATTCCGAGTATTCTCATTTATATCTCCGATAAAAGCGAATTTGCGATTTGTGCATTACCCTTTGCGCGCTCGTATTTGTTGTTCACAACGCTTAAAAGCTGGTTTGAGATATTATCACGGTTGTTATAGAGCGCCTCAAAGGTGTTAACAGCCGTGTCTTTGTCAAAGTTGTCAAGCGAGAGCATATATTGCTCCATATTTGTTTCGGTGCAATGCGAAAGCACCTTGGGGTCGTAGTTAATAGCCATAAACGGCAGACCGAAAATGCTCGAAAAGATAACCGCGTGCAAACGTTCAAGTATTGCAAACTCACACTGCGAAATTATCGACAGTGTTTTGTGGTGCTCGAGCTTGTTTGTTATTAACACGCTTTGTACTTTAAGCTTTTTAGAGAACTTGTAAAGCACCTCTAAATCTTGCTTATAATGCACAGGCACAAGCAGGGGAGTGAGCGCGTACTGTTTGCAAACGTCGTCTAAAAACTTTGCAAAGTCACACAAAAACTGCTCACTTATATTGCGTGCGCGAAGGTTTACGCAAATGTAGCGTTTATTTTTTTGAAGCGGGTACTCTGTTTTAAAGTTATCTTTACTTATTGTAAATGTTTCGTCGGCGGTTACTGTGATGTTATCGTTAATAACACCCATTTTTTCAAGGTAGTCAAACGAGTTTTGGTCACGCACTGCAATGTGGTCAACAACGCTTAAAAGAGTTGCCGCTCTTTTGCGGTGGCGGTTGCGTCTGATTGGCCCTATACCGTTGCTGTAAAGCATTGTTTTGGGGCAACGCTTTATTGCGTGTTTTAAAATATGCAAATAGTACACCATCGAGCGCGACGATGTGGCGTCTTGCAGTATTGAGCCGCTGCCTAAAATAAACAGCTTTGTTTTTTTCATAAGCCGTAATATTTTAAAAATGTTAAAGCGGTGAACGGGGGTAAGGTCGCCGTAGTTTGTTTTTGTATCGGCAGTTATAACAATGCCGCGTTTTACACCGCATTCGGTTTTAAGGTTTGAAACAAGTGCCTCGAGCGATAAATCGTCGCCAAGGTTGTGTCTGCCGTAATAGCCGCAAAGCATAATATCGTAAGGGCGCTTATCGTTTTTTGCAGCAGCGTATGCCAAAAGCGCGTCGTCTGCCATTTTGGCAACCGAGTATTTGTTTTTAACAATCTCGTAGCCGTCTTTTACAAGCTGCTCGTAGTTTTGCGGGTTGTTTAACATATCGTCTATAAGGTCGGTTATAACCTTTTGCGAAGGATAAGGGCAGTTTCTGCAGGTAAAGTTTGTTTCGATACACTGCTTTTCGGTGTCTTTTGAATAAAGCCCTATATAACCGCTGTTTCCAAGAAGTATGGTAGGTACTTTACACGCCATCGCCTCGAGTGCCGCGCGCGAAATACCAATAAACAGGTCGGCAATATTGCAAAACCTGTAAATATCGGTCTGCGGACCGACAAGCTTTATAAAACCGTCTTTTGTAACGGCGTTTACACTGTTTGCAAGCTTTAAAAACTCGTCAAAGCGGGTGCCGTTTCCAACAATAACAATGTTGGTGTTTGGGTTTTGTTTATAAATTTGTTCAGACATTTGTAAAACGCGCAAGACGTGGTCGCCTGCAACCTCATCAAGACGCGAAACGCAAAGAATAACCTTTGAGTCGGGCGCAATGCCAAGCTCGGCTTTAAGCTCGGGGTTTTCGCGTTTGCAGAATGTGTTTAAGTTAATACCGTTAACAGTAACCGATATTTTATCGCTCTCATAGCCATAGCTGTTGGCGGTGTATTCTTTTAAATCGTTACTAACGGCGATTGCTCTGTTGCCCCAACGCGAAAGCTTTCTTTCAAAGAATTTGGTTGAAAAGTTAAAGTGAACCGTTGTTACAAACGGTACGTTATATTTTTTACAAACAAGGTTTGAAACAAAGTTCGAAATACGCGTGTGTGAGTGTATAACACAAGGACTGTTGTTTTTAACATAGTCTGATATAAGTTTGTATGATTTTAAAAGACTTGTGGGGTCTTTTTTATTAAGCGGTGCAGTTACGTGCTCGATTCCGCTTTGTTTAAGCTTGTCTGCCCAAACGCCGCCAGCACTAAAAACAGTAACATTGTTACCGCGACTTTTAAGCTCAAGCGCAAGCTCGAATATGTGCGTTTCGGCGCCGCCGATATTAAGCGACATTGTTAAAAGAGCTATGTTCATTACCTTTAAAAATTCTCCGTATATTTTATCATTGTATATTATATTATATATATTTAATGCCGTCAAGAAAAAACCGCCTAATTTTTTAAAAATAACTATTGACATTGGCAACCGTTTGATGTTATAATTCGTATTACCTGTCATAGGGGTTATTTTTTTGTGCAAAAAAATATCTCTATAATATAAACAGGGAGGCAAAAAACAGGAGGTGCCGATATGCGCGTAAAAATCACATTAGCATGTACAGAGTGCAAGCAAAGAAATTACGACACAATGAAAAACAAAAAGAACGACCCGGACAGACTCGAAATGAACAAGTACTGCAGATTTTGCAAAAAGCACACACTGCATAAAGAAACCAAGTAATTTCATTACGGTTTGTTAAGGAGGAGCCAAAAATGGCAGACAACGTTAAAAAAGAAAAGCGTGGCGTATTCAAAAGGGTAGTAGGCTTTTTCAAAGAAGTAAAGGTTGAAACTTTTAAAAGAATAATCTGGCCAACACCAAAGCAAACACTTAACAACACAATCGTTGTTCTTGTTACCGTGCTTGTAGTAGGTGTGTTTGTGTGGCTTTTAGACTATTTGTTCACAAACGGCTTACAGTTCGCGCTCAACAACTTACCCGATTTATTGGGTTAATTTAATTTGTCAGGAGAATAAATATGTCTGATAGTGCAAAGTGGTATGTAGTTCATACATACTCGGGTTACGAAAACAAAGTCGCTGCAGACCTTGAAAAAATCATCGAAAACCGTAAACTCGGCGATATGATTTTTGAAATTCGTGTTCCTACAGAAAAGGTTGTTGAAACAAACGACAAGGGTGTTGTAAAAGAATACGAGCGTAAAGTTTTTCCGAGTTATATCATAATAAAAATGATAATGACACCGGACACATGGTTTATTGTTCGTAACACTCGCGGCGTTACAGGCTTTGTAGGTGCAACCACCCAGCCAATACCGCTTACCGAACAAGAGGTAGAGCGTCTTGGTATTGAGCAGGTTGTATACACCGAGGAGTTTACAAAAGGCGACAGCGTAAAAATTATCGAAGGCGGCTTTAACGGCTGCACAGGTATTGTTGAACAAGTCTTTAGCGATACAAAGCGCTTAAAAGTAATTGTTTCAATGTTCGGCAGGGAAACACCTGTCGAGGTGGCGTTCAATCAGGTAACGCCCGTAAAAGAGTAGCAATAGGTTAGTATAAACTGCGGCTTTGCCGTGTTTATATAGCAATACAGGGTGTATTGCGAGTGGGAGGAGAGAATATCTTTCCGCTATTTTACCACATTTTTTTAGGAGGTGTTCAAGTTGGCACAAAAAGTTACAGGTTACATCAAACTTCAAATTCCCGCAGGTAAAGCCACTCCCGCACCGCCTGTTGGTCCGGCTCTCGGTCAGCACGGTGTTAACATCATGGCATTTACTAAGGAGTTCAACGAAAGAACAAAGAACGATATCGGATACATCATCCCTGTAGTAAGCA
>JAZNXL010000014.1:0-94487 GCA_045593905.1 Eubacteriales bacterium
TCAGGCTCTTATCAGTTCTCAAGTAAAAGTTGGTTCTCGTCTTTCTGCCGAGGGTACAATAACCTTTAGCGGCAATAAGATAGTAGGACACCAGAGCGGCTTTGCTGCAGCAATTACAAACGACTTTACTCCTGAAAACAACTTTGTAACAACTGCTTCGGGCGAGGCTGCAAAAACTGCAGTCGGTGTTGCACTTGCATCACCTGCAGGTAAAGCAGGCGAGTACTACTACGACTACGCTATGACAAAATCAAGCGCAGCTCTTACACTTGACAGTGATGCTACAATGACAGTAACTGACGACGTTATTGCTGTTGCAAAAGATGCAATTGTTACAATCGATAGCATTAAAGCTAACGCAATGGCTGACGCTCCTGCAGGCAGCGCACAACCTACAGTTACTGTAAAAAATATTAACGATGAAGTTGTTGATACTATTACAACATCTGAATCAACACTTTACACAGTTACACTTTTATTTGACGGTATTGCTTCAAATACATATACATTAAATGTAGATAATTTTGAAGCTCCCTACTTTACCGATGATGAAAAAGGCTATGTTGACTCAACAGGCACAATAGGTAAAAACGCTATCTTACTTGATACCTCACTTGCAACCGAAACATCAGGCAACGAGGTTATGAAATTGTGGGATGGCAAAAACTACACATTTGTAGTTGGTGCAAACGCATTTGGCAAATACGAACAAGCTGAAGCTGCAGCAACAGCTGAGGGCGGAAGCAAACAAATTATTGTTACCGGTTGGGATGGCAGCGCAATTACTGTTACCAAAGCTGTTAACATTTACTCATCTAACTGGAACACAGTGCCGTTTACAAGAGACGCTCAGGACGGCGAGTGGAAAGCTGTTAAATCAAACGGCGCGGCTTGGACCGAAAACACAACCACCTTTGATGATAGCTTAAAGGTTGCAGGTGTTGTTGTTGACTCATCAGTAAGCGGTACAGTTGGTCTTTACGGCTTCTATTATACAAGTGCTATTGACGTTGACGGCGCTACAGCTGGCCGTGGCGGCAGTGCCAATAAGCTTACCGTTAACATTGTTAACAGCAAGTACGACGCTGCAACAAAAACACCAATTAATGCAAACTACAAAGACGTTACAAGCAGTGACGAAACATACATTAAAAACTTCTTTATTAAAAAGACAACAGGCGGTTTATTCACGTCAGAATTCCCCGCACCAGTTACAACATTTGAAGGTCTTTATTACAACCTTGCTGATTTAACAGTTAATGCATGGCACAAAACATCATCAGCAACTTCTAAATTTGTAATTAAAGATTCTTACCTCTTTGGTACATCTTCAAAATTATTTAAAGTAAGTGTTAAAAACACAGCTTATGCTGCAGGCGATACAAGAGAAGTTGTATTTGATAACAACGTTATGAAACATACCGCTTCCGGTGGTATGATGACAGTTGAACCGCACGATTTCACAACGCTTACCATAACAAACAACTATATGGATAAGTCGGTTGATGGTTCGGCATTACTTATCAGCTCGGGCGGCGTTGAACTTGGCAAAGAGATTGCAACTGACGTAACAAAAACAATCACATTTACTGGCAACAAGATTGTTGGCTTTACAAGAACATTAACAGATGCATTTGATGCAAAACTTAATGACACTCAAAACACTGTTGTTACAATAGAAGACAACTATGTAACAACCGCGACAAGTGATTTTGAAAATGCTGTTGGTCTTAAACTTGTTGATGATGCCGGCAACGGTGGTAATTACTGGGTTGACTACGATATGACACAAAGACCCTGTGCTCACCCCACACTTAATGATATGCCGGGTCAAGACAAGACCTGTACCGAAGACGGTTACACAGCTTACAAGCAATGTGCTGACTGTGGCGAAATCATTGGAAAAGAAGTTATCCCCGCATCTCACGGCAACTATGTTCAAAACAAAGACGATAAAGAGCACTGGCTCGAGTGTGAAGATTGCCAAGATAAGAAAGATATTGTAGAGCACAGCTTCGATAACGCTTGCGACACAACATGTAACGGTTGTGACTTCACAAGAGTAACAACTCACGACTACGAGCAAACTCACGACGATACAAACCACTGGGATGAGTGTACAGTATGTCACGACAAGCAGAATATTGTAGAGCACAGCTTCGATAACGCTTGCGATACAACATGTAACGGTTGTGACTTCACAAGAGTAACAACTCACGACTACGACAAAGCTCACGACGATACAAACCACTGGGATGAGTGTACAGTATGTCACGACAAGCAGAATATTGCAGAGCATAATTTTGGTGATACCTGTGGTGATACAAAATGTATCGGATGTGACTATGAAAGAGATACAACACATAGTTATGAGATGAAATTCGACAATACAAAACACTGGAAAGAGTGTTCGGTATGTCACGACGTTGTAGAAGAAACAACACACTCAATCAAACATGCTGATGCACAACCAAAAACCTGTACCGAAGACGGTTGGGAAGCATATGATTACTGTGAAGATTGTGACT
The DNA here is from genome assembly GCA_045593905.1 of Eubacteriales bacterium. Lineage (GTDB taxonomy): Bacteria > Bacillota > Clostridia > Oscillospirales > QAKW01 > RGIG9041. Next base: position 2,529 of record JAZNXL010000014.1, read on the forward strand.
ACAAAGACGGCTACCAAGTTATCCCCGCATCTCACGGCAACTATGTTCAAAACAAAGACGATAAAGAGCACTGGCTCGAGTGCGAAGATTGCCAAGATAAGAAAGATATTGCAGAGCACAGCTTCGATAACGCTTGCGATACAACATGTAACGGTTGTGACTTCACAAGAGTAACAACTCACGACTACGAGCCAACTCACGATGACACAAACCATTGGGAAGAATGTACAGTTTGTCATGATAAAATTAATGTGCAGTCAGCAAACTACGTTCAAAAGTATGACGATACAAAACACTGGAATGAATGTTCGGTTTGTCACGGTAAAGTAAATGAAGCAACACATACAATCCATAATGTAGGTGAACAAGCACCTACATGTACTGAAGATGGTTGGTATGCTTACGAATACTGCGAAGAATGTGACCACACAACATACGAAAAACGACCTGCAGGTCATAAACTCCAAGACGTAGAAGCAAAAGACAAGACTTGTGACGAAGACGGTTACACAGCTCACAAAGCTTGTACCGAGTGCGATTACAAAGACGATGCTTACCAAGTAATTCCTGCATCACACGAGCTTATAAACGTTGATGCAAAAGGCAAGACTTGTATAAATGACGGTTACACCGCTCACAAAGCTTGTACCGAGTGTGACTACAAAGAAGGTTATGAGCTTATTCCTGCATCGCACGAGCTTATAAACATTGCCGGAAAAGATGCAAGCTGTACTAATAACGGTTACACCGCTCATAAGGCTTGTACCGAGTGTGATTACAAAGAAGGTTACCAAGTAATTCTTGGTGGTCACGACCTCAAAGATGTTGCAGCTAAATCTGCAACCTGCACCGAGGACGGTTACACAGCTCACAAAGTTTGTGCAAAATGTGACTACACCGAAGGCAAAACAGTTATTGCTAAAGGCCATAAATTTGGCGATTATGTTTACAACAACGATGCAACAACTGAAAAGGACGGAACAAAAACACGCACCTGTTCAGTATGTGGCAGCACAGAAACAGTAACAATTGCCGGAACTAAATTACCGGTTGTTGATACAGCTCAAGTATTTACCGACGTTGTTTCAAACGAATGGTACAAAGAATATGTTGACGTTGCATACAGCGTTGGTATATTCAAGGGTAACGCAGACGGCACATTCAAGCCGCTTGATGATATTACACGCGCTGAGTTTGTTCAGGTATTTGCAAACATCATGGGCATTGATACATCAAACAAAAACGTACTTACCAAGTTTGCCGACGTTAAATGGGGCGAATGGTACACACCTGCAATTAAGTGGGCATACACCAACGGTATCGTTTATGGTAAATCAAATACACACTTTGAACCTGAAGCAAAAGTTACTCGTGAAGAAATGTGTGTAATGATTGTAAACTTTGCAAAATTCAAGGGCGTTACACTTAAGGCTGTTGAACTTAAACAAGCTTTCGTAGATGACGCAAACATTAGCTCATGGGCAAAAGACGCAGTTTATGCTTGTCAGATGGCTGACATTGTAAACGGTAAGGGACAAAACAACTTTGACCCGCAAGGCACAGGCCTTAGAGCTGAAGCTTCGGTAATATTCACAAAATTTTACCAAGCATATTTAAAATAATTAAATAAAAAAAGGCACCCTTTGGGGTGTCTTTTTTTATTGATATATGCAAAGGCGTGTGCTAAAATAAAGCTAAGCAATTGTAAGGAGTCGGAGAGTATGGACCGCGCAAACTACATAGAGCAAATTAAAAGCGACAGTGTAACCGAGCTTTTTTTAAAGCTTTATGGCAAAAACAACATCGAAAGTCAACGTGACAGATATATAAAAGCGATTCTGTCGTTTAAAACGCTATTTCCAAAGCATAAAGATTTTAAACTGTTTTCGGCACCCGGCAGGTGCGAAATCGGCGGCAACCACACCGACCATCAATGCGGACGCGTTGTTGCGGCGGCGGTTGATTTAGATATAATAGCGGTGGTTGGTTTTCACAACGAGGGCGTAGTGCGAATAATGTCTGAGGGGCACGCGGCTACAAAGATATTTTTAAATGATATAACTCAAAACCCGAGCGATAACGGAACAACCGCTATTGTAAAAGGCATAATTTATAAGTTTTTACAAAGCGGGGTTAATATTGAGGGCTTTGATATGTATGCCACATCAAACGTTATCTGCGGCGGTGGTATTTCGTCGTCAGCGGCGTTTGAAACGCTTATTGGAACTATTATAAACGAGCAGTATAACAATGGCAAAAGCACACCGCTTGATATTGCGCAATATGGTTGGTACGCTGAAAACGTTTTCTATGGCAAGAGCTGTGGGCTTTTAGACCAAACGGTTTGCAGTTACGGTGGACTTGTTTACATTGACTTTGAAAATAACCAGCCTACACTGAAAAAAATTGAGTTTGATTTTGAAAAACACGGGTATGCAATATGCATTACTGATACAAAGAGCAGTCACGAAAACTTAACTGACGATTATGTTGCAATCCGCAGTGAAATGGCAACTGTTGCAAACTACTTTGGCTGCAAGGTTTTAAGCGAGGTTGACGAGGGTGAGTTTTACTCAAAACTGCCAGAGCTCAGGGGCGTTTGCTCTGATAGAGCAATTTTAAGAGCAATGCACTTTTTTGGCGAGACAAGGCGTGCTTATGACGAGGCAAAAGCGCTTGAAAACGGCGACATCGGGCTGTTTTTAAAGCTCGTTAACCAGTCGGGTATTTCATCGGGTAATCTGTTGCAAAATTTGTATTCAAGCAGCACACCGACCGAGCAGGCAATACCGTTAGCGCTTGCATTAAGCAAGTCTGTTTTAAAAGATAGCGGCGCAGTTCGTGTTCACGGCGGCGGGTTTGCAGGTACGATTCAGGCTTTTGTACCAACCGATTTGGTAGCTGGATATAAAAGTGCTATTGAACGTGTTTTTGGCAGCGGCGCTTGTGTCCAAATAAAAATACGACCGTTTGGCGGAATTGAAATAATATAAAAAGGACACCCTTTGAGGTGTCTTTTTTAATATATTTTTTAAAATTATGCATACTAATAAAAAAGCAAAGGAGTTTTTTATTATGTGTGGAATAATTGGATATACAGGCAAAAAAGAGGCAAAGCAAATACTGATTAACGGACTTTACGCGCTTGAGTACAGGGGTTATGACTCGGCGGGTCTCAGTATTTTAAAAGACGGCGATTTTTTAACTATAAAATCAAGCGGCAGGGTGAGTGAGCTTGAATCAAAATGCGATAGTGCCACCGAGGGCAGCTGCGGTATTGGACACACGCGTTGGGCGACCCACGGTGCGCCGAGTGAGCAAAATGCGCATCCGCATAAATCGAACAGCTGTGTACTTGTGCACAACGGAATAATCGACAACTACATTGACATTAAAAAAGGGCTTGAGGCTGATGGTTATGAGTTTAAAAGCGAGACCGACACCGAGTGCATAGTTCATCTTATTGACCGTTATTACAAAGAGCTAAAAGACGCAAAGCAGTCGATTATAGCCGCAATTTCAAAGCTTAAAGGCTCGTTTGCTATTGCGGTTATGTTTTTTGACCGTGAGGGAGAAATTTGGGCGGTGCGCCGTGACAACCCGCTAATTGCAGGTGTGAAAGACGGGTGCTTTATTGCATCGGATATACCTGCAATTGCGCCGCATGTAAAAGAGATTATACGCCCCGAAGATAATCAGATTTTATATGCAAACGGCAACGAAATAACGCTTTATGATGTTTTGGGAAACAAGATACAGGCAAAATACGAGCCGATAGTGGCTGATTTTTCGCTATCGCTAAAAGGCAAGTATCAGCATTATATGTTAAAAGAGATACACGAGCAGCCTGCCGCAGTTTATAACGCATCATCACCGCACCGAAACGGCGATGGTGTGCCCGACCTTTCAAAAATTGGGCTTGGGGCAGAGGTTTTAAAGCAGTTTGATGCGGTGTCTATAATCGGTTGCGGCTCGGCAACACACGCGGGGCTTGTGGGCAAGTTTTGGATAGAGCAACTTGCAAAAATACCTGTATTTGTTACTACCGCATCAGAATACCGCTACTGTCCGCCAATAACGCATAAAAACACGCTGACTATTGCAATATCGCAATCGGGCGAGACTGCCGATACACTCGCGGCATTAAAGCACGCAAAGGCGGAGGGCGGCAAGGTGGTTGCTATTGTAAACGCGCCGATGTCGGCAATCGCGCGTGAGTCGGACTATGTTATTTATACAAACGCAGGTACCGAGATTGCGGTTGCGACCACCAAAGGCTATACCTCGCAGCTTGCAAGCCTGCTTACTTTTGCGTTGTGTATGGGCGTTGCAAACGGGCGTGTGTGTAAGGATAGTGCAAAGCGGATAATGAACGACCTTGTAAACAAAACTCCGCACTCGATTAACGCGGTAATTGAAAATGAGGGCGAGCTTGATAAAATTGCCGAGCGGATAAAAAAATGCCAAAGCCTTTATTTTATTGGCAGGGGCATTGATGCGTACGCGGCGGTTGAGGGCTCACTTAAGCTTAAAGAGATTTCGTATATACACTCTGAAAGCTACGCTGCAGGCGAGCTTAAGCACGGAACACTCTCGCTAATTGAAAAGGGAACGCCTGTTATTGCGCTTGCCTGCGGGTTTTTAGGCCGCGATAAAATGCTTGGAAACATTAAAGAGGTTATGGCACGCGGCGGCGAGGTTATTTTGATTTGCGATAGTGAGTTTGAAATACCTGACGGTATAAATTACGTAGTTAAAATAAACAGCGAAAACCCAATGCTATCGCCCTTTGCGAGCGTGACTGTATCGCAGCTTATTGCGTATAAGACGGCACTGCTTCGCGGCTGCGATGTTGACAAACCCCGTAATCTTGCAAAGTCGGTTACTGTTGAATAAAATAAAAAAATTTGTTTTAATTGGTTGAACTTGCAAGGGATATGTGTTAAAATTTTAAGGTGATAAGGATAATTTGAACCTGCCTGAAAGTCATAAATTAATGTGCTTTTCGTCCTTTTCTCTTTGATGGGCGTCAGCCCATCTTCATCGAAGAAGAACAAAAATCATCAATAATTTTTTGATTTTCAGGTCGAAGATTTTTTAAAGAGCAAATTTTTATTGCTTCAAGGCACAAAACACAGTGCATACTTGCTCGTATGCACGAGGCTTTTAACGCAGAAGCAACGAAAATTTGCCTTTTAAAAACAAGTTCGAATTATTCTTATCACCTTATGTATGGGGGTGAAAACATCAGTGTTTAAAAAAGGCTTCGATAATGCGCTGTATATGGAAAAGCAGCGTGAAAAAATACTTGAAAGAATTGCGCGTTTTGACGGCAAGCTCTATCTTGAGTTTGGCGGCAAGCTTTTTGACGATTTCCACGCTTCTCGCGTGCTTCCCGGCTTTGAGCCCGATGCTAAAATTAAAATGCTTCAAACAATGAAAGAGCAGGTTGAAATTATTTTTTGCATCAGCGCCGAGAATATTGAAAAGAGCAAAATTCGTGCCGACCTTGGCATTAGCTACGACCTTGACCTTTTGCGTCAGCTTGACCTTGTTAAAGATATGGAGATTGAGGTTAACAGTATTGTAATCACCAAGTACACAGGTCAATCGGCAACCGACAGGTTTATTCGTATGCTCGAAAACCGCGGTATTAAGTATTATATCCACAAGCCTATTGCAGGGTACCCTCACGACCTTGACTATATCGCATCAGACGCAGGTTTTGGCTCTAATGCGTTTATAAAAACCACAAAACCGCTTGTTGTTGTAACCGCTCCGGGCCCTGGTTCAGGTAAGCTTGCAACCTGTCTTTCACAGGTTTATCACGAAAACAAGCGCGGTATAAGGGCAGGCTACGGCAAGTACGAAACATTCCCTGTATGGAACTTATCTCTTAAACACCCCGTTAACCTTGCATACGAGGCGGCAACTGCCGACCTTCAAGACGTTAATATGATTGACCCGTTCCACCTCGAAAACTACGGGGTTACAACCGTTAACTACAACCGCGACGTTGAGGCGTTCCCCATTGTTCACAGAATTTTATCAAAGATTACAGGTGACGACAAGTTTTATTGTTCGCCTACCGATATGGGCGTTAATATGGCAGGCTATGCTATATTCGACGACGAGGCTTGCAGAGAGGCAAGCTATCAAGAGGTACTTCGCAGATATTTTGTTGGGCTTTGCGACTTAAAGCAAGGTAAGGAAAAGCCTGAAACGGTTGAAAAGCTCCGCAACATTTTAGAAACACTCAGACTTAAAGAAGAAGACCGACCTGTTGTTGTTCCTGCAAGGCGCAAAAGCGCAAACTGTGACAACGTACCTGCCGCCGCAATCGAGCTTCCTGACGGCAGAATTATTACAGGTAAGGCAACAAGACTTATGAGTGCGTGCAGCGGTGCAATGCTTAACAGTATTAAGGTGATGGCGGATATTCCAAAATCAACCTTGCTTATGAGCCCTGACGTGCTTGAGCCTTTGCTTTCGCTTAAAAACGAACTGCTTGGTGGCTCAAACGCATCAAGCTCGGTACTTAAAGCTGATGACGTGTTATCGGCACTTTATATATGCGCGGTAAGTGACCCTGTTGTTAAAAAGGCGGTTGAACAACTGCCAAAGCTTAGGGGCTGCGAAATTCACTGCACACACATGCTAAACTCGGGCGATGAATCGGTACTTAAAAAGATGCGTATGCATATTACTACAGACCCATGCTTTACTAATAAAGAGTTGTTTAATATATAAAAAGACACCCAAAAGGGTGTCTTTTTATTTTAAAAAAATACGTTTGTTACAAATATTTCTATGCCTATAAAAATAAGTATTGCGCCGCCAAATATACCTGCTTTGCCTGCAAGGCGAGTGCCTGCTTTTTTGCCGATATATAAACCTGCATAGCAAATAACAAAAGTTACAGCAGCAATTATGAGTGCGCAAACAACAGCGGACACAAGGTTATAGTGCGCTATTGTAAAGCCGACCGAAAGCGCGTCGATTGAGGTTGCAATACCCTGAACAATCAGCGCCCAGAGTGTTATGCTTTTATTAAGGCAACAACCTTCGGTGCAAGGCTCTTTAATACCTTCGTAAAGCATTTTTCCGCCTATGTAAGATAAAAGCAAAAGCGCGATATAGGGAATTGCGAGTTCAAAAACCTTAAAGTATTGCATAATGGTATGTACACAAAGCCAACCGAGTAGCGGCATAAGCGCCTGAAAGAAAGCAAACACGCCTGCGACTGCGCTCATTTTACGGCGGCGCATACACGGTTCGTTAAGGCCGTCGGCAAGCGAAACCGAAAAGGCGTCCATAGCAAGACCTACACCGAGCAGTATACTGTTAAAAATTAAGTTGAAGTCCATAAAATCTCCTTTTAACCTAAATCATATGCAAAAATATTAAAAGTATAACCAAAAACGAAAAATTGAGTGCCGAAAACAGCTTTATGTAGCTTGTCATTTTTTTAGGGTTATACAAAAGATATGTGCGAAGTGTTATAAGGCTTGCAAGCGAGGCGATGAGCGTTCCTGCACCGCCGATATTAACACCGAGCAAAAGGTCTTTATAGTTAGTTGTAAACTGTGACAAAAGTATTGCTGAGGGTACATTTGATATAACCTGACAACAAAGTGTTGAAAAAATTAAGGTGCTTTTGGTAAGCAACCATTCAAAAAGTTGCTTGATTACACCAATTCGCGCCATATTGCCCGAAAATATAAAAAAGAACACAAAAGTAAAAAGCAGTGGATAGTCTACCATACGCAGTGCCTTTTTGTCAAGAAAGAGCATGGCTAGCGGTATTATGATAAGACCTGCCAGGTAGGGTATGCCGTGAAAAACAATGGCTATTGAAAGCGCAAACAGAACCGAGTAAAGAATTGTGCGCTTTACAGGCAGTTTACAAGGTGCGTCGGCTATTTTTAGCGGCTCGGGTTTTACAAAAATTATACAGCACAGCGTTATTAAAATAATCGACAGTACAAACGGCGGTGCCATAATTTTTGTAAACTCTAAAGTGTTTATATTGAATTTTGAATAAAGGTAGAGGTTTTGCGGGTTGCCAAAGGGTGTTAGCATACCGCCGAGGTTGGCGGCAAGCGTTTGCATTATAAAGGTAAACGCCATAAGGTGCTTTTTGCCTGTGGTATCGAGCACAAAATAGCCAAGCGGCAAAAAGGTAATAAGCGCCATATCGTTAGCAATAAGCACTGAGCCGATAAAGGTTATGTACACAAGCGCCAAAACACTTGCGCGCAAAGTTTTAAACACCTTTACTATATTTAGCGCGAGTATGTAAAAAAAGTTGATATTTTTAAAGGCGCACACGCAGGCAAGCACACAAAACAGGCAGGTTATTGTTTTAAAATCGATATAGCCAAGATACTTGCTGTCGGGCGGTACAAACGCCACTGACACAAGCGCCGCTATAAGCGCAATCACCATAACCGAGTTTGCACGTATAAAGCGTATTAAATTGTTTTTAAGCTTTAAAAGTGTCATTGTCGTCTTTCTTTTATAGACTGACTTATATCAGTCTTATTTATATCAGTATTAGTTGTAGGGATTTTTTCCCTGTAGCATGCGACTTTTTTCCCTGTGGGAAGTTACCTTTTTTCTCTTAGTAAAAAGTGTAAAATAAAGGGTATGCTTACAAGGCCTGTTAAGGCGTCGGCAATAGGTTGTGAAAGAATAATGCCCCAAAGACCAAAAAGGTTGGTTGTGATGATGAGTGTGGGGATAAACATAACGCCCGAGCGCATAAGCGACAAAATTGACGATAGCACAGGTCGGCGTGTGCTCTGGTAGAGCATATTGATAGGTACCGACAGTGTTAAAAACATTGTGCCTATGCAGCAGTACCTAAGAGCCGGAGTGGCTATTTTTAAAACATCGGCGCTTTTTTGAAAAAGCAGCGCAATTTTATCGGCAAAGATAATTGACGGGACAGATATTGCCGAGATAAAGCAAAGGCCGATGCCCATTGTAACAAGCAGTCCGCGTTTTACTCTGTCGTAGTGTTTTGTTTGCCAGTTAAACGATGCTACAGGCTGATAGCCCTGTCCAATACCAAGACCAACGCACATTACAAACGCCGAGAACCTGTGGGCAATGCTCATAGCCGCAATAGCTGCGTCGCCGAACGGACGGGTAAGGTTGTTTAAAAGCCCGTGCGAGAACGACGAAAGACCTTGGCGGATAAAGGCGGGAAAGCCGATTTTTGAGATTGTGAGGTAGGTTTTTATATCTTTACTGACGGCTGGCAATAAAAGCTTACTTTGCGCTTGTTTTTTATAAAAAATAACAAGAAGGGTAAAGCTTATTATTTGCGATACGAGTGTTGCAATACCTGCACCGAGTACGCCAAAATTAAAGACCATTACCAAAAGGTAGTCGCCGAGGATATTGATTAAACCGCCCGACACCAGCCCGAACATTGCATAAAGCGCCTTGCCCTCGTACCGTAAGTTATTATTTAAAACAAACGAGCCCATTACAATAGGGCAACCGAGCAGTACACAAGTACCGTATTGCTTTGCATAAGGCAAAATTGTTGCGGTACTGCCTAAAAATTTAAGCAATGGGGTTAAAAAGATAAGCCCTAACACCATAAACAAAGTGCCTACTGTAATACCGCCGAAAAATGCAGAGGATACGTATTTGTTTGCGCTTTTTTCATCGCTGTCGGCAAGGTGTTTTGACACCATTGTGCCGCTGCCTTGACCCAGCATAAACGCAATTGCCTGAATTACTGCCTGAAGTGCAAAAAGTATGCCTGTTGCTGCCTGTGCCGATTTACCAACGGTACCTACAAAGTAGGTATCTGCCATATTATAGATGTTGGTAATAAGCATTGAAAAGGTGGTGGGAAGCCCGAGCGATACAATAAGGCGGGTAAGAGGTGCGGTTGTCATTTTGTTGTAATGCTTTTGTGCGGTTGTCATTTATACTGCCTTCTTTTTTATAATATAAAAATTATACTCTTTTAATTTAATAATTGCAATAAAAAAGAGCCTTACGGCTCTTTTTTAGTTTTTGTGTTTTACAAGTCCTATTGCTTTAGAAATTTCCATAACGACAAGCGGGATAAGAACAAGACCTAAGCAGATGATGTATTCGGAAATACCTAAAAGCTCGAGACCGAAAGCATCGCGAACACCGGGGAGTATGCAAATAAGCATTGTAAGAACAAAAGCGGCAATTGCCGAGAGGTTTAAGGTCTTGTTACCGAAAAAGCCGATTTTGAAGAGCGACTTATCAGAGCGCATATTGAACGATTGAACAATTTGTGAAAGCGCAAGAACTATAAACGCCATTGTTTCGCCTCTGTGAAGAGCGGGTGAAGATGCGGCGAGTGTTGAAATTTCGTTAAATTTAACACCGCAACCGAGCCAGAAAGCAGCAAGGGTGAGTGCTGCAAACATAACGCCCTGTAAAATAACACGAACACCAAAGCCATTTGCAAAGATGCCTTCGTTTTTGGGCTTGGGTTTATTTTCCATAATACCGTCTTCAACATCTTCCATACCGAGTGCGATTGCGGGTAGCGAGTCGGTTACAAGGTTTATCCATAAAAGCTGCATTGAAAGAAGCGGAGCTTGTTTCCACAAAATCATAGCAAGGAACACTGTGATTACCTCGCCGATGTTTGTGCCGAGTAGGTAGCCTACAACCTTTTTGATGTTAGCATAAATGCCTCTGCCTTCACGAACGGCATCAACTATTGTTGCAAAGTTGTCGTCGGTAAGTGTCATATCGGCAGCGCCTTTTGCAACGTCGGTGCCTGTAATACCCATAGCGCAACCGATGTCGGCGGCTTTGAGTGCGGGTGCGTCGTTAACGCCGTCGCCTGTCATTGACACAACGCGGTCTTTTCGTTGCCATGCTTTTACTATACGAATTTTGTTTTCGGGTGATACACGGGCATAAACCGAGATTTTTTCGATTTTTTCATCCAGCTCGGTGTCGGTTAAAAGGTCAAGATCTGCGCCTGTGAGCGCAAGGTCGCCTTGTTCGAAAATTCCAAGTTCTTTTGCGATTGCGGTTGCGGTTACAACGTGGTCGCCTGTAATCATAACAACCTTAATACCTGCTTTTTTACAAAGCTTAACGGCATCGCGGGCTTCGGGACGGGGCGGGTCAATCATACCAACAAGGCCCATAAAGGTGAGGTCACACTCTAAAAGCTCGGGGGTGGGGTTTTCGGGAACCTCGTCAATTTCTTTATAAGCAACTGCGAGCACGCGAAGAGCGTCACGGCTCATAGCCTCGGTAATTTCTTTTGCCTTTTCGATGTTGCCGTTAATTATGCGTGTTGACATTATATCAAACGCGCCCTTAACAATAACAATGTTTTTGCCGTCGATTTTGTTAACGGTTGTCATAAGCTTTCTGTCTGAGTCGAAAGGAAGCTCGGCAAGGCGGGGGTATGAGTTGTTTATATCGTCTTTTAAGATGCCGTTCTTTTGTGCGCAAAGAACGATTGCGGTTTCGGTGGGGTCGCCGATGTGTTTTTCTTCGCCGTTTTCAATAACTACCGAGCCGTCACAACAAAGTGTTGCATAAGTTAAAAGCTTGTGGTAGTTTGTATCGTTTTTTGAGGTTAGTTTGTTATAGTCGGCATCTTCTGTGTATGCAGCGGTAAGTGTCATACGGTTTTGGGTAAGAGTACCTGTTTTATCAGAGCAGATAACCGATGCGCTGCCGAGTGTTTCAACTGCGGGCAGGCGGCGGATAAGCGCGTTCTTTTTAACCATACGCTGAACGCCGATTGAAAGAACAACGGTAACGATTGCAGGAAGACCCTCGGGGATAGCCGATACTGCAAGAGATACTGCGGTCATAAACATATCCATTGGGTTTAAGTCATTTAAAAGGCCCACAACAAAAATGATAGCGCAACAGCCAAGCGCGATAAAGCCGAGGTATTTACCAAGGTTTGCGAGTTTTTGTTGGAGCGGGGTCTGGGTTTCTTCTTCGCTGTCTAAAAGGTTTGCGATTTTACCCATTTGTGTATCCATACCTGTTTCGGTTACAACTGCGGTTGCGGTACCGTAGGTGATTGAACAGCCCGAGAACACCATATTTGTTCTATCGCCGATAGGAGCGTTAAGCTCTACCTCGGCTTCGGCGTCTTTTTCTGACGGAACTGATTCGCCTGTGAGTGCCGATTCTTCTGATTTTAAGCTGACGCTTGTTAAAAGGCGGGCATCGGCAGGGATAAAGTCGCCTGCTTCGAGCTTGATAATATCGCCCGGTACAAGCGAAGCTGCGTCGATTATTGTTTCGACACCGTCGCGGATAACGCGCGCGTGGGGTGCTGACATATTTTTAAGAGCATCAAGAGCTTTTTCAGCCTTGCTCTCTTGTACAACGCCCATTACTGCGTTAAGAATTACAATAAGTAAAATGAGTGCGGGTTCAAAAAATTCTTTTGGGTTTTTTTCAACGCACGCGATTACAAATGAAACGAGAGCGGCAACGATTAAAATGATAATCATTGCGTCTTTGAACTGGTCAAAAAAGCGCTGAAGTGTTGTCTTTTTTGCTTTTTGTTTTAGTTTGTTTTCGCCGTGCTTTTCAAGGCGCTGGGCAACTGACTGTTTTGAAAGGCCTGTTTGTTTGTCTGTTTCAAGCTCTTTTAAAACGCTGTCGCGGTCAAGATTGTGTGCAACCATTAAAAAATACCTCCATAAATCAATAAAGACTTATCTGCAGTAAAAGTGCAGATAAGTCTTGTCATTTAAGAAAAAGCCAGAAACTAAAAGCTTCATGATGTTGACTTTTACACACAAAGAGTGTTGACTACTCCCTTTATCTACAAGAATAATATCATACAAAATTTACTTTTTCAAGCATTTATTTGCAAATTTAAAATATATTAACAAAATAGCAGAAGTTGCAACCGCCCACGAAACAGGGTAGCAAAAGGCGGTTAGGGTAAAGCTTTTAACACGCCTTGCAATAAACGACATTATCACGCGGGTTAACAGCTCGGCAATACCTGTTATTGCCGCAAGGTAGGGTAGCTTTAGTCCAAAAAGCGCGTAGCGAAGTATTATTACAACTGAGAGCAAAAACAAAAACGGCGCGACTGTGTTTGTAAGCGTTACAAGGTGGTTTGAAACTGACGACACGTTTTTTGTGATTAAAAGCGGAGTGAAATATTTACAAAACAGTATTAAAAACGCTGATGTTACAGCAGATGCGAAAAGCCCGATTATAACGGTTTTTTTAATACAGCTTTTGGCGCGCTCGCCCTCACCCCTGCCAATACTGCGGGCAACAAAGTTACAGGCGGTACTGCCAAGGGCACAAAAAGCATCGGTTGCAAAGTGCTCAATTTTAAAAAACACCGATACCGCCGCCACCTCGTTTAGCGAAAACGTGTTAAATGCCGATTGCACAAACGCCGCGCCTACGCCTTTTGCAGAGTGAGATACCATCATTGGCAGACCGCTTTTTAAAAGCGGTTTTACAAACTCTTTTTTGAGCAGCAGGTCGTGCTTTTTAATATGCAGTCGAGGTTCTTTTTTTATAATGTATATAAACGCTATAACGGTGCATACAAAAAAGCCGGAGAGTGTTGAGAGTGCCGCGCCGACTGTACCGAGCTTTACAAATTTTATAAACAGGTAATCGAGCGCAACGTTTATAACAAGCATAATAGCCGAAAACCACAGCAACAGCTTTGATTTTGAAACGGCACACAAAAGCGCACCCAACAGGTTATAAAGACACATTATTATAATACCGCACGATATTGTAATGATGTAAGAGTATGCAAAGTCATAAAAGCTTTTTTGGGTGTTTAAAAGCCGTAACAAAAACGGCATACAAAAAACGAGCACAAGCGAAAGGGCAATTGAGCCTGCTACGCAAAGCGAGAGCGCGTTGCCGATTGCTTTTTTAAAGCCGTTAGTATCGTCTTTGCCAATATAGTGCGAGGCGATTGCTGAAAACCCGTGCGAAAACCCTAACAAAAAGCCTTGTATAACAAACATTATTGTTGATACCGAGCCAACACCTGCAACCGCCTCTTTGCCGAGCAGTCTGCCTATTATGATAATATCGCAGACGTTATAAAACAGTACGAGCGTGTAGCCAAGGTATAAAGGATATGAGCGATTTAGTATTTGTTTTGTTATATTGTCCATATAAATATTTTGGACAAAAAATAAAGAACTACTCGTTTTGAGTAGTTCTTTAAAATATTAGTTGTTGCTTGAGTCTTTTACAAGTACGTCGTGAGCGCCGCCCTCAACGATTGAAACTGAGCTTACAAGGGTAAGCTTTGCTTTTTGTTGGAGTTCGGGAATTGTGAGTGCGCCGCAGTTACACATTGTTGATTTAATTTTTGAAAGGGTAACTGCCATATTGTCGTGAAGGGGACCTGCGTATGGAACGTAGCAGTCAACACCCTCAACAAACGAGAGCTTGCCTGCGCCGCCAAGGTCGTAGCGCTGCCAGTTACGAGCACGTGCCGAGCCTTCGCCCCAGTACTCTTTCATATAACTGCCGTTTACAAGAATTTTGTTTGTAGGTGACTCGTCAAAGCGTGAGAAGTATCTGCCAAGCATACAGAAGTCGCAACCCATTGCAAGAGCGAGAGTGATGTGGTAGTCGTGAACGATACCGCCGTCAGAACAAAAAGGAACGTAAACGCCTTTTTCTTCAAAGTATTTATCGCGGGCAGCTGCAACATCGATTACTGCTGTTGCTTGTCCTCTGCCAATACCTTTGGTTTCGCGGGTGATACAAATTGAACCGCCGCCGATACCTATTTTAATAAAGTCAGCGCCTGCATCAGCCAAAAAGTTAAAGCCTTCGGCGTCAACAACGTTACCTGCACCAACCTTAACGGTGTCGCCGTATTTGTCACGAATCCATTTAATTGTGCGGCTTTGCCACTCTGAATAACCCTCTGATGAGTCGATACAAAGAACGTCGGCACCTGCTTCAACAAGAGCAGGAACGCGTGTTTCGTAGTCGCGGGTGTTAATACCTGCGCCAACAATGTAGCGTTTTGCGTTATCTAAAAGCTCGCAGGGGTTTTCTTTGTGCTGGTCGTAGTCTTTTCTGAATACAAACGCATAAAGTGAGCCGTCTTTTTCAACAAGCGGAAGCGCGTTGAGTTTGTTGTCCCAGATTATGTCGTTTGCGACTTTAAGAGATGTGTCAGCGGGTGCTGTAACAAGCTTTGAAAGGGGAGTCATAAAGGTTTCTACCTTTTGGGTTGGCTCCATACGTGACACGCGGTAGTCGCGGCTTGTAACAATACCTAAAAGTTTGCCGTGAGCTGTGCCGTCGTCAGTTACTGCTACGGTTGAAAAACCGTTGTCTTCTTTGAGTTTTAAAACGTCGGCAAGTGTGTCGGTGGGTTTTATGTTAGAGGCTGATACAACAAAACCTGCTTTATAGTTTTTTACACGGCGTACCATTTCAGCTTGCTGCTCGACTGTTTGTGAGCCGTATATAAACGAAACGCCGCCCTCTTTTGCAAGAGCAATTGCCATTGTGTCGTTTGAAACCGACTGCATAATTGCTGAAATAAGCGGGATATTGAGTGAAAGCGCCGGCTCTTCGCCTTTTTTAAACTTAACGAGCGGGGTTTTGAGTGATACTTTTGTGGGGATGCACTCTGCGCTGCTGTAACCCGGTACTAAAAGATATTCGCTAAAAGTATGTGATGGTTGGTCGTAATAAAATGCCATATAGCCTCTCCTTTTTTTCATTATTATATATTTTTACTATTATAACTCATTGATGCAAAAATTTAAAGTGTTTTTTAAAAATGAATAAAAATTCAAAATATGTTGCATTTATGCAAATAAATATTCAAAAAAATATTAAAAAATATATTGACAATATGAATATTATGCACTATAATACACTCATAAGCTAACAAAAAAGGAGAAAGATTATGAAAAAGCTTACAAAAATTTTATTAGTAGTAATGGCAGTTGTGCTTGTGCTTGCATGTGCATCATGCGGTGCAAAAAAAGAAGATAACAAACTTGTAATGGCAACAAACGCGGCTTTCCCGCCTTATGAATTTGTTGATGACAACAACGAGTACGCAGGTATTGACATTGAACTCGCTCAGGAAATTGCAAAAATTCTTGGCAAAGAGCTTGTAATTGAAGACGTTGAATTCGGTTCAATTGTTGGCGGTGTTCAAACAGGTAAATACGATGTAGGTATTGCCGGTATGACAGTTACCGACGAGCGTTTAGAGAGCGTTAACTTTTCTAACTCATACGCAACAGGTATTCAGGTTGTAATTGTTAAAAAAGACGGCGATATTAAAACACTTGACGACGTTGCTGAAAAAGGCGCACAAATTGGTGTTCAACAAGATACAACAGGTCACATCTACGCTTCAGACACAGTTGAAAACGGCGGTTACGGTGAAGACAAAGTAACAAGCTACAAAACAGGCGCTGATGCTGTTCAGGCTCTTGTATCGGATAAGGTTGACTGCGTTATCATTGATAACGAGCCCGCAAAATCATTTGTTGCTGCTAACGAAGGTCTTGAAATACTCGAAACAGAGTACGTTACCGAGAACTACGCTATTGCAATCAACAAAGACGACGAAAAGCTTTTAAACGATGTTAACAATGCTATTGCTGAGCTTAAAGCAAACGGCAAACTTAACGCAATTGTTACCAAATATATCCCTGCAGAATAATTTTAAGTTAGATACGGGGGCACGGAATGTGCCCCCGTTTTTAATGGTTTATAAGAGGTAGATTATGCAATTTTTAAAAGAGTGGTGGCAATCGCTTGCTGCCGACTTTAAGTTAAACTTTATTGACGGAAACAGGTATACAATGCTTGTGGACGGCTTAAAGAACACACTTATTATAACTTTTTTTGCACTTATAATAGGTGTTGTAATTGGTATACTTGTTGCAGCGGTGCGCTCAACCTATGACAAAAACAAAGACGTTTTTCAAAAGCGCGGCGGTATATCATACTTTTGTATGAAGGTGTTAAACGGAATTTGTAACGTTTACCTTACCGTAATTCGCGGCACACCTGTTGTTGTTCAGCTTTTAATAATGTATTTTATTATTTTGCAAAACGTACGCGACGGTGTTGTGGTTGCAATTATTGCGTTTGGTATTAACTCCGGTGCATACGTTGCCGAGATTTTCAGAAGCGGTATTATGTCGGTTGACGGCGGTCAGTTTGAAGCAGGTCGTTCGCTCGGCTTCAACTATTTTCAGACTATGATATACATAATTATTCCGCAGGCATTTAAAACTGTGCTTCCCACGCTTTGCAACGAGTTTATTGTACTTTTAAAAGAGACATCGGTTGCAGGCTACGTTGGTGTTATTGACCTTACAAAAGCAGGCGACCTTATAAGAGGACGTACTTTCTCGGCGTTTATGCCGCTTATTGCGGTTGCGCTTATTTATCTTGCAATGGTTATGATTTTAACATACTTTGTAGGACTTTTAGAAAGGAGGCTTCGCAAGAGTGACAGATAATGTTATTAGTGTTAAGGGTCTTAAAAAGCACTACCTTGGCGGTAGCATAAAGGCACTTGACGGCATTGATATGGACATTAAAAAGGGCGAGGTTGTGGTTGTTATTGGTCCTTCGGGAAGCGGTAAATCAACCTTTTTACGAAGCCTTAATCTTACCGAAGCGCCAAGCGATGGCGAGATTTATTTTAACGGTGTTGACATTAACGGCAAAAATGTTAATATTAATGTTCACCGTCAAAAAATGGGTATGGTGTTTCAGCACTTTAACCTGTTTCCACACATGACAATACTTAAAAACCTTACTATTGCACCCATAAAACTTAAGGGTATGTCAAAGGATGATGCGAAAAAGCTTGCGCTTGAAATGCTTGCGCGTGTTGGACTTGCAGACAGGGCAAACGACTATCCATCACAGCTTTCGGGCGGACAAAAACAGCGTGTTGCGATTGTGCGCGCACTTTGTATGCAACCTGAGGTTATGCTGTTTGACGAGCCGACATCGGCGCTCGACCCCGAAATGGTAGGCGAGGTACTTGACGTTATGCGCTCGCTTGCGGGCGAGGGTATGACAATGGTTGTTGTGACTCACGAAATGGGCTTTGCAAAAGAGGTTGGCTCACGCGTGGTATTTATGGACAACGGTGTTGTTATTGAAGAGGGTTCACCAAATGATATATTTGATAACCCCAAAAACCCACGTCTTAAAGACTTTTTAGGAAAAGTTTTATAAACTAAATACTAATTAAAGGACACGAGAAATCGTGTCCTTTTTTTATTTGTCACGTTGTTCGTTTTGTTCGTTTTAAGACGGTAAAATGGAATTAGAAAGGAGAAAACGAGGTGGCAAAAACATTTGACGAAACAGTAAAAAAGATGTGCCGAAAAAGAATAGAATCACCCGACAGTCCTCTGCTTAAAGAGCGGTACACTGTTGAGGAGGCTATTGCCGAGGCGCTTATACGCAAGGCGTTTTCGGGTGCATCGGATGCGGTTAAGCTTTTGCGCGAGATACTCGGAACCGGCAGCTCACAAAAAGGTAATTTTCAAATTGACATTAAAGTGGTGGACTAAATGGAGATTACCCTTACAAAAAGACAAAAGCAGTTTTGCGACGCCGACGCGTTTGAGGTGCTTTACGGCGGCGCTGCAGGTGGCGGCAAAAGCTACGGTCAGCTTGTTGACGCGTTTGTGTATGCACTTAAGTATCCTAAATCAAAGCAGATTATATTCAGGCGTACTTACGCCGAGCTTGAAAAATCACTGATACGCGCCGCTTACTCGCTGTATCCGAGCGAGGTATACAGTTATCAAAAAACCGCTCACACGGGGACGTTTGTTAACGGTTCGATAATTGACTTTGCTTATTGCGACAGCGAGAGCGACGTGTATCGGTATCAATCAGCCGAGTACGACGTAATACGCTTTGACGAGCTTACGCATTTTACCGAGAGTATGTATGTGTATTTGACATCACGGTGCAGGGGTGCAAACCCATACCCCAAGCAGATAAAAAGCACAACCAACCCCGGCGGTATAGGGCACTCGTGGGTAAAATCGCGGTTTATTGATATTGGTGCTTTTGAAAAGGTACACAAATGCCAAAAAACAACGCGGGTGTTTATACCTGCAACTATTAAGGATAACAGGTTTTTAATGGAGAGCGACCCTGAATACATAAAAAGGCTTGAAGCACTCGATGAGCGCGATAAAAAAGCGCTTTTATACGGTGAGTGGGAGCTTGCAGAGGGTCGGTTTTTCGATAGCTTTGAGCGTGATTTACACGTAATACGTCCTAGGCAAATTACAGGCGCTAACTACTACATTGCTCTTGACTACGGTCTTGATATGCTTGCCGCCTACAAGGTGGCGGTTGACAGGCTTGGGTATGCATACGTTGTTGCCGAGGTATACGAGGGCAAAGACTCGGGCGGTGACGGACTTATTGTGTCGGAGGCGGCAAAGCGAATAAAAGAGCTTATAGGTAACGACAGCATTAAAGCGATATTTGCGCCGCCTGATTTATGGAACGCGCAAAAAGAGAGCGGCAAGAGTATTGCACGGCTATTTTATGAAAACGGCGTTAGCCTTAGTCGAGTTTCAAACGAGCGCGTGGCGGGTTGGATGCTGCTTAAAGAGTGGCTTAAGCCTACATACGATGAGTGCGGCGACAAAAACGCAAAGCTTAAAATATTTGATAACTGTACAAACCTTATACGAACACTCGGCGCGATAATGTGCGATAAGCTTAACCCGTCTGATTGTGCAAATTATCCGCACGAGCTAACACACGCACCTGATGCTATGCGGTATTTTGTATCGGGCAACCCGAAAAGCGCAAAGGTTTTAACACCGCAAAAAAGATATGGGTTTTCGTGTGAAATTCCAAAGCCGTCGGTGTACGGCATTGGTCAAAAAATAGATATTATTTAAAAAAAGGAGAGGCTATGGTAACAGTAATTTTAATTTTACTTGTGCTTTTGGCGGTGCTGTTTATTTACACGCTTAAGAGCGCACCAAAATCAAAGCTAAAAATTAAAGAGGCAAGGCGGATAAATATGTTGCTTACCAACATTGAAAACTATAACGGAACACCGTCGGGTCAAAAAAGATTGGAGGGTAAAGAGTGAATAGCACTGATGTAAAAGAGCTGTGGTCGCAGTATCAAAAATGCGATGACGTTATGCGTCAAATGGGCATTAATGCTGACACCGAACAGGCATATAGATTTTTCGAGGGCGACCAGTGGTACGGGCTTGAAAGCGGCGGCGAGCAGATGCCTGTTTACAACTTTATTTCGCCTATTGTCAAGTATAAAACATCGATGGTGGCAATGAACAACATTGCAATTAACTATTCAGCGCCGACTGCGAGCGAGTACGTTTCAAAGGCGTGCGCTATGCTTTCAAAGCTCGCGCTTGCAAAATGGGAACGCTTAAAGATGGACTCAAAGTGTTGGGACATTGTTAAGTCGGCAATGATTGCAGGCGACAGCTACGCTTATTTTTATAACGGCGACGGCGACTGTCAGGTTATTGACAGGACCGACATTATGTTTGCTGACGAAACCGAGCCTGACATTTCAAAGCAAAGCTACATTTTTATAAAAGAGCGTTTGGCGGTTGGTCAAATAAAGGAACAAGCTAAGAAAAACGGTATTAAGAATTTTGAGGATATTGTTGATGACGGCGAGGGTGACGGCAAGTGTACAGGTGTTTTAAAGCTTGAGCTTAAAGAGGGTGACCTTTATTATACACGATTTACAAAAAACGTGATATATCAGCCGACAAAGGTAATAAAAAACCTTGGCGTTTATCCTGTAGCTTCGTTTATATCTTCACCAAAGCGTTCGTCGGCAAGAGGTGTTGGCGAGGTTTTGCCCGTTGTACCTAATCAGATTGAGGTAAACCGCAACCTTGCGCGCAGGCTGCTTAATGCAAAGCTTACTGCTTATTCAAGGCTTGTATATGCCGCTGACAGAATTACAAACCCTAAAACGCTTACCGAGGTTGGAACTGCTATTGAGGTTGACGGCGGCGGTGTTAGTTCAATTAAAGATGCTATTACATACCTTACACCATCATCAATGTCACCCGATGCAAAGATGCTATCTGACGAGCTTTTGACAGTTTCAAAAGAGCTTGCAGGTGCAGGCGATGCGGCGCTTGGTAATATTGACCCGACACAAGCATCGGGCTCGGCAATTATTGCGGTACGCGACCAGTCGGCGCTTCCGCTTAACGAGCAAACTGCAAGATTTAAGCAATTTTGTGAGGAGGTCGCAAAAATATGGTACAGGCTATGGGCAGTATACGGCGCTGACGGCATTGAGCTTGAGGGCGGACAAACAATCTCGGGGGCATTGCTTTTGAAGTATGAGCCTGACATACGTGTTGACATTTCAAACACGAGTCCGTTTTCGAAATATGCGCGTGAGCAGGCTATTGAAAGGCTGTTTACTATGGGTCAGGTGACTTTTGAGGAATACGTTGAGCTTTTAGATGACGACAGCTCGGTACCTAAAGCGAAACTTGAACATATTATAAAACAACGAGGAGGTATAAAAGATGGCGATTACCAAAATAAGTGATGAGCAATTAAACAGTGAAAAAAGATTTCATAAAAACCTTGATGATATACCTGGTAAAAGTGCAGACGATATGAAAGAGTTTATGGACTATGTTCCAAGACAGGTTATTATCCCAAAAATTAACGAGATTGCTGACGAGGTGAACAAAATTTTACCTGAGTCGGAGGCATCGTCGCAGTATGCTTATACAATAGCGCAAACTGATGAGCTTTTAAGTAAAAAAGCAGACAAAGATGAGCTGACACCCATTAACAACAGCCTTGACACAAAGGTTAATGCTGAGTTTGTTGAACAAAAAATTATTGAAAGCAAGCCTGTTGATTATATAGTAGAGCAAGGCACAAGCGGATTTTGGAAATATGAGAAATGGAACAGCGGTAAGTTTGTTTGCTACGGTAATAATTCGTATGCCTTCTTATCTAATAACCCAAGCGGCAGTATCTATTATAGTAATGCCACAACAATTGATTTTCCAAGCGGTTTTAACGAAGCACCGAGTTATGTGAGTGTTACAGCGCACAGACCGGTTGGGTTATACAGCTCGGTAGTTCAAGGTGTAACAAAATCAGGACTTGTTATGCTTATATATACACCTTATGCGGTTGACGAATACAATTACGATGTAAGCATATATGCTGTCGGAAGATGGAAATAGCGAGGTTGTTAAAATGGAAAGACTTAAATACTTAATAGTAGCCGTTGGCGGTGTGTTGGCAAGTTATTTTAGGGCGTATATTCCTCTTGTGGTGATTGTGGGAATATCGGTTTTATTTGACATCGTAACAGGTGTTGTTGCTGCACTTTACACAGGCGAGGGGCTAAACAGTAAAAAGGCAAGACGCGGAGCCCTTAAAAAAGCGACTATGTTCCTCGCGCTCGGGTTTGGAATATTTTTAGACTATCTTATACCGCTTGCGGTAAGTCAGGTGGGATTTTCGGCAGATATTAAGCTTATGTTTTCGAGCGTGATTGCGTTTTATATTGCGTTTTGCGAGTGTATATCGGTTTGCGAAAACATATTCAGATGCAACCCCGACGCGTTCCCAAAATGGATAGCAAGCCTGCTTACTGACGGCAAAAATCATTTAGACAAAAAAGGAGATAACTAATGTTACCAATAACTAATAATTACACAATAACTGCGGTGTTTGGGCAAACAGGTCAATACTGGGCAACAGCGCACAAGGGTATTGACTTTGTTAGCGACGACAAAAAGGTTGTTGCGGCAACCAAGGGAACTGTAAGGGTTGTGGCTTTTGACGCGACCGGCTGGGGCAACTATGTAACAGTCGGCGATAAAAACGGATACATTCACATTTACTGCCATTTAAAATCGGTATCGGTTGTGGCAGGGCAAAAGGTGAGTATGGGCGATAGCATTGGCATTATGGGTGAAACCGGCAACGCAACAGGTGTTCATCTTCATTACCAGATTAACGATGCAAACGGGGTGGCGATAAACCCTTCCGAGTTTTTGGGTATTAAAAACCAAAAGGGCAGTTTTGCAGCACCTGACTTGTATGCCGACCATGGCAGTATTTCTGATTGGGCAAAAGAATCGGTTTACTTTGCAAGGCTTTCGGGCTTTATGGTTGGTGATGCAAACGGCAGGTTTAACCCGAGCGCGCCGCTTACACGCGAGCAGGCGGCAGTAATAATACACAATATTGCTAAAAATAAGGAGTAAAAAATATGGAAAACAAAAATGTGGTAAACGACACACAACAGGCGGTCGTGGCGCCTGATATGGCAGTGAGTGAAAATAGCGGTGCTGTGAGCACAGATACGGGGGTCGCAAACCGTACACAAACTGCCGAGCAAAATTCCGGCTTTAGAAAAATGCGCCTTGAAAACGAGCGTTACAAAAAAGAGCTCGAGAGCGTAAAGAGTAAAAGCAACATTTATCTTAACAGGCTTGTTGAGAATAAAATGAAAAGCGACCTTGACGCAATAAAGGCGCTCGACCCCGAAGTGCAAAGCCTTGAAGGCATCGGCGACAGTTTTATTAAGCTTATTGAAAACGGCATTGACGCTATTACTGCATACTATGCCGTTAAAAAAGCAACCGACGGCAAGGAAAGCCAAAAGTCGCCCGAGAGCATTGGCATGGTTGGTGCGCCAAGGGTACATCAAAGCGAGTTTTACTCCTCGAGGGAACTTGACAGGTTAACAGCGCGCGACCTTGAAAACCCCGCAATTTATAAAAAAGCAATGGAATCATTAAAACGACTTTAAAAAAGGAGAACTAAATCATGGCATATTCAAATTTTAAACCTACTATCTGGTCAAAATTTATTCAGACCGAGCTTGAAAAAAAGTGCAGACTTGTTGAGGACTGCTGGACACAGTTTGAGGGCGAAGCAAAGCAGGGCGCACGCGTTAAGATTTTAGGTGTTACCGCACCCGAAATTTTTGACTACGTTCCCGGCAATGGTATTCCTGCACCTACAACTATTGAGGGTACAAGCATTCAGCTTGATATTGACCAGGCAAAAGCATTCAACTTTATGATTGACGACATTGACAAGGCACAGTCGGTTAGCGGACTTATGGAAACTCTTATTAAAGAGGCTACCGCCAAAA
Organism: Eubacteriales bacterium; assembly: GCA_045593905.1. Lineage (GTDB taxonomy): Bacteria > Bacillota > Clostridia > Oscillospirales > QAKW01 > RGIG9041. The sequence continues at coordinate 26,703 of JAZNXL010000014.1, forward strand.
TGGCAAGAGCACGCGACAGCTACGTTGCTTCGCTTGCGAAAGATGCAGAGTACTTTGAAGAGTCTAATTTATACTTATCACCCGCCGAAGCAAAAAATGCTATTGACAGAGCGCTGTTACAGTTAAGAGAAAACGACGTTGATATTGATGATGAGGTTACAATTACTGTATCACCTTTCTTTTATCAGCTTTTCCGCGATGCGCTTACCGAAATTAAAACCAACAACGACGAGCTTATTAAAAAAGGCGTTGTAGGTATGTATGACAACTGCAAGGTAAAGGTTTCAAACAACCTTTATAACGATGGCACCGATGACTATATTATGATTAGAACAAAACGCGCTATCGCGTTTGCAGGCGCTATTGATGAGACTGAGGCTTACCGCCCCGAAAGCCACTTTGCTGACGCTGTAAAAGGTCTTAATGTTTTTGGTGCAAAGATTGTACGACCCAAAGAACTTTACGTTATTAAGGCACACAGATAATAACGGCACAGTATAAAAAGGAGGTGTAAAGGGTGACAATAGGCGAGGCTAATAAAATTGTAAAATCGCTTATAGGCGAAGACGATTTTTATGACGTAAGCGACGTTATTGCAAGCTATTACGGTATTGCCCAAAGGCTTATAGCTACTACCGTCTGCCCTATAATAAAGTCAGTAACACTCAAGTGCGGAAAGGGTGTATTGCTTCCTGAAGACTTGTACCGAATTAAAAGCATTTCAAACGGCTATGTACGAACTGACAAAACACACGTTGATATTGACGGCGAGGGCGAGGCTAAGGTGTGGTACTATGCGTATCCTACCGACGTTTCAGATAACACCCCCGATACATACGAGTTTGAGCTTGACCCCGAGGCGCAAAGTGCGTTGCCGTTTTATGCGGCGGCACAGACTGTTCTTGCCGATAGCGATATGCGAAGATACAACGCGTTTATTGATAGCTTTAATAACATACTTTCAAACATTGCCCAGGTCGATGCAAAGCCGTTTTTAACGGTTGTTAAAACAGAGGTGTAGCCATGAGGTTTATAAGACAAGGATTAAGACAAGCATCGGCATCATCAGGCAGTGTAAGAGCCGAAAAGCTTTACGGCATTGACGCTGTAACACAGGAACGTGAAACATCAATTACGCGCGCAGACGGGCAAAGCTCGTTTTTAGAAAAAATAACTCCCGGCTGTGTTAATATGATAAGAAAAAGCGAGGGTACAGTTAAAAAGCGCCCCGCGTACTCTATAATATCTCACCCCGATACCCTTTCGGGTATCGGCGGTGTGTATGTTTACAAGGCCTACAACCGTGATATTCTTTTCTATGTAAAGGGCGATACCATTGAAATGGTTGACGGTGACAGAACGACAACCTTTAAAACCAACTATAATCTTGACGGTTCACGTGCTGTTCAGTACGACGAATACCTTGTGCTCATCAACAAGGAAGGTATGAGTATTGTAAGAGCGGGCAGGGGAGAAATTAATTACTGGAGTAATAAAAGCCTGAGCGACCTTAACACCTATGCTTATATCCCTACTATTTACATTGGAAACACGCCAAACGGTGCAGGAAGTGCATACGAGGGTGTAAACAGGCTGACAGACAGGGTTTGCGAGCTATATCAGGGCGATGGTGAGAGCTGTGAGTTTAAAACACACCTTAAAGCTACCGATTATGTAATTTATATAAAATCGGATAGCGGAGAGTGGTCGGCAAGAGACCCCGACTATATTACAAACTACTCGGTTGCTTTTAAAACTGCACCGCCAAAGCCAAGCGTTGCGGGTGAGGATAACGTTAAAATTGAATACAAAATGAAAGATGCCAAAACTCCTGCGTGGGACCTATCACAATGTACATGCGGTGCCGTTTACGGTGCCGGCGGACTTAAAGACAGGCTGTTTTTATCGGGTAGCTTTGCTGCACCCGGAATGGTTTTTTATTCGGCGCTTGAAAACCCGTTTTATTTTCCCGAGTACAACTATATTAACGTTGGCGGTTACGAAAACGATATTTACGGGCTTATAAATCACGATTCGGCGCTTGCGGTGCTTACCAAAGACGCGGTGTACACGATAACCTCGGACGACAGCATAAGTGCTGCGGTATTGCACGATGCGGTATTTAAAATCAGTGACGTTTATGTAACGCCCGAGCCTGTAAGTCCTCAAAACTCGTATCTGTTTGACGGCGAGCCTGTATACCTTACAAAAAACGGTGTTTGTTCGCTTACTGCAAGCGGTATACTTGACGAGCGTTGTGCACAAATTCGCTCGGCAAGAATAAATCTGCATTTGTTGAAGGAAAACCTAAAAGAGTGCATAGCAATGCCGTTTAAAGATTATTTTGTAATTTCAAACTGCAGCGATACTTTGTATCTTTTAGACGGTAAGCAGTTTTCGACCGATTCTACGCAGCCGTTTTCGTCAAGGCAGTATGAGGGGTATATATGGAAAGGCATAAACGCAAAAATGCTTTGGGTACAAAACGATAAACTGTGCTTTTCAAACGGCGAGCACGCGTATTGCTTTAATAACGAAAGGATATTTGCCGATGAGGTGGCACCCGGTGAGTTTTGTGATATTGAGGCATTTTGGGAAACGCCGTATATTTACTGCGGTGACTTTAAAGACTTTAAGTTTTTTAACCGCATAGGAATACTTGTTGACGGCACCGACGAAAGCGGAGCCGAAAAAGGTACCGACTTTGAAATGTTTGTAAGGTTTGATAACGAGCCCTGGCGCGCGGTTAAAAAATATGGCGCCTTACTTTCAATGTTTGACTATGGTGTTATTGATTATGGGTGTTTTAATTACTCGGGTAGGGTAAAAAACTATGCACTGTCGGTTAAGCTTTTGCACAAAAAAGGCAGGGGTATTAAAATTCGTTTTCAAAACTCAAAGAAAAATCAGCCGTTTACAATGCTCAGGTTTGGCATTGATTTTATGAAAATGTAAAGGAGAAAACAAATTGGCAAGTATATTTGATAAGCAAATAATGTCAGATGCCGATATAAAGCGTATTGACGAGCTTGGGGCACTCTGGCAATCGGCAACTGACCAAAAGACAAAAGACCAGATACACCAAAAAGCTGAGGCAATAAGACTCAGCTACGGCTACAGCGGCGGTGATGACGGTTATCAGTTTATTTTAAATAACCAAAATGTTCATAATACTGCGGCGGCAACAAATGCGTATACTGATGCGTTAAAATCGGCAAACGAACAGGCGCAAAAGCAGTATAAACAAAACCTTGAACAAGCAGAGGATACAGGCAAGGCAAGGCTTAAAGAGGCATACGTAAAAAATATGCAAGACAGCCTTGGTATTGACCAACAGCTTAAAAAGGCGGGTATTACAGGCGGTGTTACCGAAAGCACCCGCGCGTATATGACCAATATATATAACAACAATCGAAACGATATTATTGACGATGTTAATACGCTCAAAAGCCAGATTATGAACGATGCAAAAAAGACTGACAGCGAGTATAAAGAGGGTATTGCGAAGGCAGAGTATGACGGCGCGCTCAAGCGTAGCGAGGCGATAACCGATGCCGAACAGTTTGAATACAAAAAACAGCTTGACGAGTATAAAAAGTCAATTGACGAGCGCGACTTTGAGTATAAAAAATTAAAAGACGAGCTTGACCAAAAAGCGTCGGCATCGAAATCGGCATCGAAATCGTCATCGTCGTCTAAAAGCAGCATTACACCTTCGAGCGTTCTTTCGCTTATGAAGGCGGGTATTTACGACAAGTCGTTTGCCGGTATTTTAGGCGTTAGTGATGACGAGGTTAAAAAGATTGTTGATACCTACAAAAACAAAGACCAGCAAAGCGCGGCATGGCGTATGCTTCAAAACGGTATTTACGATGATTCTTTCCCCGAGATTTTGGGATATTCGGAAGAAGTATTGCTTAACTATGTGAACAGCGTGTTAAATGGTTTTTAAATATTGATTTTGTAAAATCAGTGTGGTAAAATAAAAAATCATAACAAAAAGGGGGCGTAAAGGTATTAAAAAGGTTGCTTTAATTAATGATTTATCGGGCATTGGCAGATGCTCTCTTACCGTTGCGCTTCCCATAATAAGCGCTATGGGTCACGAGTGCGCGGCTTTTCCGACCGCTATTTTATCAAATCACACAGGGTTTGATGATTATACGTTTTACGATTTTACCGAGCATTTAAACGGCTTTTGCGCCTGTTGGCAAAAGCTTGGGGTAAAGTTTGATACTGTTTACAGCGGCTTTTTGGGTTCTGAGCATCAGGTTGATATTACCATAGAGTTTATGGATAAATTCGGTGCAGGCGCGCTAAAGCTGGTTGACCCTGTAATGGGTGACGACGGCGTTATTTACGATACCTTTAGCGAGTCGATGCGCGAACACATAAAGCGTCTTGTAAAACGCGCCGATATTATAACACCCAATCTTACCGAGCTTTGTGAGCTTTGCGGTACAGAGTATATGAAAAGTACCACTCTTAAAAGCATTGAAAATATGTGCGCATCTCTTAGCATTGATAAAATTGTAGTGACAGGGCTTAGTAAAAGCTCGGTGCCTGAGCTTTGTGACGGTGAAATAGTTAATTTTGTTTATGACGGCGGCAACAGTTACTGTATAAAAAACAAAAAAACACCCGTTATGTATTGTGGTACGGGCGATACGTTTGCAAGTGTGTTATGCGGTGCGCTTACAAGTGGTAACAGTCTTGAACAGGCGGTTATAACTGCATCAACCTTTACTGCCGAGGCGACTGAGCATACATATAAAAACGGCGGACAAAAGCTTTACGGAATAGCGTTTGAAAAAATGCTATATAAACTTATAAAAGGAGAAAACTAAATGAAAACCAAAACAAAATTGTTGACAAAAAGCGCACTTTTTGCAGCCTTAGTTTACGTTGCAACGCTTACCGGCGCCGTATGTCCCATTGGTTCGGGCGCGTATTTACATATAGGCGATGCACTTGTTTACAGTTCAGCACTGGTGCTGCCGCTTCCGTTTGCAATGCTGAGTTCGGCAATAGGCGGAGCCCTTGCGGATATTACACTTGGAAGCGCAATGTACGCACTGCCGACGTTTATAATAAAAGCTCTTACTGCTATGTTTGCGGTTTTATTTTCAAAATTAAGTAAAAAGCCGCTTTTAAGCGACGTTTTAATTTGCGCATCGGGTGCCGTTACAGTGCTTGGCTACTTTGTTGCCGAGAGTATTATGTACGCGTTGTCATCAACAGGAGGGTTACTGGTAGCAATCTCGACAGCGGCGGCAGGTATGCCGTATAACTGCTTGCAGGCGCTTGCATCTGCAGTTGTGTTTATAATAATTTCGCCATACATTAAAAAGATAAAATAAAAAGAGCCTTTAAGGCTCTTTTTTATTTCTCGTTTTTTAAGTATTCGTGCAGTGTTGAAAGAAAAACTGCGTTTGTTGGGCAACCGCGCTTTTGGCTGATTGAGTTGCCAAACAATGATTGTATAGATTGGTCACTACAGTTATCCCACGAGCTTTCGATTGCATAGCGTATATTCTTTTCGACGCTCTTAGCTGAAATGTTATGAAGCTTTGCAAGTGTGGGGTAGAGCGCTTTGGTATAGCAGTTTAAAAGCGACGGGTCGTCGAGTGTCAGCATAAGTGCGTCAAACACTATTTTATAGCCTTTTGTACCGCTTGCAAGACCGACTCTGTGTAAAATTTCACGTACACGCTTTTTGTTAATTGCAACAATGTCTTTGGTGGGTGCGGTTGAACTTTTTTCAAAGAGCAGTCCATTAATGCGCGAGTCGAGGTCGATAAAATCGAGCGGAAACAGGCAGTAAACATCAATTCCTATTTCGTATAGCCTGTTAATGCTTTTGTCAAGCATTCCGCTGCCAACAACCACAAACGCGGTGCCGCGCAGTAAATCGCGCTTTTTAAGCATTTGATAAAGCGAGCAGCAGTCCATATCGAAAAGATGGCGTGAGCAAACTATAACTTGAGGCGACAGCTGGGCAATTTGCTTTGCCGAATCGAGCGCGTACTGTGAGCGGCCTACAATATTGTAGTCAAACTCGTTTGCAAACGCGGTTATCTCGGTTTCAATTTGCCTGTCTGCCGAGGCTATAAAAAGACTAAGCCTTTGGGCGCTAGTTTCTAAGTGCATTTTGCGGTGCGGGTATACGTCCGCCGCGTGAAATAAATTTTTCGGAGCTTTCGCCGTGAACTGCCATAATGGGCGCGCTTCCTAAAAGTCCGCCAAATTCAACCTCGTCACCTACTGTTTTGCCGTAAGCGGGGATTACGCGAACTGCGGTTGTTTTGTTATTGATGACACCAATGCTTATTTCATCGGCGATAATTGCCGAGATTGTTGAAGCGGGTGTGTCGCCGGGAATTGCAATCATATCAAGACCAACCGAGCAAACAGCAGTCATTGCCTCGAGCTTGTCGAGTGTGAGTGTGCCAAGCCTTGCTGAGTCAATCATACCCGCGTCTTCTGAAACGGGAATAAACGCACCTGAAAGACCGCCAACGTGTGACGATGCCATAGCGCCGCCTTTTTTAACAGCGTCGTTTAAAAGAGCAAGGCAAGCGGTTGTGCCGTGCGTACCGCAACGCTCAAGTCCCATCTCTTCAAGAATGTGCGCAACCGAGTCGCCGATAGCGGGTGTGGGCGCGAGCGACAAATCAACAATACCAAAAGGTACGTTAAGGCGCTTTGATGCTTCGGTTGCAACAAGCTGACCTACGCGTGTGATTTTAAATGCAGTCTTTTTAATAATGTCGGCAATCTCTGTGATGTCGGCATTTTTTGCTTTTGAAATCGCATAACTTACAACACCGGGACCTGATACACCAACGTTGATAGCACAGTCGCCCTCGCCAACGCCGTGAAATGCACCTGCCATAAAGGGATTGTCCTCGGGTACGTTTGCAAACACAACAAGCTTTGCACAGCCGATTGAGTCGTTGTCTTTTGTAAGGTATGCGGTCTTTTTAATAATCTCGCCCATTTTTGCAACAGCATCAAGGTTAATACCTGCTTTGGTGGTTGCAACGTTGATTGACGAGCAAACGTTATTGGTAACGGTGAGTGCCTCGGGTATTGACTCGATAAGGTTTTTATCGCCTGTTGTCATACCTTTATGCACAAGCGCCGAGTAACCGCCGATAAAGTTAATACCGCAGGTTTTAGCGGCACGGTCGAGTGTTTTTGCTATTTTTACCATGTCTTCAACACTTGCATCGCGTGCAACAAGCGAGATGGGCGTTACCGAAACGCGCTTGTTAATAATCGGAATTCCGTATTGCTTTGAAATATCCTCACCTGTAGCAACAAGGTTGCCTGCGTACTTTACGATTTTGTTATAGATATTATCGCAAAGCCTGTCAATGTTGTCCGACACACAGTCAAAAAGCGATATACCCATAGTAATGGTGCGTACATCGAGGTGTCGGTTATCAATCATATCAATTGTTTCTAAAACTTCTTTAATATTGAGCATAGTTCACCTATATTCTGTGCATTGAGTTAAAAATATCTTCGCGCATTGTATGAATTTTGAGTCCGAGTTCGTTTCCGCATTTGTCGAGTGCATCAACAATATCAGTAAACGGTATAGAGGTATCTTGCGCATCGGCAAGCATTACCATTGAAAACATATTGTTCATAACCTTTTGCGAAATATCAACAATATTAATGTTAAGCTTTTTGCAGGTTGTAGCAACGTCGCATACAATGCCGACTTTATCGTGACCTGCAACTGTAATTACAATTCTCATAGCATTTTCTCCTTGATTTTATTCAAATAAAAATTATATCATAAATACATAGTTTTTCAAGTTTTTATTGAAAGTTTGCAAAAGTATGGTAAAATAGGTGTAGTATTATTTTAAGGAGATTATAGCAAATGAACGACAAAAAGCTTTTAGCGCTTATAGAAAAGGATGCTCTTATCAAAAAAACTCAGCTTGCGGCGGCACTTGGTTGCAGCGAGGCAGAGGTGGAGTCCGCCATTGCGCGTCTTGAAAAAGAAAAGGTCATTTTAGGCTATAATACAATGATAGACTGGGATAAAACCAACCGCGGCGGCATTACTGCCATGATTGAGCTTAAAATCTCGCCTGTTCGCGGCGAGGGTTTTGACAAGGTTGCACGCAGAATCTCAAAATACCCGCAGGTAACAAGCGTTTCGCTTATGTCGGGCTCCTACGATATTTTGCTGTCAATCGAGGGCAAATCTCTTCAGGAGGTTGCGCTTTTTGTATCGCAAAAGCTTGCAACAATGGAGGGCGTTTTGTCAACCGCAACACATTTTGTTCTTAAAAAATATAAAGAAAAAGGACTCTCCTACGATGTTGCCGAGGGTGATATGAGGGGACTTTATAACCTATGATAAACTATGACTCAATACTTTCAGATAAAGTAAAAACTATAAAACCGTCGGGCATACGAAAGTTTTTTGATATTGCTGCCGAGTACGACGACGTTTTGTCGCTCTCGGTGGGTGAGCCTGACTTTGAGACCCCGTGGCATATACGCGAGGCGGGTATAGAAGCGCTCGAGCGTGGACGCACCAAGTACACCGCAAACGCAGGCATGCGTGAGCTACGCGTTGAAACCGCAAACTACTTAAAACGCAGATTTTCGCTTGACTATCAACCCGAAGACACATTAATAACAGTAGGCGGAAGTGAGGCTATTGACCTTGCAATCCGTGCGCTTATTAACCCCGGTGACGAGGTTTTGGTGCCTGAACCGTCGTTTGTGTGCTATAGTCCTATTACCACTCTTGCAGGCGGTGTTGCAGTGCCGATTGTAACACGTCAACAAGACGATTTTAAGCTGACGGCATCAGCACTTAAAAGTGCAATCACGCCCAAAACAAAAATGCTTGTGCTACCGTTCCCTAACAATCCCACAGGCGCAATTATGACCCGCAAAGAGTTAAATGCAATCGCGCGTGTTTTAAAAGACACAAACATTATTGTTTTGTCAGACGAAATTTATGCCGAGCTTACATACGGAACAAAGCACGTAAGCTTTGCATCTATTGCCGATATGAAAGAGCGCACCATTGTTGTAAACGGCTTTTCAAAAGCGTTTTCAATGACAGGCTGGCGACTTGGTATTGCCGCAGGTCCGCGCCCCATTATTGATAAAATGATACGCATTCACCAATACGGCATTATGAGCTCGCCTACAATCAGCCAGTACGCAGCTATTGAGGCACTTAAAAAAGGCGACAGCGATATTGAGGTTATGAAAAACAACTATGACGAACGCCGCAAACTCATTTTAGAGGGTGTTCGTGCTATGGGTATTCCTTGCTTTGAGCCGTTTGGCGCATTTTACATATTCCCCGATATTTCAAAGTTTGGGCTTTCGAGTGACGAGTTTTGCGAGCGTTTGCTTCGCGAACAGCGCCTTGCTGTTGTACCGGGCAGCGCATTTGGTGATAGCGGCGAGGGCTTTATTCGTATCTCATACGCATATTCGGTAGAAAATATAAAGCTTGCACTTGAACGCCTTGAAAGGTTTGTAAACTCATTGTGATAACGCTTAAATCTTATGCAAAAATTAATATCTCGCTTGACCTTGTAGGCAAACGCGACGACGGTTACCACCTTTTGCGCTCGGTTATGCAAAAGATATCGCTTTGCGATTATGTAACTGTTAAAGGGTCAGAGTCGGGTATTAAACTAAAGTGTAACCGTAAGTACATTCCAACAGATGAGCGAAATATAGCATACCGTGCTGCAGCCGCGTTTTTTAAAGCTACAGGTATTAACGGCGGTTGTAACATAACGCTAAAAAAATACATTCCTTGCGGAGCGGGTCTGGGTGGCGGAAGCTCAAACGGAGCGGCGGTTTTTGACGCGCTTTGCAGCCTTTATAAAGTAAACTTTGATGCCGATAAAAAGAGCGAGATTTTGCAATCGGTCGGCGCTGACATTCCGTTTTTCTTTTATGGCGGAACAGCGCTCATAGAGGGCATTGGCGAAAAAGTGACACCGCTTAAAAATCTTCCCGACTGCCGAATTCTTATAGTAAAACCGCCTGTTTCACTGTCGACTGCGGCAATATTCTCATCACCGCTTGTTAAAGGCGGTTTTGGTACGAACTCAACCGACAAGGTTATTGATGCAATCAACAATGGTGACATTGACGGGGTAATTTCGGGCGCTTATAACGCGCTTGAGGGCGCCAGCATAAACGAAGCGCCTGTTATTGCCGACATAAAAAACGAGCTTTTAAACTGCGGCGCTGATTTTTCAATGATGAGCGGGTCAGGGTCGGCTGTTTACGGAATTTTTAAAAACTATAAAGCCTGTAAAATGGCTTACCAAACACTTATTACAAAATACAAAGACACTTACATTACAAAACCAATAAACGAGCACGCTGAATAGCGTGCTTTTTTTGTGTCGATAATCACCCTGAAAGGTGTGATTGATATGAAAAAATCTATACTTTACGTATCTGCTTTGTTTGGTTGCTTTTTTATACTGCTTGCAATTTATTGCATATCATTAAATAATGATGCAAAACAAATTAAAGACGGAGTTTTGCGCTTTCACATTGTTGCAAACTCAAATACTGATAACGACCAACAACTAAAACTAAAAGTGCGCGACGGTATTGCCGACTACTGTTCTGAGTTGTTTGGCGGTTTGAATAATAAAACACAAGCGGTAGATATTGCAAATAAAAATCTTGAAAATCTCAAACAAAAAGCTGAATTGATTTTAAAGCAAAACGGTTGTGAAAACGCTGTTAGCGTTTGCGTAACCGAGCGATATTTTCCTACCAAAGACTACGAGGGCGTCAGCCTTCCTGCAGGTGTTTACGATACTCTTGATATAAAAATAGGCTCTGCCGAGGGCGAAAATTTTTGGTGTGTAATGTTTCCTGATATTTGTATTTCTTCTTCCAGCGCAAAAACAAATAAACAAAAACTTTCTACTGTTCTTTCGGGCGACAGCTTAAAAATTGCAACAAATAATAAATCTTGTCGTGTTCGTTTCAAATTTAAAACTATCGAGCTTATTGAGTCGGTTAAAAACAAAATTAAAGATAAATAATTCAGTATACATTTAGTGTGATTTATGCAACATAAAGTTATATATTTATAATACTGCCTTTGTTATAATTAATGTGTATATTATATATTAGTATAGTTGTCCCGAAAGGAAGAAACATTTATGATTAAGGCTAAAAGATTATTTGCGAGTGTTCTTTGTGTAATAATGCTTATGTCAGCATTTGCCACAATTGCGCTTGCCGATACACAAAAGTATTTTGCAACCGACTATGTTTGCGTACCTAACGACCCTTCAACACCTGCAATCAAAAACACTGCAGTTATGTTCTCGTACGCTGCACACGGCTTGCCCGACAAAACCGAAATACCGATTATGTGGGACGGCGAAGAATATATATTTGTAGTTGGTGAAAACGTTTTTGATGATTATAGCGATGCGCATACAGCTGCTGACCGTCTTGCAGGTAGCAGTATTCCTCAGGTTCTTATTGCCGCAGGTACATATAATAAAATCGACTTTGGCGCAGCAGTACAGGCATACGGCTACGACTGGAACCAAAACCCCAATGTCAAAGACGAGTCTGACCCGTTCAGAGAATGGACATATAATCCTGCTTTTACAGACGGAACCAATACCGAAGTTTTAGACGTGTTTATTGCTGAGTCGGCATCGGGTTCGTCAATCAGTCTTTACGGCCTTGAAATTACACATAGATTTTACGATATAATGCGCGGCGTAAACAACAATAAAACAGTAATTACGCTCAAAAACTGTGTCCTTAATCAAAAAGCTGAATATAAAACTTTACCTGTATACCATAATAGCGGAGTAACAGGTCGTACCGATGTTAGAGCTAACCAGTTTGCTTTCTCGTTCTGGAACGGCAACTCACATCACTCTTCTTCGGGTACCGCTAACGTTAATAACAAAGACGAAACTCATCTTATCAACTTCCGTATTCAAAGGGTTGATATGAAACAACCTGCGTCAGTTACTTACACAAACTATTTTATGGACGAACTTGCTTCGCCTACACTTGTGTTCGATGGACTTTGTGCCGACTGGCAAAATTCAGGTCTTAAGTCAATGGGCTGGTTTAAGGTTGCCGATAAGGTTAAAAAATCTTATCTTTGTATTAAAAACTCATACATCGGAATGGACCTTAGCATCGAAACCCGTACAGGCGGCAGCTCGCCTGATACCGACCCGTCACTTTCAACAACAGTTGAGTTTTCGGGTAACATTATTAAAAATAAAGCTACTATTTACCAAAACCGTACCTCAAAGGTCGACTTTAACAATAATATCTTTATAAGCCCCGGCGCAAAGCTTTTTAAACTTGGTAATGACGCTTCGGCTTCTGACTTGACAAATAAAGTCTCTATCAGAGATAACATAATACTTGGCACTGACGAGTTTATTTACGACGAGGGTTCGGCAAACTCGAAGGTAGATATGACAGGTACCTTTATTTTACCTTCGGTTGATGCAAACTATAAGTCACAGTTTAGTTCAATTGCACCTACAGGTAATATTAAGTATGATTATTTCTATATGGACGGCGCAAGAACAATCAAGTCAAGCGTTGTTCAAGAGTTCAGCGTTGACGGCGTTGTTAAAGATGACAATGCTTTAACAATGACCGCTACAGTTCCGTCTGATTCATATAAATTCTCACCTGTTGTTACAGCTAATAATTTTAGCTACAAAATTTTCAATTCAGATGCCGAGTTTTCAAACATCGGTAACCTTACCGATGCAGAGAAGGTAACAGGTGCGCTTACACTTAAAAATACCAAAAACTATTTTGTGTTTGTTGCATACTCGCCCGACGGTCAGGTTGCAGTGCCTTATAAATTTACTGTTACAAGAGAAGGCCCTGCTTTCCCGTTTGCCTTAAACGGTCAGGCTTGCCAAAGCAGAGAGGTTTATTTTACAACCGATAGCGATGAATTTGTGTTTGAGCCTGCTCAATCGGCAGCTTATTCAACAAAACTTTTAGATGCTTCGTTGAACGAACTTAACAGCTCGACCGTAACTTTCGATTACAGAGGCCAGACCAAAGAGTTCGTTTATGAGCTCTCTGATGGCGTGACAAAAGAGTATTACACAGTTTATGTAACACGCGGTTTTAGTAAAGAGTGCGAAATCTTATCGGTTTCGGGTCTTGTAAAAACCGATAGCTGCTATGAAATTACCGTACCAAGAGGTACAAAAAGCTTTACATTTGATATTGAAATTTCACCCGATGCTACCGCTACTGTATTCAGAGGTACAGAAGCCTATGCAATGATTGACAACAAAATTACTGTTAACAATGTTAAAGAGGGTGCGTATACACTTGCGGTAGTTGCACAAGACGGCGTAACATCAACTTTAGTTTCGCTTGTTGTAAATATTTCAAAATCAAATAAGGCTGACCTTTTATCAGTTAAAGGCGCAACCGCTAATGCTGATGGCAGCTTACAGGTTGTTACAAAAGGCTTGTTTACAATCGAGCCTACAGTGTCTGAGGGCGCAACCTATACCGTATACCTTGATAAAAACTTAACATCAATTGAACCTACAGGTGTTATTGATGTATACGGCAACAGAAGTGCATACATAGTTGTTACATCTGAAGATGGCAGTAATTCGAGCCTGACCGAAATCAAATTTGTATATGATGATTCGGGCATTACAATCGGCGGTGTTCAAAACACATCAAACTACGTTTATGTTGAGACTGCTAAAAATCAAGATACATACACACTCGATATAAAAGCTAAAAATTGTACTTACAAGCTTTATGCTGATGCTAAAAAGACAGTTTCGGCATCAAATACAATTAAGTTAGAAACAGGCAACACAATTGTTTATGCCGAGGTTACCTACCAAAACGGTACAAGCGATTTTGTTCAAATTTGTATTTCATCTCAAAAGAGCGAAGTTAATTACAATGACCAGTCATTAATTCCGCAGTGGGCTCAAAGTTATGTTTATGCACTTAATAAGAGCGGAATTGGTCTTTTCAAAGGCGATGAAAAAGGCAACTTTAATGCAGATAGCGGTATGACAAGATACGAGGTTGCCGCAATCGCAGTAAGACTTATGGGTGTTGATGCTTCACAATTCGCTAATGTTGAACACAGCTTTACCGATAGCATTGAGCCTTGGGCACTCAACTATGTAAAAGCCGCTTCGGCACTTGGTGTACTCAGCGGTACCTACGATGCAAACGGTAAACTCATATTTGACGGTAGCTCAACTACCACCCGTGAGCAGCTTGCAAAAATCATGGTTGATATATTACTTTATCGCGAGGGCGAAACCGCAACAGTTCAACAGGTTTATAACAAAAACAAAGCTGATGCCGATGCATACTTTAATAAACTTGCTATTGTAGACAGCGCTGATATCGCTGATTGGGCAATACCTTATGTTAAACTTTCATTTTTAACAGGCGTTTTTGAAGGTTCGTTAGAAAATAACAAACTTTACTTTAAACCCAAACAAAATATCAAGCGTCAAGAAATGGCAGTTGTTGCATGTAAGTATTATTTCGAATAAAACAAAAAAGACTCAACCGATTTGGTTGAGTCTTTTATTATATATAATAAGGAAAAAACTCGGTTTAAATTGTAAAAAAAATTTTTTAAAAAAAGTGTTGCAATTTATATACACCTGTGTTATAATCATTAGGCGTGACTAAATGCGATGATGCGGGAGGTGGCTGCAAGGCAGCATTTGTCCTGTCTTTTGCAGGGAATTTCCGCGGAGTATGTTCGGTTTAAAACCGGGCGGCAAACGGTCTAAATTTAAACACAGTAAAGGTTCTTGGAACTGCCGGATGTATCCGGTAAGCCGCAAAAGAGAGTTTTTGCGCCAAAGGTTCGGTTAAAATTAACCGATTTTTTTATGGGAGCGTGTGGAACACACGGCTTAGTGTTAAAATTTATTTCGGTAAAATTGCTGTCAAAACCAAATAATTCATTATTTAAGGAGGATAAGCAAATGGCAAAGTCAGAAAAAATCAGAATCAGAATCAAAGGCTATGAGTCAATGCTCGTTGACCAAACAGCTCGTAAAATCATTGATGCTGCTGAAAGAACAGGCGCTGTAGTTTCGGGTCCTATTCCGTTACCTACAAAAAAAGAAGTAGTCACCATTCTTCGCGCTGTTCATAAGTATAAAGATTCAAGAGAACAGTTTGAGAGAAGAACTCATATTCGTCTGATTGATGTTGTTAAGCCCACAGCAAAAACAGCTGAGGCTCTTAGCAATCTTGAGCTTCCGGCAGGCGTTGACATAGAGATTAAACTCTAATAGTCAAAAATTGTCGGGGTCATGTTGATTAAATCAACCAATAACCTAAGGAGGAAAAGAAAGTGAAAAAAGGTATTATCGGAAAGAAAATCGGAATGACACAAGTTTTCGACGAAAACGGTAATGTAGTTCCGGTAACTGTCATCCAAGCTGGACCTTGTACAGTAGTACAAAAGAAAACAGTTGAAAAAGACGGTTATGCATCAGTTCAGCTCGGTTATGCTGACGCAAAAGAAAACAATGTAACAAAACCTATGAAAGGTCATTTCGACAAGGCAGGCGTTGCTTACAAACGCATCCTTAAAGAGTTTAGACTCGACGATACTGACTCAGTAAACGTTGGCGACGTAATCGCAGTTGACTCATTCGAAGTTGGCGCAGGCGTTGACGTAACAGGTATTTCAAAGGGTAAAGGTTTTGCCGGTACCATCAAACGTTACAACGGTCATCGCGGACCGATGACACACGGTGGCGGTCCTACCCACAGACATGCAGGTTCAATGGGCGCATGTTCATCGCCTTCAAGAATCTACAAAGGCAAAAAGATGCCGGGACACATGGGCGCTGTTAAAGTAACAGTTCAAAATCTCGACATCGTAAAAATTGACACTGAAAACAACTTGCTCGTAGTTAAGGGTGCTATTCCTGGTCCTAAAGGTTCAGTAGTAACCGTAAAGAGCACTGTTAAAAACGGTTAAGAGGGAGGTAAAACATAATGGCTACAATCGACGTATTGAACATGAACGGCGAAAAAGTTTCAACAATGGAACTTAACGATGCAATCTTCGCTATCGAGGCTAACAAGCCTGCAATGCACATGGCAGTTACAAACTACCTCGCAAACCAAAGACAAGGTACACAATCAGCTCTTACACGCGCTGAGGTTTCTGGCGGCGGCAAAAAACCCTGGAGACAAAAGGGTACAGGCCACGCAAGACAGGGTTCAACAAGAAGCCCGCAGTGGACACACGGCGGTATCGTATTTGCACCCAAGCCCCGTGACTACCGTTTTGCAATCAATAAAAAGCTTAGAAGACTTGCTCTTAAATCAGCTCTTTCAACAAAACTTGCTGAAGGCAACCTCATCGTTGTAGACAGCATCACAGTTGAAGACTACAAAACAAAAACAGTTGTTAATATGCTTGACGCCCTCGGCGTTTGCAAAGGCTTAATCGTTAATGCAGAGCACAACAACTTCTTCATTAAGAGCGCTGCTAACATCCCCGGTGTTAAAACAGCTCTTACAAACACAATCAACACCTACGATATCCTTAAGTATGAAAAGCTCGTTCTTACAGCGGATGCCGTTAAGAAAATCGAGGAGGTGTACGCATAATGAAGTCAGTATATGACGTAATTCAAAAACCTATCATCTCTGAAAAATCGATGGCAGGTATGCAAAACAAAACCTACGCATTTAAAGTAGCAGTTGATGCAAACAAGGTTGAAATTAAAGAAGCTGTTGAAAAAATCTTCGGCGTTAAAGTTGAAAAGGTTACAACAGTAAACTGCTCAGGTAAAGAAAAAAGAATGGGTGTTCACTCAGGCTTTACTGCAAAAAGCAAAAAAGCGTACGTAACACTCACACAAGAGTCAAAGACAATCGAGTTCTTTGACGGTATGATGTAAGGAGGAGTTAATAATGGCTATTAAAACATACAAACCTACAACTCCCGGCAGACGTCAAATGACAAACGTTGACTACAGCGTATTATCAAAGGACGCTCCCGAAAAGTCACTTCTCACACACGTTAAAAAGAATTCGGGCCGTAACAGCTACGGTAGAATCACTGTTCGTCATCAAGGTGGCGGTAACAAGAGAAAGTACAGAGTTATTGACTTTAAAAGAAACGCTAAATTCGGCGTTGCAGCAACAGTAGAGTCAATTCAGTATGACCCTTTCCGTTCAGCATTCATTGCACTCATCAAGTATGAAGACGGCGAAAAGGCATACATCATTTGTCCCGACGGCGTTTCGGTTGGCGATAAGCTCGTAGCAGGCCCCGAAGCTGATATTAAAGCAGGTAACACACTTCCGCTTGAAAACATTCCCGTTGGTACATTTATTTACAACGTAGAGCTTCACCCCGGCAAAGGCGCACAGCTCGTTCGCTCAGCTGGTAACTCTGCACAGCTTATGGCTAAAGAAAACGGTTACGCTCAGGTAAGACTTCCTTCAGGCGAAGTTAGACTTATCAAACTTAACTGTCTTGCAACAATCGGTACCGTTTCAAACGGCGACCACTCAAACGTAACAATCGGTAAAGCTGGTAAAAAACGTCACATGGGCGTTCGTCCTACAGTTCGCGGTTCGGTTATGAACCCCTGCGACCATCCCCACGGTGGTGGTGAGGGTAAATCACCTATCGGTCGTCCCGGTCCTGTTACACCTTGGGGTAAACCCACTCTTGGTTACAAGACACGTGCTAAGAAAAACCGTTCAAACAAATTCATCGTTAAACGTCGTAATGACGCATAAGCCGGAAGGAGGATTATTTAAATGGGTAGAAGCGTTAAAAAGGGTCCTTTCGTTGACCCCAAGCTTTTAGCAAAAGTTAGAAAAATGAACGAAACCGGCGAAAAGATTGTGCTCAAGAGCTGGTCGAGAGCATCAACAATCTTCCCCGATTTTGTTGGTCACACAATCGCAATCCATGACGGAAGAAAACACGTACCGATTTATGTAACCGAAGATATGGTTGGTCATAAATTCGGCGAGTTTGCTCCCACAAGAACTTTTAGAGGCCATGCGGGCTCTAAAACATCAAAGTAAGAGCAAGGAGGAATATATAAATGCAAGCAAAAGCACATTTAAAATATCTTAGAATCTCTCCTCGCAAGGTTAGCATAGTTCTTGACCTCATTAGAAACAAACCGGCTAAGTACGCTATGGCAGTTTTAAAGAACACCAACAAAGCAGCTTCACAACCGGTTGCAAAACTTCTTAAGAGCGCAATGGCAAATGCCGAAAACAATTTCGGTATGAACGTAGACAATCTTATTGTTAAAGAGTGTTTCGTTTGTGCAGGCCCTATTCTTAAGAGAATTATGCCCAGAGCACAGGGAAGAGCTTTCAGAATTAACAAAAGAACTTCTCACGTTACAATCGTGTTAGAGGAGAAGGAGGCATAATATGGGACAAAAAGTACATCCACACGGAATGAGAGTCGGCGTTATTAAAGGTTGGGACTCAAGATGGATAGCTAAGGACAGCGTTGCAGGCGACCTTATCCTCGAGGACTACAAAGTTCGTGAGTTCTTAAAGAAAAAATACTATGACGCAGGACTTCCTAAAATAGAAATTGAGCGTTCAGCAGACGGCAGCAACATGAGAGTTCTTCTTTCATGCGCAAAACCCGGTCTTGTAATCGGCCGCGGCGGTTCTGAAATTGAAAAGCTCAAAGCAGAGCTTGTTAAAATGACAGGCAAAAAAGTAGATGTAAAAATCATCGAAGTTAAAAACATCGACACAAACGCACAGCTCGTAGCTGAAAGCTGCGCAGCACAGCTCGAAAAGAGAATTGCGTTCAGACGTGTTATGAAACAGTCAATCGGCAGAACAATGCGCACAGGTGCTAAGGGTATCAAAATTATGATATCAGGTAGACTTAACGGCGCTGAAATCGCAAGAAGCGAAACATACCACGAAGGTACAATCCCGCTTCAAACACTCCGTGCTGACATCGACTACGGTTTTGCAGAAGCTGATACCACATACGGTAAACTCGGTGTTAAAGTATGGATTTATAAGGGCGAAATTCTTGCTGATGTAAAGAGAACATCTAAAAGAGAAGGAGGCGCTAAATAATGCTTATCCCTAAGAGAGTAAAATACAGAAAAGTTCAAAGGGGTCGCATGAAGGGCAAGGCTACTCGTGGCAATACACTTGCATACGGTGAATACGGTCTTGTTGCAACAGAGCCTTCATGGATTACAAACAATCAAATCGAGGCTGCCCGTATCGCTATGACAAGATACCTCAAAAGAGGCGGTCGCGTATGGATTAAAATCTTCCCCGATAAGCCTGTAACACAAAAACCTGCTGAAACTCGTATGGGTTCTGGTAAAGGTTCGGTAGAATACTGGGTAGCAGTTGTTAAACCCGGCAGAGTTATGTTTGAAATCGCAGACGTAACCGAAGAACAGGCAAGAGAAGCTATGCGCCTTGCAATGCACAAACTTCCTATCAAATGTAAGTTTGTAACAAAGGCTTCTTTCGAAAACAACAAAGCGGGCGAAAATTAAGAACGGTTTTAATACCGAACTTTAAGGAAAGGATTGGTTAACACATGAAAGCAAGTTCACTCAGAGAATTGAGCGTAGCTGAGCTCGAATCAAAGCTCACTGACCTCAAAAAAGAACTTTTTAATTTAAAATTTCAACATTCAACAAACCAGCTTGAAAACCCGCAGCGTATCGCAGCAGTGAAGAAAGACATTGCAAGAGTAAATACTGTCCTTCGTCAGCTCGAGTTGCAGGAAAGCAA
This sequence comes from Eubacteriales bacterium, assembly GCA_045593905.1. Lineage (GTDB taxonomy): Bacteria > Bacillota > Clostridia > Oscillospirales > QAKW01 > RGIG9041. The sequence goes on from JAZNXL010000014.1 coordinate 46,527, forward strand.
GTAATTTCTTGATAAAGGAGGAATTGTTAAATGGAAAGAACACTTAGAAAAACCCGTGTGGGTACAGTAGTTAGCGACAAAATGGAAAAAACCATCGTTGTTGCTGTAAAAGACAACGTAAAGCATCCTTTGTACAAGAAAGTTATTAAGAAAACATATAAACTCAAAGCACACGATGAAAACAACGAGTGCGGTATCGGTGATACAGTTGAGGTTATGGAAACAAGACCGCTTTCTAAAGACAAAAGATGGAGACTTGTAAGAATAATCGAAAAGGCTAAATAATAAACAAGATATAATAAGGAGGACAAAATCGTGGTACAACAGCAGACATATCTTAAGGTTGCTGACAATACCGGTGCAAAAGAACTTATGTGCATCCGTGTACTTGGTGGCACAAGAAGAAGATACGCAGGTATCGGCGATGTAATTGTTTGTTCTGTAAAGAAAGCAGCTCCCGGCGGCACTGTTAAAAAGGGTGACGTTGTTAAGGCAGTTGTAGTTCGCACCGTAAAAGGCGTAAAAAGAGCAGACGGCTCTTTTATCAGATTCGATGAAAACGCAGCGGTTATCATAAAAGAAGATAAAACCCCCAAAGGTACTCGTATCTTTGGACCTGTAGCAAGAGAGCTTCGTGATAAAGAATACACAAAAATTCTTTCACTCGCTCCTGAAGTGCTGTAAGGAGGAATCGGTAAATGAGTAAATTACATGTTAAAAAGGGAGATACAGTTCTTGTTCTTTCAGGCAAAAGCCGTGGATTACAGGGCAAGGTACTTGAAGTTTCACCCAAAGAAGGAAAAGTTATCGTAGAAAAAGCTAACATGGTAACAAAGCACATCAAACCCAAAAGACAGGGCGAAGTTGGTGGCAGAGTTCAGGCTGAAGGCGCTATCTACGCTTGCAAGGTGCAGGTTATCTGCCCTAAATGCAAAATGCCTACAAGAGTAGGTTATAAAGTACTTGAAGACGGCACAAAAGTTCGCGTTTGCAAAAACAAAGACTGTGGCGAAACATTTTAAGGAAGGAGTAAAGAAATATGTCAAGAATTAAAGATTTATACGTAAACGAAGTTGCTCCTGCCCTTATGAAAAAATTCAACTACAAGAGCCCTATGCAAATTCCCAAGCTCAACAAGATTGTTATCAACGTTGGCTGTGGCGATGCAAAGGATAACAGCAAGGTAATCGCAAACGTTTGCGAAGAACTCGGTATCATAACCGGTCAAAAAGCTGTTCCCTGTGCTGCAAGAAAGTCAGTTGCTAACTTCAAAGTTCGTGAAGGTATGGCAATTGGTGCAAAGGTTACTCTTCGTGGCGAAAAAATGTATGAGTTCGTTGATAGACTCTTCAACGTAGCTCTTCCCCGTGTACGTGACTTCCGTGGTATTAACCCCAACGCATTTGACGGACGCGGTAACTACGCTCTTGGTATTAAAGAGCAGCTTATCTTCCCCGAAATCGAATACGATAAGGTAGAGAAGATTAGAGGTATGGACATCGTTTTTGTTACAACAGCAGAAACTGACGAACAAGCAAAAGAGTTGCTCACACTTTTGGGCGCTCCGTTTGCAAGATAAGGAGGGAATTTTATGGCTAAAAAGGCAATGATTTTAAAACAACAAAAGACCCAAAAATTCTCTACAAGAGAGTATAACAGATGCAAAATCTGCGGTAGACCTCATGCTTACCTCAGAAACTATGGCATCTGCAGAATTTGCTTCAGAGAATTGGCTTACAAAGGTCAAATCCCTGGCGTTAAGAAAGCAAGCTGGTAGGAGGTACAATTATGCAAATTACAGACCCTATCGCCGATTTGCTCACAAGAATAAGAAATGCTAATTCGGCAAAACACGATACAGTAGAAATCCCCGCTTCAAACATGAAAAAGGCAATTTGCCAAATTCTTGTTAACGAGGGCTACATTAAAGATATGAAGGTTGTTGAAGATAACCTTCAGGGTACAATTGTCCTCACATTAAAATACGGTGAGAAAAAGACAAGAGTTATCCAGGGCCTTAAGAGAATTTCAAAACCCGGCCTTAGAATTTACGCACCCTGCGAAGAGCTTCCCCGCGTAATGAGAGGCCTTGGCATTGCAATCGTATCAACCTCTAAGGGCATAATGACAGACAAACAGGCAAGAAAAGCCGGCGTTGGCGGCGAAGTACTTGCATTTGTTTGGTAAGGAGGTACACAATGTCAAGAATAGGTAGAAAACCGATAACCGTTCCTGCGGGTGTCGAAGTTAAAGTTGATGCAAACAACGTTGTAACTGTAAAGGGTGCAAAAGCTACTCTTTCAGAGCAAATCAACGCTGACATCAAAGTAAGCGTTAACGGTAACGAAGTTATCGTTGAGCGTCCTTCTGACGATAAGTTCTACAGAGCACTTCACGGTCTTTCAAGAACACTTATCGCAAATATGATTGAAGGTGTAACAACAGGCTACAAAAAGCAGCTCGAAATCAGCGGTGTTGGTTACAGAGCACAGCTTCAAGGTAAAAACCTTGTTATGAACCTTGGTTATTCACACCAGGTAATTGTAGAGCCCGTTGACGGTATCACCATCGAGGTACCGGGCCCCAACACAGTTGTGATTGCAGGCGCTGACAAACAGCTTGTTGGCCAATTCGCAGCTAACGTAAGAATGAAGAGACCTCCCGAGCCTTACAAGGGAGCAGGTATCAGATACGCTGATGAAGTTATCAAGCGTAAAGAAGGCAAAGCCGGTAAATCAAAATAATAAAGGGAGGAAAATATCATGGTTAAAAGACATGACAGCAAAGCTGCAAGAATTAAAAGACATAAAAGAGTTCGCGCTAAAATTTCCGGAACCCCTGAATGCCCGCGTCTTTGCGTATTCCGTTCTGCAAAGCATATCTATGCACAAATCATTGATGATGTAAACGGCAAGACACTTGTTAGCGCTTCAACTGTTGAAAAAGATTTCACAGAATACGGCGGCAACAAGGACGCTGCTTTCCAAGTAGGTAAAGCAGTTGCTGAAAAAGCACTTGCTGCAAAGATTGAAACAGTAGTTTTCGACCGCGGTGGTTTTGTATACACCGGTAGAGTTAAAGCACTGGCAGACGGCGCCCGTGAAGGCGGACTTAAATTCTAGGTTAAGGAGACGGAAAATATGGCAACTTTAATAGACTCGAGCGTACTCGACCTTAAAGAACGTGTAGTTTCTCTCAACCGTGTTTCAAAAACCGTTAAGGGTGGTAGAATTATGAAATTCTCAGCTCTTATCGTAGTTGGCGACGGCCAGGGCCATGTTGGAGCTGGTATCGGCAAGGCTGCCGAGGTTCCCGAAGCTATCCGCAAAGGTATTGAGGATGCAAAGAAAAATATTGTAAAAATCAGCATGAAGGATTCAACAATTCCTCATGACATCGTAGGCAAATATGACGCTTCTATGGTTATTATGAAGCCTGCAGCACCTGGTACCGGTGTTATCGCCGGCGGTGCAGTCCGTGCAGTCGTTGAGATGGCCGGTATTAAAGATATTAGAACAAAAGCATTACGTTCACGTAATAAAATCAACGTGGTTCATGCCACAATCAACGGTCTTAAGAGCCTTGAGGATGCAGCTCAGGTTGCAGCTCGTCGCGGCAAGACAGTTGAAGAGATTGTAGGTTAAGGGAGGTATTTTTAATGGCAAGTGTTAAAGTTACTCTCGTAAAAAGTCTTATCGGTAGAAAAGACGACCAAATCGCAACTGCAAAATCACTCGGTCTTAGAAAAATCGGTGACGTAACAGTTCAGCCCGAAAACGACGCAACAAAGGGCAAAATCACAAAAATATCTCACCTTGTAAAGGTTGAAGAAGCCAAATAAGGAGGTGCACACAAATGAAGTTAAACGAACTTTCTCCTGCAGTAGGTTCTACTACAGAAGCAAAAAGAAAGGGTAGAGGCCCCGGTTCAGGTAACGGCAAAACAGCCGGTAAAGGACACAAAGGTCAAAAAGCCCGTTCAGGCGGTGGCGTAAGACCCGGTTTCGAAGGCGGTCAGATGCCGTTGCAAAGACGTCTCCCTAAAAGAGGCTTCAACAATATTTTCGCTAAGCAATATGTTGTGCTTAAAGTATCAGACCTTAACGGTTTCGATGCAAGAAAATATGTAGATATTGACGCAGTAATTGACGCAGGTTTTTCAAGCAAAAAATACGATGGCCTTAAAATCATCGGCGGCGGCGAGTTAGAAAAAGCAATTAAAGTACGCTGCACAAAAATAACAGCAGGTGCAAAAGCAACAATCGAAGCAGCCGGCGGTAAGGTTGAGGTGATTTAGTTGTTTAAAGTATTTGCAAATGCTTGGAAAATTGAAGACCTTAGAAAAAAGATACTTTTTACTGCATTTATCATTCTTCTTTTCAGACTCGGTTCAGCAATTCCTGTTCCGTTTTTGGATGCTGAAGGTCTTGCGGGTTTATTCCAAAGATACTCAGAAAGCAACAACATCTTTAGTTTCTTTAATATAATGGCCGGTGGCGCTATGGAGAAAGCTACTTTCTTCTCGCTTTCAATCTCGCCTTATATTAATGCTTCAATCATTATGCAGCTTTTAATGGTAGCAATTCCTGCCTTTGAAAGAATAATGAAAGAAGACGGTGAACGCGGTAAAAGAATTATGGACAGATGGACAAAAATTTTAACCGTTGTTCTCTCATTTGTACTCGGCTTTGGTTACTACACCGTTTTATTAAACGCTGAAGGCTTCCAAATCGTTGACAAAAACGTTGGCGTGTTTGGCGGTTTTGTAATAACCTTTGCCTTTGCAGCAGGTGCTATGGTAATAATGTGGCTCGGTGAGCTCATAAACGAAAAGGGTATCGGTAACGGTATCTCAATGATTCTCTTTGCAGGTATCATTGCAAGACTTCCTGCACTCGTTGCATCAGCTCGTGCTCTTATCAGCACAAGCGTTATTAACTGGATTGTGCTTATTCTTATCGTGCTCGGCACTCTCGCTCTTGTTGCGTTTGTTGTATTTATGACAAACGGCGAGCGCAGAATTCCCGTTCAGTACGCCAAAAAGGTTGTCGGCAGAAAAATGTACGGCGGCCAGAACACACACATTCCGCTTAAAGTTAATATGACAGGTGTTCTCCCCATCATCTTTGCTCAGTCGTTTGTAGTACTTCCTGCAACGATTGCAAACTTCTTCCCCAAGCTTCTTGATACTTGGTTTGGAAAAGTAGTAAACGCACTCAATGTTGGTGGTTGGGTTTACACACTTCTTATGTTCCTATTAATTGTATTCTTTAGTTATTTCTATTCAGTAATCTCGTTCAATCCTGTTGAGGTTGCATCAAACCTTAAAAAGAACGGTGGCTTTATTATGGGTATTCGTCCCGGTAAGCCTACAGCAGATTACATCACAAAAACTCTTAACAGAATCACCTTAATCGGTGCATTGTTCCTTGGTATTTTATCAGCAGCTCCGAGCCTTGTTGCAATGTTTAACCAAAACCTTGCAAGCCTTGCAATCGGTGGTACATCACTTATCATCGTTGTTGGTGTAGCTCTTGAAACTGTTAAAACACTTGAGTCACAAATGCTTATGCGCCACTACAAAGGCTTCTTAGAGTAAAATAGGAGTAAACTTTATGAAACTTATTTTATTAGGTGCGCCCGGTGCCGGTAAAGGTACACAGGCTGAAAACATAACTAAAAAATATAACATCCCCGCAATTTCTACAGGTGATATGATTCGTGCCGCTATCAAAAGCGGCTCGCCCCTCGGCCTTGAGGTTAAATCGTACACTGATTCAGGAAGACTCGTTCCCGACGAAACCGTAATTGCTCTTATCAAAGACCGTCTTGCACAAGACGATTGCAAAAACGGCTTTATCCTCGACGGCTTCCCCCGTACAATTCCGCAGGCTGAAGCACTTGATAAACTTAATGTAGAAATTGACTTCGCACTCTCTATCGAAGTAGAAGATAAGCGAATAGTCCAAAGAATGTCCGGCAGACGCTCATGTCCCTCGTGCGGTATGACATACCATCTCGACTACAAGCCCTCAAAAGACAACAAAACTTGCGACGGCTGTGGCACCGAGCTTGTTATCCGTAACGACGACAAGCCTGAAACAGTGCTTGAACGTCTTAAAATCTATCACGACCAGACTGAACCGCTCAAGGCTTATTACCAAAGCCGCGGCAAGCTTGTTACAGTAGAAGGTCAAGAAGAACTTAAGGACACTACTGCTCTTACATTTAAAGCAATCGAAGGATTTTGCAAATGATTATAATCAAATCTGACAGTGATATACGCCTTATGCGAAAAGCCGGTTCAATAACAGCCGGTGCACTTGCAACAGCAGGTAAATCAATTAAGGCAGGTATGTCAACTAAAGAGCTTGATGCTATTGTAGAGGATTATATCCGCTCACACGGCGCGATACCGTCCTTTAAAGGCTACGGCGGTTTCCCTGCAAGCGCTTGTATATCGCCAAATAACGTTGTAATACACGGTATCCCGTCTAAAGATACAATTATCAAAGACGGCGACATCATAAGTGTTGACGTTGGCGCGTATATAAACGGCTTTCACGGCGACAGCGCCGCAACCTTTGCAGTAGGCAATGTAAAGCCTAATGCTTTAAAGCTTATGGATGTTACAAAAACATCGCTTGAAAACGTTTACCAAATACTAAAAGCCGGTGTTCGCCTTGGCGATATCGGACATACAGTACAAAGCTACTGTGAGTCAAACGGCTTTTCAGTAGTGCGTGACTTTGTGGGCCACGGCGTAGGCCGCGACCTTCACGAAGATCCGTCGGTTGCAAACTTTGGCAAAGCAGGTCACGGCCTTCGTCTTCCAAAAGGCGCAACGGTTGCCATTGAGCCAATGATAAATGAGGGCACCGAAAAAGTGCTTATCGACAGACACGATGGCTGGACCGTTACAACTGCTGACGGTAAACTTTCAGCGCACTTTGAACATACATTTTATATTGATGATGACTGTGCGCACATTTTGACAGTGCAAGAGTAAGTTATTATTCGGAGGATTAATTTATGTCAAAAGAAGATATGATTGAGGTTGAGGGTAAGGTGCTCGAAGCACTCCCCGGCGCCACTTTCACAGTAGAGCTTGACAACGGACATCAGATTCAGGCACATATATCCGGCAAGCTCCGTATGAACTATATTAAAATCCTGCCGGGTGACACAGTAAAACTTGAAATGTCACCTTATGACCTTTCCAAAGGTAGGATTATTTGGAGAGCTAAATAGTTAAAGGAGGAATTTACAATGAAGGTAAGACCTTCCGTAAAACCTATATGCGAAAAGTGCAAAGTAATTAGAAGACACGGTAAGATAATGGTTATCTGCCAAAACCCTAAGCATAAACAAAAGCAGGGTTAATTTAGAATTTGGAGGTGTATTTACCACATGGCAAGAATTGCTGGTATTGATTTACCCAACGAAAAAAGAGTTGAGATTGGTCTCACATACATCTATGGTATCGGTAGAACAAGCTCAAACAAAATACTCGCAGCTGCCGGCGTAAATCCTGACACAAGAGTTAAGGATTTAACCGAGGATGAAATTTCAAAAATCAGAGCTGCAATGGACGGCTACCTCGTAGAAGGTGATCTTAAGCGCGAAGTTGCTCTTGATATTAAGCGTCTTATAGATATTGGCTGTTACAGAGGAACTAGACATAGAAAAGGCTTACCTGTAAGGGGTCAGCGTTCAAAAACAAACGCTCGTACAAGAAAAGGCCCCAGAAAAACTATGGCTAATAAGAAAAAGTAAAGGAGTGAATGTAAATGGCTGCTAAAGCAACAAAAAAAGTCGGTACAAAACGCCGTGTAAAAAAGAATATTGAACGCGGAGCTGCTCACATTCGCTCATCGTTCAACAACACACTTGTTACCATCACTGATGTAAACGGAAACGCAATTTCATGGGCATCAGCTGGTGAAATGGGCTTTAAAGGCTCCAGAAAGAGCACACCTTTTGCTGCACAAATGGCTGCAGAACAGGCTGCTAAACTCGCTATGGAGCATGGTCTTAAAACTGTAGAGGTTTATGTTAAAGGACCTGGTCAAGGTCGTGAAGCTGCTATCCGTGCGCTTCAAACAGCTGGTCTTGAAATCTCAATGATTAAAGACGTAACACCTATTCCTCACAACGGTTGCAGACCGCCTAAGAGAAGAAGAGTATAAGGGAGGACACATAAATGGCTAGATATACTGGTGCTGTTTGCCGTCAGTGCAGACGTGAAGGTCAAAAGCTCTTTTTAAAGGGCGAACGTTGCTATACCGGTAAGTGCGCTATCGAGCGTCGTGCTTATGCGCCCGGTCAACACGGTCAAAGCAGAAAGAAATTTTCTGAATACGGCCTTCAGCTTAGAGAAAAGCAAAAAGTTAGAAAGTATTATGGCGTTTTAGAAAGCCAATTCGCTAAATACTATGAAATGGCTGTTAAAAAGCAAGGCGTTACCGGTGAAAATCTTCTTTCAATCGTAGAAAGCAGACTTGACAACGTGGTTTATAGATTAGGCTTTGCTATGTCTAGACCGGAGGCAAGACAACTTGTTCGCCACGGTCACTTTACCGTTAACGGTGCAAAGGTAAACATTCCTTCTTACCTTGTAAGCGTTGGCGATGTTATTGCTATCAAAGAAGGTAGCATGAGTTCCGAAAAAATCAAGAGCATTGTAGAAGCAAACGAAAAACGCGCTATTGTAAAATGGCTCGAAAAAGACGGCACAACAGGTAAAGTTGTTGCAGTTTGCGAAAGAGAAGATATTGATCTTCCTATCGAAGAACATCTTATCGTCGAGTTGTATTCTAAATAATGCAGCATAACATTATGAAAAGGGAGGCTTTTTAAATGATTGAGATGGAAAGACCGCGCATTGAAACACAAATTCAAGGCGAAAAGGGCGAGTACGGACGTTTTATAGCTGAACCGCTTGAAACAGGCTATGGTATTACTCTCGGTAATGCGCTTCGCAGAATCCTTTTATCAACACTTGAAGGCTACGCAGTTGTTTGTGCAAAAATCAACAACGTACCCCACGAGTTTATGTCGATTGAAGGCGTAAAAGAAGAAGTAATTGAGATTATACTGAATATTAAAGGCATTATCCCCAAGCTGTATTGCGAGGAACCCAAAACCGTTTACATCGAGGCAAAAGGCCCCGGCATTGTAACGGCTGGCGACATTAAACTCGACAGTGAAGTTGAAATTTTAAACCCCGAGCACGTTATTGCTACTCTTTCAGAAGACGCAGTATTAAACATTGAAATGGTTATTGACCGTGGACGTGGTTACGTTGGCGCAGAGGCTAATAAAAAATATACTCAAGACCAAGTAAATATGCTCGCTGTTGATTCAAACTTCACACCTGTTTTAAAGGTAAACTACACAGTAGACAATACACGTGTAGGCCAAATCACAGACTTTGATAAACTCACACTTGACGTTTGGACAAACCAAACTGTTACAGCATCTGATGCAGTTTCTATGGCAGCAAGAATTATGAACGAGCACTTAAACCTCTTCATTGACCTTTCTGAAAAAGCAAAGAATGCATCAATTATGGTAGAAAAAGAAGAAACACGCAAAGAGAAAGTTCTTGAAATGCTTATTGAAGAGCTTGACCTTTCAGTTCGTTCTTTCAACTGCTTAAAGCGTGCAAGTATCAGTACTGTTGAGGACCTCACAAACAAAAGCGAGGAAGACATGATGAAAGTGCGTAACCTTGGCCGTAAATCTCTTGATGAGGTTATTGGCAAGCTTGCGTCACTCGGGTTGTCACTTAAAAGGGACGACGACTAATATATTAATGGAGGTATACTAAGGTGTCAGGATACAGAAAACTGGGCAGACCGACAGACCACCGTCGCGCAATGCTCAGAGGTATGGTGACCTATCTTCTCGAAAACGGCTCAATTGAAACAACTCTCATGCGTGCCAAAGAAGTTAGAAGAATCACCGAGAAAATGATTACACTCGGCAAGAATGATACACTTCATTCAAAACGCCAGGCTTTATCATACATCACAAAAGAGGATGTTGTTAACAAGCTCTTTACAGAGATTGGCCCCTCATACGCTGACCGTAACGGCGGCTACACAAGAATTATTAAAAAGGGTCCCCGTCGCGGCGATAACGCTGAGATGGCAATTATCACTCTTGTAAAATAATTTATAAAACCTGTAATGCATTTGCATTACAGGTTTTTTTATGCTATTATTGTTTTAGGTGATATTATGAATTATAGTAAAAAACTACGGCCGCTTTATTTATACGATTATTTGCAAACTGTAACCGACGAAAATTGCGGCGTAACAATGAGTGAAATAATAGACTATTTATATAGCCTTAACATAACCGCCGAGCGCAAGGCTATTTATGACGATATTATGCTACTAACCGAGTACTATAATGCCGATATTTTACAGGTACGTAACGGAAAACGCACCGAGTACCGACTAATGTCGCGTAAGTTCGAGCTTGCAGAACTGCGGCTTTTGGTTGACGCCGTTCAATCTTCGAGGTTTATTACCGCCAAAAAGAGCGACAGCCTTATTAAAAAGCTAAAAACTCTTGCAGGTCCTACCGATGCCGAGTCAATTGCAGGTCAGGTGCTTGTTACAAGCCGTATAAAATCAATGGAAGAAACCATCTATTATAACGTAGATAAAATCAACCTTGCAATTTCAAAAAACAAACAAATCTCGTTTAATTACTTTGAGTGGACACCGCTAAAGCAAAAGCGAATTAAGCGTGATGGTAAAAAGTATGTGGTATCTCCGTTATCGCTTTGTTGGGACGACGAGAATTATTACCTTATTGCCGACGAAAACGGCGTTATAAAGCATTTTAGGGTAGATAAAACAAATAATATTGTAATTTGTGACCAACCTCGTAATAACGTGAATTTTGATGCAGGAATATATACCGACCGTGTGTTTGGTATGTTTGGCGGTAACGAGTATGATGTAACTCTTGAGTGCGATAATTCGCTTGCAGGCGCCGTTATTGACCGTTTTGGCAAAAACGTAATGATAGTACCCGACCAAAACACATTTACAGTTACCGTAACAGTTCGCATAAGCCCGCAGTTTTTTGGCTGGCTTTGCGGCTTTGGTGACAAAGTTAAAATACTGTCGCCAAAAACTGTAAAAGACGAGTTTTTAACTACCGTAGCTTCAATTTTAAACACCTATAGGAGTAATAATGATTAAACTTAAAAGAGTTCTTTTAAATATAATAATGGTTATTTTGGTTGCGGTATTTGTGGCGTCGGCATTTATGATAGCTCGCCACTATATTCTCGATTATAAGTATAGAAAAGATTTTAAAAAAATATCTTACCTTGCGCCGCTTCCGTCATCGCAGCATACTGAACAAAGTGAACAAGAGCAGGAATATACTCCCGAAGAGTTTTATTTGTATTTAAAGTACCAAAACAACGATACTCGCGCGTATATTACAATTCCTGATACTGAGGTTGCATACCCTGTAATGTATACCTTTGATTCACCCGAATACTACCTGCGGCGTGATTTTAACAAAAAATACAGTCGCTACGGTACCCCGTTTTACGAAACAGGCTGTGTAGAGGACGGTAATACACGAATAATCTACGGCCATCACATTTCGGGCAACAAAATGTTTGGTGAGCTTTTAAATTATAAAAACAAAGACTACCTTGATGCTCACAACACAATATATTTATATAACGAAAACGGTGAGCAAAGCTACAGGGTAATCGCATCACTTTATACTTTGGGCAACGACCCTGACCAAATCTTTTGGCGTGCAATAACCGGTGTCTATACTGAAGAGGAATATTATTCCTACCTTGACGATATTAAGCAAAAAAGCACCGTATTTGATAGCTCGTTCACTCCTGAACCGTTTTCACAAATACTTATTCTATCCACCTGTGAATACTCGAGAGAAGACGGAAGATTCTTGGTTGTTGCTGTAAAAACAAACTAATTTTAACTTTAAATTTAATAATTAAACACGCATATATTTCAAACTTTAAGCGAAATATATGCGTGTTTTTTATATTGTAAAAATATTTTAAAAATACTCAAAAAAAGTTTACATAATCGTTGACAATGGGGTGTAATTGTATTATAATAAATCCAAGTGGTGTCGCAGTGGTGACCAAGTGGCATCTAAATGTCAAAAACGAAAGGCGGTGAATCAAGTGCTTAGCGGAACCTTTAATCATACAGTTGACGACAAGGGCAGGGTAGTAATGCCTGTAAAATTTAAAAAAGAGCTGGGGCTTGAGTTTGTAATCACCGCAGGTTATGACGATTCACTTCTTATAATGTCACTTGACGAGTGGAAAAAATTCACCGAGCGTTTTAATAACGCGCCACCCTCAAAAGTACGTTGGATAAAGCGCTACTTTTTAGGCAGCTTGTTTGAGGTGTCAACCGACAAACAGGGCAGAATGCAAATTCCGCAACAGCTTCGTGAAAAAATCGGTGTTCAAGATAGCGTCGTATTAGTGGGAACCGGCGATATGGTTGAACTGTGGACTCCGGAGCGTTGGGAGGCATGTCAGAATATGCTTGACAGCGAAACAATCGCAACAAGTATGGATGAGTTGATTGTGTAATGGAATTTGTTCACTACAGCGTAATGAAAAACGAGTGTATTGAGTCGCTCAACATAAAGCCTGACGGTATTTATGTAGATTGTACACTCGGCGGCGCAGGTCACAGCCTTCAAATTGCAAAGCGGCTTTCAAAAAACGGTCTTTTAATTGGTATTGACCGTGACCGAGAGGCAATAGCGGCAGCAACTGAACGGTTAAAAGACTATAGCGACCGCGTAAAGCTTGTAAACAATAACTTTTGCAATATTAAAGATGTGCTCTTAGAGCTTGGTGTTGACAAGGTTGACGGAATACTGTTTGACCTTGGCGTTTCAAGCTACCAACTCGATAACGCAGAGCGTGGGTTTACCTACCGCTTTGACGCACCTCTCGATATGCGAATGTCGCAAACCGACACGCTAACCGCTAAAGATGTTGTTAACACCTACTCAAAAGCTGAACTTGCAAAAATTCTTTTTGAGTACGGCGAAGAAAAGTTTGCAAATAAAATCGCGGCTGCAATATGTAAAAGGCGCGAAATAGCACCAATAGAAACAACCTACCAATTAAACGATATTATAAAAAGCGTGTTTCCGCCCGATATGCGTTACGGCGAAAAACACCCCTCGAAACGCAGCTATCAGGCAATACGAATTGAGGTAAACGGCGAGCTTAAAATTTTAGAGGGCGCTATAAGAGATGCTGCCGACTCGTTAAAATCAGGCGGAATACTTGCGGTAATGACCTTTCACTCGCTTGAAGACCGCATAGTAAAAACAACAATTAAAGACCTTGCAACAGGTTGTACCTGTAACAAGAATATTCCTGTTTGCATTTGCAACAGAAAACAAGTCTTAAAACAAATAACAAAAAAACCTGTCACTGCAGGCGAGAGTGAGCTTGTTGAAAACAACCGCTCCAAACCTGCAAAACTAAGAGTGGCACAAAAGATATAGGGATTAATAAAGGATGAAAAAAGTAAAAAACACAAAAAAGAAATACTTTACCCCTTTTACACTGTTTGCATCGATTGTGTGCGTGGCTTTAGCTGTGTTTGTTCTTAACGGCTACATTTCGCTTAACGAACTTGCTATAACCAACGCGAAAATGGAAAAAGAGCTTCAGTCGCTTTGCGACCAAAACACAGTTTTAGAGCTTGAAATTGAGCGCAAAAACTCGCTTGGCAATATCGAAGAGATTGCCACCGAACAGCTTAGCATGGTAAAACTTCAGTCGTACCAAATTCACGCGGTTAACCTTGCAAACGACGACAGTGTTGAAATTGCTGCGCCGTCAAACGACTCAAGTCTTTTTGACGGAATAGTTGCAAGCTTTAACATCCTTGTGGAATATTTGAACTAAAGCATAATAAAATTAAATGAGCGGGAGGTATTTTTAAAAAATGGCTTACCCGCTTTTTATTGTTTAATACGAGGCATAAAAAATGGCTAAATCACCCGATAAAAATATGATATTTAGAAGCGCTATAGTAATCGGCGTTATTTTTGTGGTTGTTGGCGTACTTATTTTCTTTTTGGCAAGGTACCAGATTATCGAGTACGATTTGTATCAGTCCCGAGCAATCTCGCAACAAACGTTAAACACCACCATCAACGCAAACCGCGGCAAAATCACCGACTGCAACGGCGTTGAGCTTGCTGTGTCAAAAACAGTAAAAACGGTATACATAAGCCCAAAGAATATTAAAAACGAAACCGAGGCGCGCGATATTGCAAAAAACCTTTCTGAAATTTTAGAGGTTGACTACGAGCGCGTTTACCAAAAAACACAAAAGAACAACTTTTACGAGGTAATAAAGCGCAAGGTCGAAAACGATATTGCCGATAAGGTTCGCGAATATGTCAGCAAGAGCAAGGTTACAGGCGTTCATCTTATTGACGATACCAAGCGCTACTACCCCTATAACAACCTCGCATCGCACATAATCGGCTTTGTAGGTACCGATAACACAGGTCTTGACGGTGTTGAGCTTACATACAACAAATATCTTTCGGGTACAAACGGAAAGCTTATTACAGCAAAAAACAATGCAGGTAGCGAACTGCCCATCGAGTACGAAACTTACGTGCCTGCGCAAGACGGCAACACCGTTAGGTTAACTATTGACTCAACTGTTCAGTACTACCTCGAAAAGCATATTGAACAGGCGCGCGAGGATAATAAATGTTTAAACGGCGCTGCGGGTATAATAATGGATGTAAACACAGGCGCAATTCTTGCAATGACATCAAAGCCCGACTACGATTTAAACGCGTACCAGACAATTACCGACTCACTTTTAACACAAGAGCTCGAAAACTATAAGCCCGACGAGAGCGACGAAAACTCGCTTACAGTCGAAGAAAAAGAGTCACAACTTGTTAATAAGATGCACCGTAACAAGCTGATTGTTGATACTTATGAGCCAGGTTCTACCTTTAAAATACTTACTACTGCAATGGCAGTTGAAGAAAACGTTGTAAACGATAACAGCTCGTTCTACTGCCCCGGTTATAAGGTTGTTGCCGGCAGACGTATTGCTTGCTGGAAGCACGGCGGTCACGGTGCGCAAAACCTTGCAACTGCAATTCAAAACTCTTGTAACCCTGCGTTTATGTCAATTGCAGAGTTTGTAACAAACTCGAGCTTTATAAACTACTACAAAAACTTTGGCTTGACCGAGCGCACAGGCGTTGACCTTACAGGTGAGGCTACAGGCATTTTCCACGCAAAAGGCACCTTTAACGAGGTTGAGCTTGCAACTGCATCATTCGGTCAGCGTTTTAAGGTAACACCAATACAAATGATTACCGCTGTAGCATCGGTTGCAAACGGCGGATACCTTATAACACCGCACGTTGTAAAAGATATTGTTTCAGAAGACGAAAACGGCAAATCAACAGTTGTAAAATCAGTTGAAAGCGGTGTTAAGCGTCAGGTAATATCAAAGAGCACATCAACCAAGGTAAGCGACCTTTTGGAACAGGTTGTATCGGTCGGTTCAGGTAAAAACGCATACGTAAAAGGCTACCGCGTTGCAGGTAAAACAGGTACTTCTGAAAAGCTTGGCAGCGAAACTACTACAGGCGAAGAAGAATATATTGCATCGTTTATTGGCTTTGCGCCTGCTGACGACCCGCAAATTGCAATTCTTGTTATGCTCGACGAGCCAAGCGGCGGCGA
Organism: Eubacteriales bacterium; assembly: GCA_045593905.1. Lineage (GTDB taxonomy): Bacteria > Bacillota > Clostridia > Oscillospirales > QAKW01 > RGIG9041. Next base: position 62,307 of record JAZNXL010000014.1, read on the forward strand.
GTACTTTGGCGGTCTTACTGCAGCCCCTGTTGCAGGTAAAATTTTAACCGATGTATTGCCATACCTTGAAATTGCAGCTGAGTACACAACCGAGGAGCTTGCAACACTTGATACATCAGTACCTTCACTTATTGGTACCGATACCGACAAAGCAATAAAAGAGCTTGCTAACAAAGGCTTAAAATATAAGATTGTAGGCGGCGAAGGTGAAATTGAACACCAAATGCCCAAAAACGGCACACTTATTCCAAAAAACGGTACCGTTGTTCTTTATACAAACGGCAAAGAGCCGTCAGCTACAGTCACCGTTCCCGATATTACAAAGATGAGTATAGCGGGCGCTACAAAAATGATTTCTAACTACGGTCTTAACCTAAAACTCATAGGCAACGAGAGTACCAAAAACACGGCGCTTATTGCAACGCAATCACCTGCCGCAGGTACTGTTGTAGAGGCGGGCACCGTAATAACCGCAAACTACAAAAACTACGACGGCGTTTCAAACTAACGGAGGAAACTGATGAAACTGTCATACCTTGCATCAACAATAACATCACAAACAGACCTTGCCGATATTGATATCACAGGCGTATTTTTCGACTCGCGCAAGGTGATAAAAAACTCGCTTTTTGTGTGTATTAAGGGCGAGAGCGTTGACGGTCATAACTATGCTAAAAACGCCGAGATTGCAGGTGCTGCGGTAATTGTTGCCGAGCATCAGACCGAAAGCTCTTTACCGCATATTATTGTTGACGATGCACGAATTGCAATGTCGCGTCTTTCGGCAATGTGGTTTGGTAACCCTCAAAACAAGCTCAAGTTTATTGGCATAACAGGTACAAACGGCAAAACCTCTACCGCGTTTTATGTAAAGCGCATACTCGATAATATGGGCAAAAAAACAGGTATGATAGGCACAGTTTGTAATATTATTTGCGACAAGGTATACACCGCATCAGTTACTACCCCCGAGCCGTATGCACTTTATGGCCTTCTTGCCCAAATGGTCGATGCGGGTGTTGAATATGTTGTAATGGAGGTATCGTCGCACTCGCTCGTTCAAAACAGAGTATACGGCATAACCTTTGAAACAGCGGTGTTTACAAATCTTACTCAAGACCACCTCGACTACCATAAAACAATGGAAAACTACAAGGCTGCAAAAGCGCTTTTGTTTAATGTTTCAAAATCGGCAGTAATTAATATTGACGATAAAACAGGCAAAGAATATTACGACTCGGTAGAGTGCAAAAAATACAGTTATTCAACCCTTTATAACAGTGCAGACTTTGTTGGAAAAGATATTAAAATCAAGCCCTCGGGCGTAAACTTTTTAGCGGTAACCCTTGGCGGTATCGCGCGTGTTGGCGTGTCGTCACCCGGCGGCTTTACAGTATATAACGCACTCGGCGCAATAGGTGCCGTTTGTGCGCTCGGTTTCAGGTTTATCGACATTATTGAGCACCTTTTAACACTCGGCGGTGTTGACGGTAGAGCGCAAATTATAAGCGGTGAGCGTGATTATACCGTTATGATTGACTACGCACACACACCCGACGGACTTAAAAATATTTTGTCTTCGGTTAAAAAATATGCAAAAGCAAGGGTAATAACACTCTTTGGTTGCGGCGGTGACCGCGACAAAACCAAGCGTCCTATTATGGCGCAAGTTGCATGTGAATACTCTGACTACGTTGTGGTAACCTCAGATAACCCACGCACTGAAGACCCTATGCAAATTATTAACGATATTTTGGTAGGCATAACCCTTCCGAAATCGCAATATACAGTAATAGAAAATCGCGAAAAGGCAATTTACCACGCAATTGATCTGGCAAAGCCTGACGATATTGTAGTTTTGGCGGGTAAAGGCCACGAAAAATACCAAATTTTAAAAGACGGCAAGGTTGACTTTGACGAAGAGGCAATAGCCATAAAAATAATGGAACAGTTACAAAAATGAATCTAACACTAAAAACAATCGCAAAGGCTACAGGCGGCACGCTCTACGGAGATGACAGTGCCGTTTTTGAGCTTGTAACAGACTCAAGACAGGTAAAGGCAGGCTGCATTTTTGCTGCCTTAAAAGGCGAGCGCGTTGACGGTCACGATTTTATAAAAAACCTCGATGCTATCGACGGCGTTGCTTACCTTGTGTCAAAAAAACAAGACGGCGTTAAAAATTCGCAAATTGTTGTTGACGACGTGCTTGTGGCAATAGGCAAAATCGCACGCGAGCACCTTGATAGCTTAAATATTAAAAAGGTTGCAATTACAGGCAGCGTGGGCAAAACCACCACAAAAGAATTTATTAAAACTGTTTTGCAAACTGTTACAAAAGTGCACTATGCAAAGGGTAACTTTAATAACGAGCTGGGGCTTCCGCTTACAGCACTCGGCGCAACTGAGGAGCATAGCGTAGCGGTGCTTGAAATGGGTATGCGAGGCAAAGGTCAAATTGACTACCTTTGTAATATTGCAAAGCCCGATGTTGCCGTAATTACAAACATAGGCATAAGCCATATTGAACTTTTGGGCAGCCGCGAAAACATACTAAAAGCAAAGCTTGAAATTGTAGATAATCTCGATAAAAACGGTGTTGCCGTTCTAAACGGCGATGACGATATGCTAATAACCGCAAAAACAGATAAAAAAGTGCTGTGGTATGGCATTAACAATAAAGATTGCGACATACTTGCAAAAGACGTTGTCGATAATAAATATACGCTATGCGTAAACGGTAACGAATACCCCGTAACACTTGGCGTTTTGGGTGTTCACAACGTTTATAATTCACTTGCCGCAATCGGCGTTGGCTTAACTCTTGGCTACGATATTAACGATATTTTGAAGGGTGTAGAGTCGTTTACGGGTGACGGCAGCCGCCAAAGTATTTATAGCTTTAACGGTGTTACCTTTTTTGACGATACCTATAACGCATCGCCCGACTCAATGAAGGCTTCAATGTCGGTATTTAAAGACTTAAAGGGCGACAAGGTGCTTGTTCTTGCCAATATGTTTGAGCTTGGCGAGCTTACAAAACCTGCGCATACCGGCTTAAAAGACGCAGTAATTTCTACTAACCCTAAATGCGTAATATTAATAGGCGAGTATATGAAATATCTTTACGACGTGCTCGATATAAAAAATAAATACTACTGCGACTCAAACGAAACCGCGCTTGAAGTTTTAAAACAAGTAGTAAAATGCGGCGATGCCGTGCTTTTTAAAGGCTCAAACGGTATGAACCTTGCATCACTTGTATCCGAATTTAAAAAGGAGCTATAAAATGGGACTTTACATAATACTTGCAATATTTTTAACCTTTATTCTTACAGTTGCGTTTGCACCGCTTGTGCTTCCGTTTTTACGCAAACTCAAGTTTGGCCAAAGCATACTCGAAATAGGCCCCGCATGGCATAAAACCAAACAGGGCACACCTACGGTAGGCGGTATTATTTTTATAATTCCCATACTTGTTATAACACTAATTCTTGGCGCAAAAAGTGTTTTTTCGTCAGACCTTAAAACTCTTTTTACCGTAATATTTGTGCTTTTGTGCGGTGTTGTAGGCTTTATTGATGACTATACCAAAATTACCAAAAAACACAATCAGGGCCTAACAGTCCGCCAAAAAACAATTCTTTTGTTGGCGGTTATTGCCCTCTACCTTGGTGCTATGTACTTGACAGGCAACATAACCACCGATATTTTTGTGCCGTTTATTAATAAACGCTTACATCTTTCATATTTTTACTTTTTATTAATACTTCCGTTTATATTCTTTTTTGTAAACTCAGTAAACTTAACCGATGGTCTTGACGGACTTGTTACAAGCGTTACAATTCCTTATACGCTTGCTTTTATTGTGGTAGCACTTGTGTATAACGCGGTAGGTAACGGCAACGTTGGTGTTGCGGTGCTTGCGGCTTGTGCATTTGGCGGTCTTTTTGGCTTTTTAATTTATAACTTTCACCCTGCAAAAGTGTTTATGGGCGATACCGGCTCGCTGTTTTTAGGCGCGCTCGTTGTAGGCCTTGCAATGTGCTACGATATGCCGTACTTTATTTTAATAGGCGGTATTGTTTACCTTATCGAAGGTCTTTCGGTAGTAATGCAGGTTGGCTACTTTAAGCTCACACACGGCAAACGCATATTCAAAATGACTCCTATTCACCACCATTTTGAAATGTGCAAATGGAGCGAGGTTAAAATTGTTATAATATTTACAATCATATCGCTTATTGCTTCGGCGGTTGCTCTTTGGGGCGTTATAAACTCGTCAATATATAGGTTTTAGGATATTTTATGAAAAAAACAAAACAAAAAAAATCGCTTACGGCACCTAAAAAGCCGCTTAATCTGGGCACGGTTGATATACCGTTTTTGGTGCTTGTAATAATACTCTTGGTGTTTGGGCTTATAATGGTTGCATCATCAAGCTACGTTTTTGCGCTATATAAGTACGGCGACAGCTACTACTATATCAAGCGCCAGCTTGCCTTTGCCATAATAGGCATTGTCGGTATGCTGGTTGTTGCCTTTTTTGATTACCACCACCTACGAAAATGGGCGTTCCCCATTCTTATAATATCGGTGGCATTGTTAATACTTGTACTAATACCAATACCCGGCATTAGTATTAAGGCAAACGGCGCACGGCGTTGGCTTAATTTCGGCGTTCAGTTTCAGCCTTCAGAGATTGCAAAGCTTGCAATAATTATTACCTTTGCATCGTACATCTCGGCAAACTATAAGCACATGAAAAAGTTTAAGGTCGGCGTATTACCGCTTGCGCTTACACTTATTGCGGTTGTAGGTCTTGTTGTATTAGAGCCACACCTTTCAGGTGCGCTTTTAATACTTGCAATAGGCGCAATTTTAATGTTTGTAGGCGGTGTTGCGTACCGCTATATATTTGGTGCTATCGGTATTGCGGCGGCAGGCCTTGGCGGTGTGCTTTTGTTCACACCCTATATGCAAAGCCGTATTAAAATGTGGCTCGACCCGTTTTCAGATGCACAGGGCAAGGGCTATCAGGTTATTCAGTCGCTTTATGCTATCGGCTCGGGAGGTATTTTTGGTCTTGGTCTTGGTCAGTCGCGCCAAAAACACCTGTACATTCCCGAACCGCAAAACGACTATATCTTTTCAATTATTGCCGAAGAACTTGGTTTTGTAGGCTGTATATTTTTAATAATTCTATTTGTAATGCTTATATGGCGCGGCTTTATGATAGCGTTTCACGCAAAGGATAAGTTCGGCGCATTGCTTGTAATAGGCATAATATCTCGTGTTGCAGTTCAAACGCTTCTTAATATCGGCGTTGTTACAAACGCTTTGCCCTCAACAGGTATTTCGCTTCCGTTCTTTAGCTACGGCGGTACTGCACTTGTTGTGCTGCTGGGTGAAATGGGAATTGTACTGTCGGTATCACGGCTTAGCCATATAGAAAAGGCATAGGGGGCTTTATTTTATGAATATTGTTGTTGCAGGCGGCGGAACAGCGGGGCATATAAACCCTGCAATCACCATTGCCAACACAATAAAACAAAAATGCGAAAACGCAAATATACTGTTTTTGGGCAACAAAGACTCACTTGAGCAAAAGCTTGTTACAAAAGCAGGCTACGATATAAAATTTATTCGTGTTACAGGCTTAAAACGCAGCTTGAGCCTTCATAATGCAAAAGCACTTGCATACTTTTTAAAGTCGGTTGCCGACTGTAAAAAAATACTCAAAGATTTTAAAGCCGACGTTGTTATAGGCACGGGCGGTTATGTCAGCGGACCTGTGGTTTATGCTGCGCACTCGCTCGGCATAAAAACCGCCATCCACGAACAAAACGCATACCCCGGCGTTACAAGCAGGTTTTTATCGCGCTTTGTAGATACCGTTTTTATAAGCTTTGAATCGTCACGTAAATATTTTGACAAAGCAAAAAACGTTGTTTTAACAGGCAACCCGCTCGACTCAAAATTCTTGTTTGCCGACAAAGCAAAAAGCCGCAAAGAGCTTGGTATTCCTGACGATGCGTTTTATGTGCTTTCATTTGCAGGCTCGCTCGGTGCCCGCGAAATTAACAAGGTAATAACTGATGTTATTATTAAAAACGATGCTGAAAAAGACTTTTATCACACCCACGCGACAGGTAGCTTTGGCTATAAATGGATGCCGGGCGAGCTTTTAAAGCACGGCTTTGACGTCTTAAAAAAATCGCACATTGATGTTTTAGAATATATCTACGATATGCCGCTTCGACTTGCCGCTTGTGATGTTGTGGTATCGCGCGCAGGCGCAATAACCCTTGGTGAGATTACAGCACAGGGCAAAGCATCAATTTTAATACCTTCGCCAAACGTTACAAACAACCACCAATACCATAACGCAATGTCGCTTGTAAACGCAGGCGCGGCAAAAATAATAGAAGAAAAAGACTTAACTGCAAACAGGCTTTATGATGCAATACTCGAAATTAAAAAAAATCCTGACCTTGCAAAAAGCTTAGGCAAAAACGCATCAAAATGCGCACTGCTTCGTGCCGCTGAAGAAATTTACAACGGTATAATAAAACTAATTTAACAAAAAATCTCCGCCTTACATAGAATAAGACGGAGGTTTTTTTATGCCACAATACATTATAAACGGGGGCAAAAAGCTTGTTGGCAGTGTTACTGTCGGCGGTGCAAAAAACGCCGTGCTTCCAATACTTTGCGCCTGTATTCTGTGTGATACAGGTACTGTAACTTTAACTAACTGCCCCGATATAAGCGACGTTACATACACAGTAAAAATATTAAAAAAACTTGGTTGTAAAGTGTGTGTGGATGGCGGACAAATCACAGTTGATGCAACCAACTCTCACTTTGTCTCTCTTGATTGCGACGAGATAAAAATGCTTCGCTCAACCGCACTTTTTTTAGGTGCGCAAATTGGCAGGTTCAATAACGCCGAACAGTGCTTGCCGGGCGGTTGCGAACTCGGACCAAGACCAATCGACTTGCATCTTTTAGCGTTTGCCGAAATGGGTATAACGGTAACTCTTGGCGATGGTGTTATATCCTGCGACGGATGTGCACGCAGTGCAAACATAAACCTAAAATTTCCAAGCGTTGGTGCCACCGAAAACATAATGCTTGCCGCCTGTAAATCAAACTGCAGCGTAAAAATAAGCGGAGCGGCCAGAGAACCCGAGATTGTAGACCTGCAAAACTTTATAAATGCAATGGGCGGAAAAATAAGGGGAGCAGGAACCGACACAATTATTATAGAAGGTGTTGAAAAACTTGTCGGTGTGAATTATAATATAATAAGCGACAGAATAGAGGCGGCTACCTATATGGCGGCGGCGCTTACAACCAACGGCAACGTAACTGTAAACGGCATTAACTTTGAGCACATTTTAAGCTTTACCGACTTTTGCGTAAACGTTGGCGGCGGCGTTGTTTTTAACAAAAACAGCGTAACAGTAAGTCGCGCATCGCCCTGGCTTTTGGCTGTAGATTATATAGAAACCGCACCATACCCTGCGTTTGCCACCGATGCACAGTCGCTTGCGCTCTCTGTGCTCACTCTCGGCATCGGCACAAGCTGTATTTGTGAAAAAATATTTTCTGACAGACTCGGTGTTGCGGCTGAGCTTAACAAGATGGGTGCAGACATAACAGTTATTGGCAACCGCGCGTATGTAAACGGCGTTAAAAAGCTACACGGTGCAAACGTCAGCGCCTGCGATTTGCGTTCGGGTGCGGCGCTTGTTATTGCAGCCCTCGGCGCAGAGGGAACAACTGTAATCTCGGGTGCGCATCATATTCTTCGCGGCTACCAAAATCTTTTGCAAAATCTTACGGCGCTCGGCGCTGATATTCAACTTATAAAGGATACATAAAATGAGCGAACAAAACAAAACTCTTGCGCGTTACTACGCGAAAAAGAAAAAAATAAAAAAGCGCCGCGAGGTAGTGTTTTACACAATACTCGTAACTCTTTTAATTTCGGTAATAACGGTGCTTTCGCTTACCGTGTTTTTTAACATAAACAAAATTACAATTACAGGTAATGATTTTTACAGCAATAAGCAAATTATTAAGGTTGCGGGTCTTGAAAAAGGCGACAACCTTTTCAGACTTAACAAGTTTAAAATTATTGAGCACTTAAAACAAGAGCTGCCTTATCTTGATACAGTCGAAATTGACAGGCACCTGCCTGTTTCAATCGAAATCAAGGTTACCGAGTGTGAGCCGTTTTTGAGCATTAACACCTCAAAAACCTCATACCTTGTAGACAGTTCTTTAAAGGTTCTCGAAAAAACCGACACCCCGCCAACAACTCTTGCGCAGGTAAAGGGCTTTAAGGTTAAAAAAGCAGAGGTGGGCGATTATATAACCGATACAAAAGGCGCCGAAAAACACTTAAAGCAGCTTTGCAGCGAGCTTTACAAGCAGTTTGGCGCGGGTAAGGTTACAAAAATCGACATAAAAACCACCTACGACATTAAAGTGACATACGAGGACCGCGTTAAAATAAAACTCGGCACACTCGAAAATTTAGAGCAAAAATTAAGCCTTGTAAACTACGTTCTCAACGAAAACAGTAAAAATGAACACGCTTCAATCGATGTGTCATCGGGCACTCGCGCATATTATAAGGCGGACGATTAAATTTTTTTAAAAAAGCCTTGAAAATATATACAAGATATAATAAAATATTATATATAAATTTTAAGGAGATGTCGAAATGGCAGGTTTTGAATTAGCTGAAAGCACCGAAGGTGTTGTAAATATAAAAGTAATCGGTACAGGTGGCGGCGGTTGTAACGCCGTTAACAGAATGATAGCAAACGGCACCAAGGGTGTTGAGTTTATTGCTGTTAATACTGACAGACCCGTACTCGACATATCACGCGCTGACAAAAAAATTCAAATCGGCGCAAAGCTTACTAAAGGACAGGGCGCAGGCTCTGACCCCGGTATGGGCGAAAAATCAGCGCTCGAAACACGTGAAGAAATTGAAGAAGTTCTTCGCGGAACCGATATGGTATTTATCGCGGCAGGTATGGGCGGCGGCACAGGCACAGGCTCTGCTCCCGTTATCGCTCAAATTGCAAAAGAAATGGGTATTTTAACCGTTGCTATTGTAACAAAGCCGTTCAACTTCGAAGGTAAACTCAAAATGCGCGTTGCCGAGCAGGGTATTGCAAAGCTTCGTGAGCATGTTGACAGCCTTATCGTAATCCCCAACGAAAAACTCAAATACGCATCAGCTGAACGCTTAACACTCTTAAATGCATTCCAGATTGCTGATGACGTTCTCCGTCAGGGTGTTCAAAGTATCTCTGACCTTATACTTATCCCAGGTCTTGTAAACCTCGACTTTGCCGACGTTCACAAAATCATGAAAGACGCAGGCAACGCGCATATGGGCGTTGGCCGTGCATCAGGTAAGGACAAGGCTGAGGCAGCTGCGCAAATGGCAATCTCAAGCCCGCTTCTTGAAACAACAATCGAGGGCGCAACAGGCGTTATTATCAATATTACCGGCTCACCCGATATCGGTCTTGACGAGGTTGATATTGCTGCTCAAAAAATCACCGAATCAGTTGACCCTGAAGCAAACATTATATGGGGTGCTGCTTTTAATAACGACCTTGACGACGAAATGATAATCACAGTTATTGCAACAGGCTTCGACAGCGACAAGCGCGTAACCGCTCCCGTTGTAAACGAGATAAAAGAAGACACATTTATCCCTGCAACTGTTGAAGATGTTGAAGAACAAGACGATGTTGTCGACGATGAAGATTTTACATCGTCACTTATGAAGTTTTTTAAAAGCAAATCAGACGAGGAATAATTAAAAGCCCTACAAAAAAGTAGGGCTTTTTTATAAATTTATGAAAAGAATTTTACAAGTTATTACAATTATCATAATACTCTCGCTCGTTAGTTCTTGCGCAACACCTGTAATAAGTGAAAAGCCAAAAGTAGAAAAAGCTTACCTGACTAAAAGCGTTGACCTGCCCGTTTTAATGTACCACCATATCAGCTATGGCGAGGGCAAAACAAGCGTAACCCCCGAAATTTTCGAAATGCATATTGTAGAACTCAAAACGGCAGGCTATAACACTATCGATATTTTTGACCTTTACGAATATGTTACAGGCGATACCGAACTGCCCGAAAATCCCATTTTAATCACTTTTGACGACGGGTATACAAGTAACATTGAATATGGTTATCCCATTCTTAAAAAATATGACTACAAAGCCACAGTTTTTGTAATTGGCTCAATGATGGGAAAAGATACATACCACGATGGCCTCCCTATGATACCTCATTTTTCAACATGGGATGTTGACTCTGTTCAAGGCGTACTCGATGTTCAAAGCCACGGCTACGGTTTTCACGCTGTCGACGGCAGATACTCTGCGGGAGAGCGCAGGGGAGTTTTGCGTCACGAGGGCGAAAGTCACGAAGACTATGTAAAAGCGTTCGAAAACGATTGCGATAAAATGTCAAAATTGCTTGGCTATACGCCTGTTGCTTTTGCTTATCCTTACGGCGAGTACAACGAAGAATCTCACCAAATCTTAAAAGACCTCGGCTTTGTTGCAACCGTTACCATTGACGAGGGTATAAATACAATTGTAAGGGGCGACCCCGACTCGCTTTATAACCTTAAACGTTTTAATATGACAAACGAAACCACACCGCAAGAACTTATACAAACAATAAAGAATGAAAAAACCGCCTAAAAGGCGGTTTTAATTTTTTAGCAACGAGTAAATCTGTAAGCCGAGTTCTGTCGTGAACGGCCATCTATCTGGAGAATACATTACTGCACCTCTCAAGCCACCCGTCAAGGCTCAAGCGGACGAACAGCCCATCGCCTTTGTCGGTGTTGCATCGGATAGGGTTTACAGCGGACCTATGTCACCATAGGAACTTGTGAGCTCTTACCTCACCTTTCCACCCTTACACGTCGTCCCAAACTTCGCTATATTCGGATTTTGTGTATGCAAATCCTTCATTGGCTCCGTTGCTCCTCCTTTCCGATTTAAATTTTGCAATTTAAATCGGGCAAAAGAATTGCTTCGCAACAACGAGCGGTTTATTTCTGTTGCACTTTCCCTGAGGTCACCCTCGGTGGACGTTATCCATTATCCTGTTCTGTGATGCTCGGACTTTCCTCCATAGCAAATGCTACGGCGGCCGTTTAATTTACTCGTCGGCAAATATTGTACCATTTTAGTTTAAAAAAATCAAATCTTTTTTAAAACCGATTGATAAAATAATATATATATTATATAATATATAATAATTATTATGCGGAGGTATAACTGTGAACGCAAAATTCGAAAGCTTTTTAAAATCAATCAAAGGTAAAACAGTTGGCGTTGTAGGTATTGGTGTTTCTAACACTCCCGTAATCACAATGTTTGCAAAAGCAGGTGCAAAAGTTATAGCCTACGACAAAAACGAACAGCAAAACCTCGGCGATATTGCAAGCGAGCTTATAAATTTAGGTGTAACACTCGTTTGCGGAAAAGATTATCTTGATTCGCTCTCGGGCGACATTATAATAAAAACCCCCGGCCTTCGCTTTGACCACCCCGCGCTTTTAAATGCGGCAAAAAACGGTGCAACCATCACAAGCGAAATGGAGCTGTTTTTTGAGTACTGCCCCTGTAAAATAGTTGCAGTAACAGGCTCTGACGGAAAAACCACTACTACAAGCATTATATATCAAATGCTAAAAGCATCAGGCAAAAAGGTGCACCTTGGCGGTAACATTGGCAGACCACTTTTACCGCAAATAGAACAAATTAAGCCTGATGACGTTGTTGTTGCGGAGCTTTCAAGCTTCCAGCTCCACACAATGAAAAAGAGCGCCGATATAGCGGTTGTTACCAACCTCTCGCCAAACCACCTCGATATGCACAAAGATATGGACGAATACGTTTTTGCAAAAACCAACATTTTTGCGCACCAGTCGGGCGACGGCGTTGTAGTTTTAAACTACGATAACGATATTACCAATGGCTTTGAGCCAATGGCAAAAGGCAGCGTTAAAAAATTCAGCTTTAATAGTGTGCCCGATTGTGACGGCGCGTTTTATAAAGACCAAACAATCTTTTATAAACAGGGTGACGATATTGTCCCGGTCGTTAAAAAGAGCGATGTTTTAATTCGCGGCGACCACAACATCGAAAACTATATGGCAGCAATAACAGCTCTTTGGGGTATTGTAACTACCGATGTTATGCTAAACACCGCACGTACGTTTTCGGGTGTTCGCCACCGTATTGAGTTTGTTGCCACTAAAAACGGCGTAAGCTACTATAACGACTCAATCGGCTCGTCGCCAACACGTACAATTGCAACACTCAAATCGTTTGACCAAAAGGTTATTTTAATTGCAGGCGGTTACGATAAAAAACTGTCGTACGACCCGCTTGCACCCGAGATTTTACAACACGCAAAAGCACTCTTTTTAACAGGCGCTACCGCTAACAAAATAAAGCTTGCGGTTGAGAGCGCCAAAGAGTTTGAAACCGCTAAAATTGATATATTTGTAATTGACGAGTTTGACGATGCGGTTAACTGCGCCGCCGCTTATGCAAAGACAGGCGACATAGTTTTGCTTTCGCCCGCATCTGCAAGCTTTGATAAGTTTAAAAACTTCGAAGTCCGCGGTGACAGGTTTGTGTCACTTGTAAACCAGCTTAACTAAAGAGGTGACGTTTCTTTGGAAAATATAAAAAACTACTTTTTTGAGCTATGCTCTGATAACGCGCCGTCGGGCAGAGAAGACCTTTTATGCTCGCTTGAGCGCATTGTAACACCGCTTGCCGATAAGGTCTATCGCGACTCATCAGGCAACCTTATCGCTGTGAAATACAGCGGTATTGCGGGCGCGGACAGGCTTATGCTCGATGCACACGCTGACGAGGTAGGCTTAATTGTAACCCACATCGACGAGCGCGGCTTTATCCATTTTGATAACCACGCAGGCATTGACAACCGAATTTTGCCTGCATCAACTGTAACAGTTCTTGGTAAACGCGCTATCACAGGCGTTATTGCCACACTCCCGCCGCATCTTTTAAAAGATGCCGACACCTCAAAGGTAATCTCGGCAAAGGATATGGTAATTGACGTTGGCTATGATGCCGATACCGTAAAACAGCTTGTTCGCCTTGGCGACCTTATAACACTCCGCTCGGGCTGTGTCGACCTTTTAAATAATCTTGTAATGGGCAAAAGCTTTGACAACCGCGCAAGCTGTGCCGTTGTTTTAAACGTTCTTTCAATGCTCAAAAAGATAAGACCGCGTTTTGACGTTTACGCCGTTTTCTCGGCAGGTGAAGAACGCGGCGGCTATGGTGCGCAGGCGGCGGCTTTCGATATTGAGCCGAGCGAGGCAATAGTGCTTGATGCTACTTTTGGCATCTCGCCCTATACCAATGAAACAGAGGGCAAAAAATTAGGTGGCGGCGCCGCAATAGGCATAAGCCCCATACTTGATAGCCACATTATGCAAACACTCGTTGGCTCGGCGCGCTCGCGCAATATTCCGTATCAGCTCGAAATAATGAACGGAAGAACCGGCACCAACGCCGATAAAATCGTAACCTCAAGAGCGGGCGTTCCGTGTGCACTAATTTCAATACCGCTAAGGTATATGCACTCGGCAAGTGAGGTTGTGTCAATGACCGACCTTGAAAACGCATCGCGACTTATTCTTAATTATGTTGAATATAGGGGAGGTGTGTTCGGTGAATAAGCTTTTAAGTTATTACACATCACTTTTTGGTGCATCGGGCAGCGAGGGCGATATCCGCCGTGCAATCGTTAACGAAATATCCGAATACGCCGACGTAACAGTTGATAAGCTCGGTAATGTACTCGCCTTTAAAAAGGGTAAAGAACCCGCAAGCGCCACAGTAATGCTGTCGGCACATATGGACGAGGTAGGGCTTATTGTTACCCACGTAACCGACGACGGTTACCTTAAGTTTTTAAATATTGGCGGTATTGATGCAAGAACCCTGCCCGGAAAACAGGTTGCGGTTGGCAGAGGCAAGCTCCCCGGTATTATCGGCAGAAAAGCCCCGCATCTTGAAAAGAGCGAAGCAAAAGAAAAAGCAAAAGAGCTTGATGAACTTTATATTGACATTGGCGCATGCAGTAAAGAAGACGCGCTAAACCACATAAATATAGGCGATGTTGTTGGCTTCAGGTCAGACTATGCCGAGTTTGGCAACAACCTTGTTCGTGCAAAGGCGCTCGACGACCGCATCGGCTGTCAAATTTTGACCGAGCTTATTAAACAAGACCTGCCGTTTGACACCTGGTTTTGCTTTACCGTAATGGAAGAAATCGGTTGCGTTGGCGCAGGCTGTGCCGCTTTTGAAATAAAGCCCGACTACTCAATTGTAATTGAGGGTACAACCGCGGCTGATATTTCAACCGACACCCAAAAATCTCCCGTTTGCCGCGTAGGTGACGGTCCTGTAATCTCGTTTATGGACGGCTCTACAATCTATAATAAAGACTTTATAAAACTTGCAATAACTACCGCAAAAGAAAACGGAATAGCATATCAGCTAAAACAAGCTGTCGCAGGCGGTAACGACTCCGGCGCAATTCAGCGCACAGCCGCAGGTACATCAGCGCTTGCAATATCGGTTGCAGTAAGATACCTGCACACCGCTATGGGTGTTGCCTCGCTTGACGATATTGCAAACACAAAGCGCCTTGTAAGTGCACTTTTACAACAGCTTTAAGGAGTAACTTATGATAAATTCACTTAAACAACTAACAAGCCTAAACGGTGTTTCGGGCAGTGAACGCCCCGTTACCGAATATATCAAATCACAAATAATGCCGTATGCCGATAAGGTGTATACCGACGTTATGGGCAACCTTGTTGCTATAAAACGCGGTCAAGGTAAACGTATTATGTTTATGGCACATACTGACGAAATCGGCATTGTTGCAACCTATGTTGACGACGACGGCTTTGTCCGCGTTTCAAGGGTAGGCGGTGTGACACCTGTTAAATTTTTAAACAACTACGTTACCTTTGAAAACGGTACACGCGGCGTATTTTGCGCACCGTCGGCAGAGGGCGAGCTCAAAATTGAAGACTGCTATATCGACATCGGCGCTACTGATAGACAAGACGCGCTTTCAAAAATCGACCTTGGTATGACCGCACGTTTTGATGGCGATACCTTTGAAATGGGAAACCTGGTTGTTTCAAAGGCACTCGATAACAGGCTCGGTTGCTATGCTTTAATCGAAACACTCAAAAATATAAAATCAACTAATAACGAGCTTTATTTTGTGTTTACAACACAAGAAGAGGTTGGTCTTCGCGGCGCAAAGGTTTGCGGCTTCGATATTAACCCCGACATTGCAATCGCGGTTGATATTGTAACATCAGCTGATACCCCCAACTGCAACCGCTACGGCACTGCGCTCGGCAAGGGCGCGGCTATAAAAACCCGCGACGGCTCGGCAATTTGCTCAAAACCGATTGTTGATATGCTCATTAATACTGCCGAACAAAATGAAATCGCTTACCAAATAGATGCCAAAACGGCAGGCGGCACCGATATTGGCGGTATTCAGGCTACAGGCAGGGGCGCATACATCGGCGCGGTAACAATACCTATCCGCCGCACCCACACAATCGGCGAAACCGCTGCCAAAAGCGACATTACCGCCGCAATAGACCTGCTTACAGCGTTTGCACAAAAAGAGGTTGAAAACCTTTAATAATTATTATATAATTATATTTTACTAAACTAATAGGATGTGAAGCATTTGATTTTAAAAAGTCTTGAAATGCAGGGCTTTAAGTCGTTCCCCGATAAAATAAAGGTTGAGTTCGGTAGCGGTATAACCGCAATCGTAGGACCTAACGGTTCGGGTAAAAGTAACGTATCCGACGCTATTCGTTGGGTTTTGGGTGAGCAATCAAACAAAACTCTTCGTAGCTCAAAAATGGAAGACGTTATCTTTACAGGTACAACCCAGCGCCGTCCCCAAGGCTTTGCTGAGGTTAGCCTTACAATCGACAACAGCGACAGAGCTCTCAATATCGACTATAACGAAGTAACAATCACACGCCGTTATTACCGTAGCGGTGAAAGTGAGTACTATATAAACAAAACCCAAACACGCCTTCGTGATATTCACGAGCTGTTTATGGATACAGGCATAGGCCGTGACGGTTATTCAATTATCGGTCAGGGTAAAATCGCCGAAATTCTTTCGCATAAGAGCGAAGACCGCCGTCAGATTATTGAAGAGGTTGCAGGTATTTCAAAATACCGCTACCGCAAAAACGAGGCACAGCGCAAGCTCGATGCCACCGAAGACAACCTTGTTCGTTTAAACGACATTGTTGCCGAGCTCGAAGCGCGTCTTCCCTCGCTTGAATCTCAAAGCAACAAGGCTAAAAAATACCTTGTTATGTACGACGAGAAAAAATCACTCGAAATTTCAATATGGATGAACGAGATTTCGCGTATTCGTGACAGCGCCCGCGACCTTGAAGAAAAGTACAACATCGCAAAAGGCTCACTCGAAGACGTATCGGTCGAGATTGATAACTTTGAAAAAGAAATTAACTCAATCTTTGAAAAAAATCGCGATATAAATATCGAGATTGAAAGGGTACGCACCGAGCTTTCTGATTTTGACGAAAAAATCTCGCAAATCAATTCAGAGATTGCAGTGCTTCAAACAGGCATCCGTTTTGAAAACGAAAACATTTCAAAAATAGAAGACGAGCTTATGCAGTCGGCTCAAAAGGTCGAGGCTATCAATGCCGAAATTGCCGATAAAAACGCAGTTATTGACCAAAAAACAACCGAGATTGCAAATTACGAAAAACAAAACGCCGACCTTTATTTAAAAATTGAGGCGGTTAATAAAAGCGGTGACGATGCAAGACGCGAAATTGACGAGGTCAGAAACGCAAAGCTTTCGCTTTCTGAACAAATCAACGCGCTCAATATCCAAAAAATCTCGCATACCGCTGCTATCACATCTAAAACCTCGCGTATTGACGAAATCAATGCCGAGCTTTCAACACGTAAGCAGTCAGCCGACGAGATTATGGCAGAGATTGAAGCGCTTGATGCCGACCGCACTCAAAAACAAGAGCAACGCGACCGCGACAAAAACTCGGCGGCAGGCTATCAAAAAATGCTCGAGGTTAAACAAAAGCATTATGCCGATAAAAAGGCCGAGTTTGAAAAGCTTTCGGCTGAATGCCAGTCGCTTACACAAAACCTCAAAATACTTTCAGATATGCAAAAGCATCTCGAGGGCTTTGCAGGTAGCGTTAAGTTTGTACTCGAAAACAATTCAAGAGGTACACTCTTCGGTATTCACGGTACAATCTCACAGCTTATTCACGTTGACAAACAATACATAACCGCTATTGAAACTGCGCTTGGCAACGCAATTCAGGACATTGTAACCGCCACTGCAAAAGACGCTAAAAACGCAATGCTCCTTTTAAAGAACAACCGCGCAGGCAGGGCTACGTTTTTACCAATTTCCGAGATTAAGCCAAAGCCTGCCGACATAAACGAAATTAAGGGCGACGGTGTTATCGGTCTTGCGCACACACTTGTTGATACTGTAAACGAAGATAGCAAAAAAGCGGTTACATTTTTGCTTGGCCGCACAATCGTTTGCAAAACTATTGACGATGCCGTTGCAATTTCGCGTAAAATTAACGCGAAATATAAAGTAGTAACACTCGACGGTCAGGTGGTAAACCCCGGCGGCTCAATGACAGGCGGTTCAACCGCAAAATCAGCAGGTCTTTTATCTCGTTCACACGAGATTGAGCGCATTGAAAAATCGCTTAACGAAAAACAAGCCGAGCTTGAAAAACTCGAGCAAAGCTTTTTAAAATCAGAGCAAGAAAAAGACGAGCTTTTAGCACGACTTGAGGGCGTAAACGCCGCAATTCGCGTAAGCGAAGAAGAAATTGCGCGTCTTTTAGACCTCACCGACAGTAAAAAGGTTGTATACGACTCGTATGCCGAGCTTGTACAAGGCCTTGAAAACGAGCTTGTGTCAATTAACGATGCAATCAAAACCGACAACGACGCTATTGCAAAAATTGATGCTGAATGTAAATCTATAGAAAGCTCAATTTTACAAATAACACAAAAACTCGATTCACTGCTCGGCAAAAACGAAACCGACAGCAAAACAATTGAGGCTATAAGGGCTGATATTTCAAATAACGATATTAAAAAGCTTTCGCTCTTTAAAGATATCGAAACCGAAAAATCGCTTATTGCCCAGCTTACAACCCAGCTTTCAATGTATACTGCTGACGATGCTACCCGTCAGGGCGCAATCGACGCATCAAGACAAAACATTAAAACAGGTGAAGAGCAAATTTCGGCTCTTAAAAATAAAGCGACCGAGCTTGAAAACTCTAACCGCGACGGCAAAGAAAAAATCGAGCAGCTTATAAAACAGCGTGCTGACTCTGAAACCGAGCAAACCGCTTTTCGCTCAAAACAACGCGATAGCCTTGCTTCAAAAGAACGATTGTTGCAAGAGGTTACACGTCTTGAAAACAGGCTGGCAGGCATTAGCGGTGAAACCGACCGTATGGTCGAAAACCTGCTCGAGTACGAGCTCACCGTTACCGAGGCTGCAAAAATTGCCGAGCCGGTACAAGATATTTTTGCGGCAAAACGCAGAGTATCCGAGCTTAAAACCTCTATCCGTTCACTTGGCAGCATCAACGTTGACGCTATTGAAGAATATGCACAGGTTAAAGAACGCTACGACTTTTTAGACGGTCAGATGAACGACCTTAAAAAAGCCAAAGCTGACCTTGAAAAAATTATAAAAGAACTTTTGTGGCAAATGACCGAGATATTTACCGAAAAGTTCGAGCAACTCAACATTGAGTTTGGCAAAACCTTTAACGAGCTGTTTGGCGGCGGTAAAGCCGAGCTTATACTTGTTGACCCCGAGGACGTGCTCGGTTGCGGTATTGATATTCGCGTAGCACCTCCCGGAAAAATCATTAAAAACATCGTATCGCTCTCGGGCGGTGAACAGGCGTTTTCGGCTATTGCACTTTACTTTGCAATACTCAAAATACGCCCCACTCCGTTTGTTATGATGGACGAGATTGAAGCCGCTCTTGACGATGTAAACGTTAATAAGTTTGCATCAAAGCTCCGCGATTTTTGTGATAAAACACAGTTCATTGTTATTACTCACCGCCGCGGTACTATGGAAGAGGCAGATATACTTTACGGCGTAACAATGCAAGAACGCGGTATTTCAAAACTGCTTACAATCAATGTTAACGAAATGGAAAGGCAGCTCAAACTGTAATGGGATTTTTTGATAAAATAAAAAAAGGCCTTGAAAAAACCAAAAACGCGCTTGGCGGCACACTTGACAGTGTGCTGTCGGCGTTTGGTGTAATAAACGAAGATTTGTTTGAAGAACTCGAAGAAACGCTTATTATGGCAGATATGGGTGTTGAAACAACGCTTAGTGTTATCGAGTCTTTAAGACAAAATGCAAAACAAAAAAAGCTTACTGATGCGAGCGCCCTTAAAGACGAACTCAAACTCGTTTTACAAGATATGCTCACACAAAAAGACAACAGCGTAAGGCTTAATACCAAGCCGTCGGTAATACTTTTAATTGGTGTTAACGGTGTTGGTAAAACCACCACCGCCGCAAAGCTTGCCAACCTGTTTATCAGTCGCGGTAAAAAGGTTATATTCGGTGCTGCCGATACTTTCAGGGCGGCGGCAGGCGAACAGCTCGAAACCTGGGCAGGCAGAGTTGGTGCCGATATTATCCGCTCGGCACAGGGCGCTGACCCCGCGGCAGTTGTGTTCGACACAATTTCGGCTGCAAAAGCACGCGGAGCCGATATTATAATTTGCGACACCGCAGGCAGACTTCATAACAAAGTTAACCTTATGAACGAGCTTGCAAAAATTTACAGAGTAATCGAAACCCAGATGGGCGACGCCGATATCGAGTCGCTTTTGGTACTCGATGCAACAACAGGCCAGAACGCACTCAATCAAGCGCGCGAGTTTGGAAAGGTTACAAAACTCACAGGCGCCGTACTTACCAAGCTCGACGGCACAGCCAAGGGCGGTATGGCTCTTCCGCTTATGTGTGAGTGCGGTCTTCCGATAAAGTTTATCGGTGTAGGCGAACAAATGGACGATATGCAAGAGTTTAATGCAAACGATTTTGTAAACGCATTATTTGGAGAATAAAATGAGAAACGACGGACGACAAAACAATCAAAACCGTAAAATTAAAGTATTAAAAGACTATACAATTCACGCCGAGGGCAGTGTTTTATACTGTCAGGGCAATACCAAGGTGCTTTGTAACGCAACAGTCGAGGACCGCGTTCCGCCCCACGTTTTAGGTACAGGTCGCGGTTGGGTTACTGCCGAGTATTCAATGCTCCCAAGGGCAACCTCTACCCGCAACTCGCGTGATATTTCAAAGCTTAAAATGTCACCGCGCTCAACCGAAATTCAGCGTCTTATAGGCAGGTCGCTTCGCGGCGCTGTTGACCTTGAAAAATTAGGCGAACGCAGTATTGTAATCGACTGCGACGTTATTCAGGCCGACGGCGGTACTCGCTGCGCATCAATAACAGGCGGCTTTATTGCTCTCGCACTTGCCGTTAAAAAGCTTATGGCTGACGGTGTTATTACTCAAAACCCCATAACCAAACAGGTTGCGGCGCTTTCGGTAGGCATTGTTGATGGCACACCTGTTGCCGACCTTTGCTACGAGGAGGATTGCCGCGCCGAAACCGATATGAACGTTATTATGACATCAAACGGCGGTTTTGTTGAGGTACAGGGCACAGCCGAGGGCGATGAGTTATCACGTGAACAACTCAACACTCTTTTAGACCTTGCATCAGACAGTATGAACGAGTTATTTATGCGCCAACGTCTTGCGCTTGACGATACACTTAAAAACACCTTTGTTATTGCAACCAATAACGCACACAAGGTAGAAGAATTTAATAAAATATTTGCAACACTTGGTCTTAAGGCTACAACACCAAAGGCACTTGGCTTTTACTGTGACCCCGAAGAAAACGGCTCGACCTTTAAAGAAAACTCAATGATAAAGGCAAAGGCGGTTTACGATATGTGCGGACTCCCCACCGTTGCCGACGACAGCGGACTTTGTGTTGATGCTCTTGACGGTGCACCGGGTATATACTCTGCTCGTTACGGCGGCGATATTACCGACCCTGAGCGTGTAGACTTTTTGCTTAAAAACTTAAACGGCAAAGCCGATAAAAGCGCGCACTTTACCTGCGCCATCGCGTGTGTTATGTCCGATGACAACGCCTTTTGCGTAAGCGCTGATGTAAACGGCAAAATTATTGACACTCCGGCAGGTGAGGGTGGCTTTGGTTACGACCCCGTGTTTGTACCCGACGGCTTTAACGAGACGTTTTCTGAGATGTCAGCCGAGCAAAAAAATAAGATTAGTCACAGAGCACTTGCTCTTAAAAAATTCGCCGAAAGAATTAAGGAGAATGTATAATGCTTACAAGTAAACAACGCGCAAAACTTCGCGGTATCGCATCAACCGAGGATACAATTTTTCAGCTCGGCAAAGGCGGTATTACCGAAAACTTTATAAAATCAGTTAACGACGCACTCGAGGCGCGCGAGCTTATTAAGTTCAGAGTTCTCGAAAGCGCACTCGTTCACCCCAAAGAAATTGCAGGCGAGGTAGCCGAGGCTACAAACTCAATTGTTGTAACAGTAATTGGCTCAAAGGTGGTTTTATACCGCAAGGGCGAGAATAATAAATACGAAATATGATTAAAACAGTTGTATTCGGCGGCACATTTGCACCTGCACACGCGGGCCATAAAAACCTTTTAAAATCGGTTATGGCTCACGGCTACGACAGGGCAATTGTTATCCCCGATAAAATACCACCGCACAAATCGCGCGATGTTAAAACCGACGACTTTTCAGAGCGACTTGAGGCTGTAAAGCTTTTGTTTTGGGATATGCCAAACGTTATTGTTTCTGACATTGAAAACAAGCGCGACGGCAAAAGCTATACCGCCGATACCTTAAAGCTTTTACGGGAACAGTATCCAGAGTATGAGCTGTATCTTTTGGTGGGTAGTGATATGCTTTTAACCATTGATAAATGGTACAATGCTGAGTATATTTTATCAACAACACCAATCATTAGTGCCGCGCGTTCAAATGACGATGTTAAAAAAATATCCGAATATAAAAAGATACTTGAAAAAAAATATAATTGCAGTATTATATTATATGATGTAAACGTGCTCAAACTCTCGTCAACCGAGCTACGCACACCGCTTGTTCAAAGAATTAACGAGCATAACAAAAAATATTTGTCGCCAAAGCGCCAAAACCACGTAATAAGCGTTGCAAACTATGCCGCTTACCTTGCAAACATCCACGGTATACCTGTTTACGATGCTTACGTTGCAGCTCTCCTTCACGACTGCACAAAGCATCTTGACGACAGCGCTCAAACTGAGTATTTTGCAAAAAACAATATAACGCTCACCGACGATGAGCAAAAAAGCCCAAAAATTTGGCACCAAATCAGCGGTGCGCACTTTGCAAAAGCACACTTTGGCATTGATAATGCCGATATACTAAACGCGGTAGCTTACCACACAACAGGCAGAGAAAATATGAGCAGTCTCGAAAAACTAATATGCCTTGCCGACTCAATTGAGCCAACACGCGACTATGACGGTGTTGAGGCTATGCGAAAGGCGGCAGAAACAAGCCTTGATACTGCACTTTTAATGTCGCTTGAGCGACTTGTTAACTACGTTAATGAGCGCGGGCTTTATCTTAATCAACAAACACTAAAAGCTTTAAGCTTTTTAAAGGAAGGACAATAATATGGAAATTAAACAAATGCTTGATACCGTTGTTAAAACGCTCTATAGCAAAAAAGCACACGATATACAGGTGCTTAAAGTAGACGATGTTACAATTATGGCCGACTACTTTGTAATTTGCACAGGTATGTCAAATACACAAATAAAAGCCCTTGCAGGCGAGGTTGAGTTCAAACTTTCAGAGCAGGGTGTAGAGCCGCTTCACACCGAAGGCTACGGCTCGTCAGAGTGGGTGCTTCTTGACTACGGCAGTATTATTGTTCACGTATTCTATAAAAGTGCTCGCGAATATTATAAACTTGAAAGACTTTGGGCTGACGGCACCGAGGTTGATATAACTGAATTTATTACACCGGAGGAAGAAAAGTAAAAATGAGATACGATTACGCTTCAATCGAAAGCAAATGGCAAAAATACTGGGACGATAACAAATCGTTTGAGGTAAAGCTCGATAAATCAAAACCCAAATTCTACGCACTGGTAGAGTTCCCTTATCCGTCAGGACAGGGCCTTCACGTTGGACATCCGCGTTCATACACCGCCCTCGACGTTGTTGCGCGTAAAAAACGTATGCAGGGCTACAACGTTCTTTATCCTATGGGCTGGGACGCTTTTGGTCTTCCTACCGAAAACTTTGCTATTAAAAACAAAATCCACCCCGCAATCGTAACAGCAAACAACGTTGCGCGTTTTAAATCGCAGCTTAAATCACTCGGTCTTTCGTTTGACTGGTCACGTGAGATTAACACCACCGACCCCGAGTATTATAAGTGGACACAGTGGATATTTTTGCAACTTTTCAAAAAAGGCCTTGCTTATAAAAAAGAAATGAACGTTAACTGGTGTACCTCTTGTAAGGTTGTTTTAGCAAACGAAGAGGTTGTAAACGGCACCTGTGAGCGTTGTCACAGCGAGGTTGTACATAAAGTTAAAAGCCAATGGATGCTCAAAATTACCGAGTACGCAGAGCGCCTTATTAACGACCTTGACGAGCTCGACTTTATCGACCGCGTTAAAATTCAGCAAAAAAACTGGATAGGTAAATCAGTTGGCGCAACTGTGCGCTTTGGAACAACTGCAGGCACCGAGCTTGAGGTGTTTACAACACGCCCCGACACACTTTTTGGCGCAACCTATATGGTAATCTCGCCCGAGCATCCGCTTATTGATAAATATGCCGACAAAATCTCAAACCTTGACGAGATTTTAGAGTACCGTAAAAAAGCCGCTGCAAAAAGCGATTTTGAGCGTACCGAGCTTGTTAAAGAAAAAACAGGTGTTCGCATTAATGGTATCGACGGTATTAACCCTGTAAACGATAAACAAATTCCTATTTTCATTTCAGACTATGTGCTTATGTCATACGGCACAGGCGCTATTATGGCAGTACCCGCTCACGACACACGCGACTGGGAGTTTGCAAAGGTGTTCAATCTTCCCATCATTGAGGTTGTTGCAGGCGGCGATGTCGAAAACGAAGCCTACACCGATGTTGAAGACGGCGTAATGGTAAACTCAGGCTTTTTAAACGGTCTCTCGGTTGCCGACGCTAAGAAAAAAATCACCGAGTTTTTAACCGAAAAAGGCTGTGGCGAGAGCAAAGTAAACTACAAGCTTCGCGACTGGGTATTCTCGCGTCAAAGATACTGGGGCGAGCCTATCCCGATTGTTCACTGCGAAAAATGCGGTTATGTAGCTATCCCCGAGTCAGAGCTTCCCTTAAAGCTCCCCGAGGTTGATAACTACGAGCCTACCGATAACGGCGAAAGCCCGCTTGCCAAAATGGAAAGCTTTGTAAACACCACCTGTCCGCACTGCGGCGGTCCTGCAAAACGCGAGACCGACACAATGCCTCAATGGGCAGGCTCGTCATGGTACTTCCTTCGTTATATGGACCCCGACAACAAAGACGCTCTTGCATCAAAAGAAGCAATCGAGTATTGGGGACCTGTTGATTGGTACAACGGCGGTATGGAGCATACAACACTCCACCTTCTTTACTCACGCTTCTGGCATAAGTTCCTTTACGACATCGGCGTTGTTCCTACAAAAGAGCCGTATGCAAAGCGTACCTCACACGGTATGATTTTGGGTGAGAACGGCGAAAAGATGAGTAAGTCACGCGGTAACGTTGTAAACCCCGACGAGATTGTAAAAGACTACGGTGCCGACACAATGCGTCTTTACGAAATGTTTATTGGCGACTTTGAAAAGAGCGCACCCTGGAACACATCAAGCATTAAGGGCTGTAAACGCTTTTTAGAAAGAACAATGTCGCTTATGGATATGCTTTCAAATGACAGCGGTATTACAAAAGAGCTCGAGCGTTCCTTCCACGTAACCATTAAAAAGGTAACAAACGATATTGATGCGCTTAAGTTCAACACCGCTCTTGCAGCACTTATGTCGCTTATTAACGATATTTACGAAAAAGGCAGTATCACACGCGACGAGCTTAAAATATTTATTACAATGCTTTGCCCGTTTGCTCCCCACCTTTGTGAAGAAATGTGGAGTATGGCAGGCTTTGAGGGTGATATGACCTACGCTCCCTGGCCGGAGTATGACGAGTCAAAAACAGTGCTCGACCAAATTGAAATTGCAGTTCAGATTATGGGTAAAGTACGCGGCAAGCTCGTTATACCTGCCGAGGCTACCGAAAATGACGTTATGGCTGCAGTAAAAGCCGACGACAAGCTCTCGTCAATGCTCGAAGGCAAACAAATAATAAAAACAATATACGTAAAAGGCAAACTTTTAAATATTGTTGCTAAATAACATTAAAAAAAGCCCGAAAGGGCTTTTTTTATTATTGCAATTTTTAAAAAAATATTGTATAATTTAGGTAATATATGTTGCAAAAACCAAGGCGGCGCAAAGGTTTGCGCTGTTCAGTATCTAACAAGTACTGTTTTACGAAATGGAGTTGAAAAGTGTTTAAAATCGGACAAAGTATAGTTTATCCCATGCATGGTGCAGGCGTAATCGAAGACGTTATTACCAAAACTGTTGCAAATAACCAGCTTGAGTACTATCAGGTAAAAATCAACACGGGTAATATTAATCTTTTAGTGCCTGTTAAAAGTACGGGGGTATCTATGCGCTGTGTTTGCAGTTTAGACGATGCAAACAAGGTGATTTGCGAGTTTTCAAACCTTTTTACCCAAACCGACGTACCTTGGAACAAACGCTATAAATCAAACATCGAACGCTTAAAAACAGGTGAGCTTTTTGAGGTTGCAGGTGTGTTTTGTGACCTTGTTATCCGCGAAAAAACACACGGTCTTTCAACAAGCGACCGCAAAATGTTTGTGCTTACAAAAAACATTTTGTGTTCAGAACTTGCCTGCGCACTTAACACAACTGCAGACGAGGTGTTTGAAAAACTTTTACAAACAGTTTAAAAAAATGCCGTGCTAAATCGCACGGCTTGTTTTATTAGGAGATAGTTTATGTTGCACACAGTAACCGCAGTAATCGTTTCGGCAGGCTCGTCATCGCGTATGCAGGGAACCGATAAAATCTTTTCGACCATTGCAGGCGTGCCTGTAATTGCAAAAACGTTACTCGCTTTTCAAAACTGTAGCGAGATAACCGAAATTGTGGTTGTTACAAAACCAGAGAACAACCAAAAAATAACCGAGATTTGTAACGAGTACGGCATTTCAAAGCTCAAAACAATATGCGAGGGCGGTGCTATGCGTTCGGGCAGCGTTTTAAACGGTATAAAAAACGCAAGGGGCGAGTTTGTTGCAATATCCGACGGTGCGCGCCCGCTTGTTACCCCTGAACTTATACAAAAAACCTGTAATGCCGCGTTTGAGTACGGTGCTGCGGCCCCCGGGGTTGTGGTTGCCGACACTTTAAAAAGGGTTAATGCCGATAATATAATCGAAACTACTGTCGACCGCAAAAATATAGTATATATTCAAACCCCGCAGGTGTTTAAAAAGAAAGAATACCAGCAAAAGCTTATTGACGCCACAGCGCTCGATGTTGAGTTTACCGACGACTGCTCGGTGTGGGAGTATTTTGGCGGTAATGTTAAGGTTGTTGAGGGCGATAAAAACAACATTAAAATAACCTACCCACAGGATATTTCATTTTGCGAAAGGTTGATTTTAAATATGCAGGTAAAAATCGGTCACGGTTACGACGTACACCGTTTTAAAGAGGGCAGGGAGCTTTGGCTTTGCTGTCAAAAAATAGACTACCAAATGGGGCTTGACGGCCACTCTGATGCCGACGTTGCAGTCCACGCGCTTGCTGACGCGCTTTTGGGTGCCGCCACTCTTGGCGATATAGGTAAGCATTTTCCCGATACCGACCCTGCCTATAAAGGTATGTCGGGCACAAAGCTTGTTACCGAGGTTTATAATCTTGTTTCAAAAGACTACGTTATAGGCAACTGCGATATTACAATAATTGCGCAAAAGCCAAAACTTGCGCCGTATATTGACGATATGCGAAAATCAGTTGCAAACGTTTTAAAAACCGATGTTACAAACGTAAGCATTAAAGCCACCACCGAAGAAGGCCTTGGCTTTACAGGTGAGCTTTTAGGTATCCGCGCTCACGCCGTTTGTACACTCTATAAAAAATAAATAAAAAAGCCTTACCGAATTGGTAAGGCTTTTTAAGTACGATAAAATAGAGTCAGAGATTAATATTTGCGCTTTCTTGCAGCTTCTGACTTTTTCTTTCTCTTTACGCTGGGCTTTTCATAGTGCTCTCTTTTTCTGATTTCAGAAAGAACGCCTGATTTTGCGCATTGTCTTTTAAATCTTCTTAATGCACTATCTAAAGACTCATTTTCCTTAATGCGGATTTCTGCCATGGTTGTTTCCCTCCCTCCGCTGTTTAACACGAACTGTCTATGCTTGTACATAGATACAAAAATTATTATAGCTAAACCATTAAAAAAAGTCAAGACCAAAAACAATTTTTTTATTGGTTCTTGTTATAAATTAACACAAGTCCTTTAAGCAATAACTCGTCGTCAAGTATAAGCTCGCTTTTGCAAAGGGGAGCTACAAGCCCTGCAAGTCCGCCCGTTGCAATAACGGTGCATTTTTGACCCTGCTCGGCTTCAATTCGCTCAACAATACCGTCAATAGCCGATGCGGTTGCGTACATAATACCGCTCTTTAAACAGTCAACCGTGTTTGTGCCGATTACCTTTTTGGGAATATCGTAGCTAAAGCGCGGAAGCTGTGAAGTGTTTTTTACAAGTGCCTCAGTCGATACCGACATACCTGTTGTAATAAGACCGCCGAGGTAGTTTTTGTTTTTATCAATTACCGAAAAGGTTGTTGCAGTACCCATATCAATTACAATTTGGGGGCAGGGGTAAAGGGTTGTTGATGCAACCGCGTCAACAACAAGGTCGCTGCCAAGCTGTGCAGGGTTGTCAATTTTAATAGAAAGCCCTGTTTTTATTCCGGGACCTACTACAAGCGGTGTCACACCGCAGTATTTTTTAATAGCGTTTTTAACGGTTGCGGTAACCTGCGGCACAACCGACGATATAATAGCGCCACTAATGTCGTCAGGCTTTATACCGTTTATGTTAAGCGCAGTTTGTACAGTTACCGCATACTCAAGGTCGGTTGCGGTTCTGTTTGTTGATACGCGCTCTTTAAATATAATATTGTTGTTTTTTGAGCAACCAATAACAATGTTGGTGTTGCCAATGTCAATACATAAAATCATTTAATTACCTCTTTACCGCTTTTAAAATTCTAACGATTACGGGCGATAACACAATGTTAACCGCAAGCTCAATTAAAAAGTTCCAGCCTACCAAAACTAAAAACATATACGACACTACGTTCTGTCCGCCTGCCCACTTCGAAAGGGTGTCCATAAAAAATAAAAGACAGCCAAGCAAAAACAAACCTGTGTTTACAAGCGGGCATACGATAGCCGAAACTATTGCCGACGGATAAATCTTACCTTTAAATAACTTAAGCGCACCCTCGTAGCAAAGACCCGATACAAAACCGCACGCTGTACCCTTTATAAGCACGGTGAGCACTGTGCCAAACGCGTCGACTGTTAAAAACGCGGCGGCATCTCCGCTTATAAGCACCACTAAACCAAATATAAAGCCCAGCCACGCGCCAACAACCTTACCGCAGGTTGCAGTACCAATAACTATAGGTATAAGCACCAGCGAAATTGCAAACGGTCCAAACTTTACAAACGAGCCCATATACTGCAAAAGCACTACGAGTGCTGTAAGTATTGCGCCAAGTACCATTGTCTTTGTAGACATTTTTTGTCTTGTTGACTGTTTCATATTAAATTTTCCTCCTTGTTAATGTCCGCATCTTTGCGGTACAGTACAAATTCGAGTATATATTAACATATTAAAACTGAAATTTCTATAGAAATTTAAAAAAATTTATGATACACTAAAATTACAAACCGCGTTTTAGCGCGATGTACAAAAGAGGATATACAATGCAATACATAACCGCCTACAAGACAGTTTATCAAACTGTTTTGCTAAACGGCGTCGCCCTCGCAGGTTCGAATCCCTATGTTATAACAATAAACAAAAAAAGACACCCCAAAGGGTGTCTTTTTTATTTGGCGGAGAGAAGGGGATTTGCCGCCTGCTGATGCAGGCTGACTGCTTGGCGACCCAACGCTTTGCGCTCGGTACCCGCCCGCGCACCATCCGCCTACAAAACAGTTTCCCAAACTGTTTTGCTAAACGGCGTCTGCCCTCTCGGGTTCGAATCCCCATTTTATCACAATAAACAAAAAACCTACCCTAATGGGTAGGCTTTTTATTTGGCGGAGAGAAGGGGATTCGAACCCCTGAACGGGTTTAAGCCGTTACACGATTTCCAATCGTGCGCCTTCGACCAGCTCAGCCATCTCTCCAAGCGGTAATTAGTATAAAATATTTTAAAGTTTTTGTCAATGATGTTTTTATTAATTGACAACGCCGTCGTGTAATGTTACAATCTATAACGTTAGTCAAAAAAGGAGAAATAAATGTCAGTTCAACGCGAAAACAAAATGGGTGTTATGCCTATAAATAAATTGCTTGTTTCAATGTCAGCACCAATGATGCTTTCAATGCTTATTCAAGCGCTTTACAACATTGTCGACAGCGTGTTTGTTTCGTTCATAAGCGAAAACGCACTTACTGCGGTATCTCTCGCTTTCCCTGCACAAAACCTGCTCATCGCGGTTGCGGTCGGAACAGGTGTTGGTATAAACGCGCTGCTTTCAAAAAAGCTCGGCGAAAAAGACTTTGACGGTGCAAACAACATCGCAACTCACGGAGTGTTTTTAGCCCTTTGCAGTTATCTGCTGTTTTTGATAGCGGGTGTCTTTTTCTCACGCACCTTCTTTGCAGTTCAAACAACAGTTGCCGATATTGTCGATAAGGGCAATACCTACCTGATAATATGTATGGTCGGCTCAGTTGCCGTTTTTGTTCAGGTAATGTTCGAACGCCTTATGCAGTCAACAGGTAAAACGCTCTATGTAATGTACAGTCAGGGCTTTGGTGCAATCATTAACATAATATTCGACCCCATACTAATATTCGGTAAATTCGGTTTTCCAAAAATGGGTATTGCGGGCGCAGCTGTCGCTACAGTGTTGGGTCAGCTTTGCGGTATGACACTTGCTATAATTCTCCATCACAAGCTCAATCACGAGGTGAGGCTAAAACTAAAAGGGTTTATGCCTTGCAAACATACAATTAAGCAAATTTATATAGTTGCGCTTCCGTCAATCATAATGCAGTCAATTGGTTCTGTTATGGTGTTCGGGTTTAATAAAATACTTATAAAATTCACCGAAACAGCGGCTACCGTATTTGGAGTATACTTTAAAATTCAAAGCTTTGTATTTATGCCTGTGTTCGGTTTAAATAACGGTGCAGTACCAATAGTCAGCTATAACTATGGGGCAAAAAACCGAAAGCGCATAACAAAAACTATAAAGCTTTCGGCAATCTATGCAGTTTCAATTATGCTTGTCGGACTTGCGGTTGTTCAGCTTTTTACAAAACCTTTGTTGCTTGCCTTTAACGCGTCGCCGAATATGTTAAAACTGGGTATACCGGCACTGCGTATAATCTCGCTCAGCTTTGTTTTTGCGGGCGCAGGTATTGTTATGTCGTCAGCTTTTCAGGCTATGGGGCAGGCGTACAAATCAATGCTTATGTCACTCGTTCGTCAAATTGTTGTAATATTACCTGTGGCATACCTGCTTTCGCTTACAAACAACGTAAACCTCGTTTGGTTTGCTTTCCCAATCGCCGAGATTGTCTCAATAATACTTTGCATCGTTTTCTATATCGATTTATATAAAAAGGTAATTAAAAACCTATAATACGCCATTTTTTAACACCTCCTTGTTGTAACTTTAGTAAGGAGGTGTTTTTATGTTAAAATTCAAATCGTTTATTGTAGGCGGAATATTCGCGCTCATATTAACTTTGCTTGCGCTAAGACTGTACTATGTTGCAACAACACCATTTTATAATGATATAGCATCTCAAAACAGTATAGACAAGCCCGAGGGCGATAGTGTAAACCTTTTGGCAGTTACAAACACTATTACTCTTTATAATATAAATGATGAAATAATTTCAAAACTTGTAATTCCAAAAAATACAAGTGTTTATCATAACGGTGAATATATGAGCATAATGTCGACAGGCGGAATAGATGACATTATCGACCATATAAAAATGCTTACAGGCGTTAAAGTTAATTACTACATACAAACCGATAATGAAACACTATCAAAATTAAAAACACAAATAATACTAAAAAATGAAAATATTTATTCAAATTTGTCAATAACCAATATGTTAAAGCTAAAAAATATACCCACAACCAATATAAAAACATATACTGTATCCGGAAAAAAGCAAAAAAACGGCTTGTTTTTGGTCGAAAATACCAATTTAAACACCCTTCGAAAGCTTTGCTTTAAACATTTTAAAATAAACTAAAAAAATTTCAAAAAAGGTGTTGACAAAGGGGGATGTATTTGTTATTATATTTGGGCAGCCTTGAAACAGGGGTATGCAAAATGAACTTTGAAAATTAAACAGCATCATAAAAAGGACCCGTTAATTGTTTTGAAAAGAATGGACAATTAACAGATATTAACTTACAAAAGTCAGTAAATGTTATGAGTCTGGAAAAGATAATTTTTTAAAAAAT
>JAZNXL010000015.1:0-70335 GCA_045593905.1 Eubacteriales bacterium
AAGCTATTCAAAACTGATGAAGTTTGTTGCGTTACAAATACTAAATAACGATGCACTTGCCGAAGATGCAGTTCAGGAAGCGTTTTACCGTATAATTGAAATAATGAATAAAGACGGCATAAAAAAGGTTGATTGTAATAAAACAAAAAGGCTTGTATGCGTTATTACAAAGAATATTTGTTTAAATATTCTTGCAAAAGAAAAACGGGAACAAAGCATTAGTTTTGAAATTTGTTGTAATACCAATAGCACTTTTGATAAGGTTTTTGCAAACGAGTTAGAACAGTACATATTACAAATGCCGCAAATTTACCGTGATGTGCTGGAACTTACAATATATTACGGTATGTCAGTAAAACAAATTTCAAAAGCCTTAAAAATAACCGAGGCGACTGTGCGAAAAAGGTTACAGCGCGCAAGACAATTAATAACCGAACATTTGGAGGACTAACGGTATGTTTACAAAAGATATTGATGAGCAAATTTATTGCATATTTAAAAATAATTGTAATGATTTTTGCGCTTCGTTGCCCTCTGACGAGCAACTCTCATACGTACAGTTTACAAAAAAATTCAAACGCAAAATGCAAAGACTTATTTTTAATGAGCAACAATTTTATTATTCGATTATAAATACAGCCTTTAAACGTGTGGCAAGCATTGCCGTTGCTACAATACTTGCACTGTCAACGCTTACGTTAAGTGTAGAGAGCTTAAGAGAAAAAGCGTTTGAATTTATAATAAAAGTGTTCCCTCAATATACCTCGATTTTTGCAGGAGATTATGAAAGCAGTGTAACTGCAGACGAATTTGCAGAACACATACCGTCATATATACCTGATGGCTTTGAACTTGTAAAAAAAGAAAATTTAGAAGGTGTTTGTGTTACTGCTGAGTATAAAAACCAAAATGGAAAAACGATAAACTTTATGCAAGATATAATATCGGGTAATTCTATTGGCGTTGATACCGAACAAAACCCATATGAATTTATCCAAATTGACGGTTATCAGGCAGTATATTATTATAGCAAAGAAGATTGCGGTGTTGTTTTTCATACTAAAGATTATGTTTTTACCGTATCTGGTGCCGTATCTAAGCAAGAAATAATTAAAATAGCAGAGTCCATTTGTGTTTAAGAGAACGTTGTCAATAATTGCAATTATTGTTATTATGCTTTGTTAAAGCATCTCTTGCAGACAAAAGCAACGTAACAAAAATATATATAACAATGACATTGCAAAAGAAATCACTCTTGTGGTGGAACGATGTTGAGGAGTGGGTTATATCGTTTTCATCAACCGCTTGGCTAATTTCTATTTAGGTAACATTCCAAGTGGCTGTGAAACAGGTCTTACAGACACAAGTTTTGGAAATCTAATTGATATGGCGATTTCTAAAGGGGCATATTGTGCTGTTGGTGCACAAGCTGATACAGATGTTTATAATACATATAGATATAATCGGTATATAATGGCATCAAATAGGTATACAGGTAGTAGTCAATATGCAAAACTTGTTCTTGGCGGTACGTATTAAAAGGAGGTTTTTATGAAAAATAATAAATTGTTAATAATTTTATCTTCAATTTTGTTAGCTTCCGTTGTTTTTTGTTCCGTGATGTATGCTTTATCAAATGAGACGTCAAATTTTATCGAAACAGATGGATACACAATAAGAAAAGGTGCAGTAAAAACCAAAAACATCACTGATAGTAACGGCTTTAAGCGAAATCTTACATATAAGAGAACTGAAAATCAAGTTGATAATTATGTAGACATATATGTTGATGAATCTTTTAATGAATATCGATATGATAAAAATCAGAATTTATTGGGATATTCAAATAACGATACAAATACAAAGCTTTTAGCTCAAATTGCAAAAGACAAAGGATTAAACACAGTTATAGACGAGCTTGATGCAGTCAAAATTGCTACTGACTATGCAACAAAACTATATGGCGATGTGTTTAATGAGTTTGAGTTTGAAACATCAGTCAGTCTTGATTACATTAATGCTTACGGTGTGCATTTTTCAATAAGGGCTGGTAAGAACGATTGTATATTGGTAGCAACCTGTAAGGTCGACGTATATGTTACAGGTGAAATATTAAATTGTAGCATGCCTGTTTGGTATATAAGTAATTCAGTTGATACTG
Organism: Eubacteriales bacterium; assembly: GCA_045593905.1. GTDB lineage: Bacteria > Bacillota > Clostridia > Oscillospirales > QAKW01 > RGIG9041. The sequence goes on from JAZNXL010000015.1 coordinate 2,162, forward strand.
ATAAACTCTCAAACATTGATAATGATATGCTTGAAGAATTTGCTATAGAAGAAGCAAAAACCGTATATGGTGATGAATTAGTAAACTGTTCATTTGATTATAATGCCTCGGCATATCTGATAGAGCATGAAGATAAGCTTGTTATTGCTGTACCAACGGTAATTGAACTTGAAGAAGCTGCTGAAGATGTGGCGTATACCATTAAACAAGGAAAAGAATTTTATTATGAAATCTAACAAATTTAAAATATTAATATGTGTAGCGTTGGTTTTATTAATCATAGCAGTTAACTGTATTACTGTTTTAAAAATTATTGATTTAAATCGCAATAACCAACAAAAAGTTGTTGGTAACTTTGGGCAGCCATCTGATATAGTAGTGCGTTATGCTGAAAATTATAACACCTTACAGCAAGGACATGTTGGATATGAAGATATTTTAAATTCTGTTGAAAAAACTTATGGGTATTTGCAAACGTTTTCTTATATTGACCCTATACAATTAACTGATACAAATCAATTATGGCTTGAATATAAATACAGTGAAAAACAAATCTTTGAGTTTAGCGTAAATGCAAATAAGAAGGTAGTAGCGTCAAATCGTATTTGCATAATAATAACTGGTAAAGATAGTGGTGCGGTATGTATTGATACGGATGACGGACAACTTACCCTTGGTATTTTAAATTTTTCTTCGGATGCTGTTAATCAAATTAAAAATGCATTATTAAACGCCCCTCGTATAGAATAAAGTGTCTCTTTTTGAAAAATACACTTTATTCGTTTTATAAAAAATATCCCACTCGTAAGGGTGGGGTGTTTTTATAAAAAATTTTAATTTTTTTGTCACAAATCAGGGGTTTAAAAGATTTATATAGTAGAGGGGGTTAAATGATGTTGATGTTTTTAAACTTAATTGATACAAACGAGGGAAAGATACAGTTTAAACAGCTTTATAACGAGTATTCGAGTACGGCGGCGTTAATTGCACGCGGAATACTCGGCGACGACCTTCGCTGTGATGAGGCGGTTGCCGATGCGTTTACAATTCTTGCCGACTGTGTTAATAAAAATAAAATTGAAGACGTATTTACAAACAAAACCCGTCGTTTTGTTTGTATTATAACAAAAAACTGTGCGCTAAAGCTTTTAAAAGATAAAAACAAGCACATAAGCATTCACGATATTACATATCCGTCAAGCACCGATTTTGACGATAACATAAACGCAAACGGCATTATTGAAGCAATTGAACAAATGCCGCAAATTTACCGTGAGGTGTTAGAGCTTAAGGTGTATTATGACCTGCCTACAAGGCGGGTTGCAAAAATACTCGGTATAACCGAGGCAAACGTTCGCAAACGCCTTGAGCGTTCAAAAATAATTTTAAAACAAGCGTTAGAAAGGAGCGATATATATGTTTAGCCAAAAACAAACCGAGGCTATAAACAAGGCTTTTGAGACACTAAGCTTTCAATACTGTAACAGCCTGCCAAAGCCCGAACAGTTGCCTGATTTTGAGCCAAGAGGTAAGTATAAGCGCAAAATCAACTGGCTTTTAAAAAGCTCTCAAAAAGCGTATTATCCGCTTATAAACACAACGCTTAAAAGGGCCGCATGCGCCTGTTTAACTCTTTTGGTGGTGGCATCAACTGTTATAGCACTAATTCCAAAATACAAAGAATACTTAATGTCGGTTACTGACCAACCCCAAAACGAGCCGATTGGCGAAAGTAGTGATGTTCCGCTTAACGACTTTATTGAAAGCGACGACAATGTAGAGAGCATCGACAAGCCTTTGTACGAGGTGGTCGAGTCGTATTGTTACGCCTACAGTTCGGTTTCGGACCTTGAGAAAAAATGCGATGTTATTTGCGTGGCCGAGGTTACGGGTAATACAAACCAAATTATACCCGACAAAGTTGAGGGCGAGGCAAGACCGACGGTTTGCACCGATTATACCCTTAAAGTAATTGGTCTTGCCAAGGGCGAAAAGCAAGATAAAATTACAGTTAGGCTTTCAAAAGGTCAAATAGGCGATACTTATTACTGGGTAAGTAACGAGCCGAACTTTGAAAAGGGCAAAAAATATTTTTTAATGCTCGAAAAAGGTACACCGTACATCAAAAACGATATAACCTATTACCAGACAACAAGCAGATGCTACGAGCTTGACCAAAACAATAACTTAATAGTATCTTTAGGAGATGACGAGGACGGTCAGCGAATTAAAGAACTTTTAAACGAAGCCTTAAAAAAATTAAAAAAATAATCAAATGCCCCTCGTACTGAATAAAGTGTCTCTCCTTGAAAACATCGCACTTTATTCGTTTTATAAAAAATATCCCACTCGCAAGAGTGGGATGTTTTTATAAAAAAATTTAAAAAAGTTTGTCACAAAATGCCACCCTCGTTTGTTTATATTTATAGAAGAGTCGTTAGTACGTCTTAAATAAACAAAGAAAGGGGGGCATAATATGAAAAAAACAATTACATTATTAATGATTTTAACTGTTGTAATAACTTCTTCTTGCAGTACATCCATTAAACAAAAAAATGATAAAGTAGAGTTGAATACAACATATGTGAGTAGCGAGGCATTAAACTACTATGCAGCTAATAATTATGAGCAATTATTTGAGGTTGCTGATTACGTTGTTGTAGCAACACCGCAACAAAACATTGAAGAGAGTGAACAATTTTGGTATGTGAACGGAACGCAGTCTGTTGAAAACTTTGACCAAGCTGATTTGATTTACAGTTTTAGTAAACGTGACTTTAAAGTACAAAAAGTTTTTAAAGGAGAAAATAAAGACTTAAAAGAAATTTCAGTTTGTGAATATGCAATAACAGATGGTGCTCAGATTAAAATTTTTGATGGCGAGTATATTGCTGAAAAAAACCATAAATATTTATTGTTTTTGATTGAGTCAAAAGTAACTAAAGGCTTGTATTTCACAACATTTTATCAAGGAAAATATGATTTAAAAGAAAAAAATAACGAGGAAAACAAAAATATTAATAAAGAACTATACAAAGAAATAAAAGAATATTACAAATCTAATTTTACTAATTAACCCTCGTACTGAATAAAGTGCCTCTCCTTAAAAACATCGCACTTTATTCGTTTTATAAAAAATATCCCACTCGCAAGAGTGGGATGTTTTTTATTGTAAGTTTTGTAAAAACTCTTCCATGCGCTCTATTACCGTCTTGCCGTTTGGGCGTATGGTAACGTACGGCTTTTCACCGGGGGTAAACATCATACCCGAGCCGTAAATTGCCTGCAAGCGAATAAGCAGGTTTTCGTCAACACTGTTAAAGAAAAATACAATGTTATCGGCGCGTTGCTTAATGTCAAAAATATTAAGGCTGCGCGCCATATTGCGTATAAGTGAAATACGCATAAGGTTTATAACGCTCTCGGGCGGAGCTTTAAACCTGTCGGTAAGCTCGTCGAGAGTATCTAAAAAACCATCGTGGTTTTTAATAGCGGCAATTTTTTTATAAACGTCAATTCGGGTGCGCTCGCTCGTAATATACGTTTTTGGAATAAACGCGCTTACCGAAATATCAATGGTACAGTCCGACTTTGTTTCGGGCTCAAGACCTTGCTCGGTCAAAATTACGTTTTTGAGTATCTCCATATAGGTATCGTACCCGACAACGCTCATATTACCGTGCTGACGCTCGCCCAGAAGCGAGCCTGCGCCACGAATTTCGAGGTCGCGCATTGCAATTTTAAGACCTGCGCCAAACTCGGTAAACTCTTTAATGGTAACAAGGCGCTTTGTTGCAATTTCGCTGGGGTTTTTGTCCTTTTTATAGGTAAGGTACGCATACGCCCTGCGGCTGCTTCTGCCAACACGGCCGCGAATTTGATGCAGCTGCGCAAGTCCCATTCTATCGGCATCTTCAATAATAAGTGTGTTTGCAAACGAAACGTCAATACCCGTTTCAATAATGGTGGTGCAAAGTAAAATATCCACCTCGTGACTCAGCACGGCTTCCCAGGCTTTTTCAATCTCGGCAGCGCTCATTTTACCGTGCGCCGTCATAATACGCGCCTCTGGGATAGCAATACTTAAGCGTGTTGCAATACTGTCGAGCGCCTCAATATCGTTTTTAAGATAAAAAACGCATCCATTACGACGCATTTCGCGTGTAATTGCCTGGGTTACAATATCAAAATTATACTCAAGCACATAAGTCATAACAGGCAACCTGTCAAGCGGTGCTTCTTCAATAATTGAAATATCGCGTATGCCCGACATTGCCATATTAAGAGTACGCGGAATAGGTGTTGCGCTCATTGAAAGCACGTCGACACCGAGAGCTAGCTCTTTTATTTTTTCTTTGTGCTTAACGCCAAAGCGTTGCTCCTCGTCAACAATGAGCAGTCCGAGGTCTAAAAACTTAACGTCTTTTTGCAAAAGCCTGTGAGTGCCAATAACAATGTCAATCTCGCCGCTCTCAAGCTCTTTACAAATTTGCGATTGCTGTTTTTTTGTCTTAAACCGAGAGAGCGATGCAACCTTAACAGGAAAGCCTTTAAAACGCTTTGCAACGGTGTTAAAGTGTTGCTCGGCAAGTATTGTGGTCGGCACTAAAATTGCAACCTGCTTTGAGTCCATAACCGCCTTAAACGCGGCACGCAGTGCCACCTCGGTTTTACCAACACCAACGTCACCGCAAAGCAACCTATCCATAGGATACGGCTTTTCCATATCCGCCTTTATCTCGCGTGCGCAAGCAATCTGGTCTTCGGTTTCTTCGTATTCAAAGCGTTGCTCAAACTCGTTTTGCCAATCGGTATCGGCAGAAAATGCAAAGCCTTTTGCACTAAGGCGCTTTGCGTAAAGCTCAATAAGCTCGCGCGCCAAAACCTCAGATTCTTTTTTTACCTTGCTCTTTGCCTTTTCCCAGGCCGATGTACCAAGGCGGGTAAGCTTTACCTTTGAGGTATCTGCACCAATGTATTTTGAAATAAGGTCAAGCTGAGGGCAGGGGACATAAAGCGTGTCGCCCTTATCGTAGCCAATAACAATATAGTCTTTTGTAACACCGCCCACCGTCATTTGCTTAATGCCGTTATATATGCCGATGCCGTGGGCGTTGTGAACAACAAGGTCGCCTATTTCAATATCGTCAAAGCTCTTTATTTTTTCGCCCGCCTGCTTTTTAGCGCGTTTAACCGACGGCTTTTTCTTTGCCGCAACATCGCTTAAAAGTACAAGCTTTGCGTTTTCAAACACAAGGTTTAGCGCAATATCGCTAACAGTTACAGTAACGTTTTTAGTACTGACACCCGCTTCGTCAAGCGCCTCTTTTACAACCTTTGCGCGCTCGGTTGTTGATGCGGTAATAACACAGCTGTAGCCGCCCTTAACATAGTCTGCAACTGTGAGCGCACTTTCTTTTCCTATAAATTCACTTACCGATTGCGATAAAATGTTGGCATCGGTCAGTGCCGAAAGCTTTTGTGATGCAGTTGGCTTTAGCGCCGAAAACAAATAGGTATCTTTTACAAAATGAGTCAGCAACTCGTCATAGCTTAAATAGTAACTGCCGTTTGCAATAAAGGTGCCGTGCAGGGCGCACTGCTCTACGTTTTGGTTAAACTGCCACTCTAAAAATTCGCATCTTGACTTAATTTGCGACTGCTCTAACACAAACACGAGCGGGTTGTCGACGTAGTCAAAAATCGTGAAAATTTTGGGGTAAATAAGCGGTATATATTTATCAATCGCAACACGCATACCGCTGTTTAATGCCTCAATATCTTTTTCAATATCGTGGTGCGGTTTTTGTGCTTTTAATATATCTAAAAGCTCGGTATCGCTCACATACGGGCTTTTATTAAGCGGTGTAATTTTTACCTGTTCGCATTGTTCGGTGCGGCGTTGTGATATAACGTCAAAATAGCTTATGCGTTCTATATCGGTATCAAAAAACTCAATTCGAACAGGCGCATCGCTACCGCCGACAAACACGTCAACAATATCGCCCCTGCGTGAAAACGAGCCTGCGCCTTCGACCATATCAAACATAGAATATCCCATTTTGATAAGGCTGTCGCAAAGCGCATCAAGCGAGGTACTGTCGCCCGCTTTAATTGTAATGGCTTTTTGTGCGTTTTGGGGTGCAGGGCGGGGGAAGGTGAGCGCATCAACTGTTGCAATTACCATATCAAACTCGCCCGAGTGAATTTGCTCAAGCGCCGCCATACTCTCGCCGTCACCGCTAACGGCAACGCCTACGTCAAAGTTAAACTCGCCGCCGTAAATTACAGGCTGTTTTCGTTTAAAGAGCGCAGCAAAAAGCGAGGATATTTGACCAAGGTCGCAGGTATTATCTGCAACAAATATCCCCTTTTTATTATGTTTTTGGGTTAAACAGTAGGCGGCAACCGCCGATGCGTACGAGTCAAGCCCGTACACCGCCGAGGGTAACTCGGCAGGCGGCGGCAAACCAATGTCGCCAAGCAGTTTATAAAGGTTAAAATCAGCCATTATACATATTTCTCGCTTTGTCGAGCTGACCTGCAAAGAGAAGGTTACAAATGTCGCCTGTTTTTTTAGCGGCATCTTCAACGCTCTTTAGCTCGTCAGCGCTGAATTTTGACAGCACCCAGTCTTTTAAATCGTACTCGGGGTGCGGCTTTTTGCCAACACCAATTTTAATACGCAAAAACTGTTCGCTGTTTAAATGCTTTATAATATCGTACACGCCGTTGTGACCGCCGTCAGAGCCTTTGGGGCGAATGCGTATTTTACCCGCATCGAGCGATACATCGTCGTATATAACAATAAAATTAGTAACAGGAATTTTAAAAAAGCGCATAACCTCGGCAATGGCGCCGCCGCTTAAGTTCATATAGGTTTGCGGTTTTATAATATAAATTTCTTTATCACCGCTTACCGCCTTAAAAAGCTGGGCGTTTGCTCTTGTTCTTGTAGCCGATGCTGAGTAAAATTTTACAAGCTCGTCGGCGCAAATAAACCCTGCGTTATGGCGCGTGTTTTCGTACTTCGAGCCGGGGTTGCCAAGCCCTGCAATAAGATAACGCTGTTTAGTCTTGAATAGCATTTTCTTCTCCGTCGTCTTTATAAATTATTTCAATTGTTTCTTTGTCAAAGGGTGTGTTGCAGTATACACAAAAATCAACCTCAAACGGCTGAACTGTGTTGCATATAGGGCATTTTAAATATTTTTCCATCATCTGAACTGATAACTGTAATAGTTTTTGTAAATTCCGTTTTCGTTTTGTAAGAGTGTGTCGTGTGTGCCGCGCTCAACAATACCTGTTTTGTCAACAACTACAATCTCGTCGGCATTTTTAACAGTCGAAAGCCTGTGTGCAACTACCACAACGGTGCGCCCCTTTGCAAGCTCGTCGAGTGATTTTTGAATAAGCATTTCGGTTGCGTTGTCAAGAGCGCTTGTAGCCTCGTCAAGAATAAGAATTGACGGGTTTTTAAGGAATATACGCGCAATCGAAATACGTTGCTTTTGACCGCCCGAAAGCTTTATTCCGCGCTCGCCAACGTTGGTGTTATAGCCGTTTTCAAGGGTCATAATGTAGTCATGAATGTTGGCTTTTTTAGCTGCTTCAATTATTGCCTCGTCACTTGCATCAAGGTCGCCGTAGGCTATGTTTTCACGGATAGTTCCGTTAAACAAAAACACGTCTTGCGACACAATGCCAATGTTAGACCTGAGTGATGAGAGTGCTATGTCTTTTACGTTATTGCCGTCAAGCAAAATTTCGCCCTCGTCAATCTCGTAAAACCTTGGTATAAGGTTGCAAATGGTGGTTTTGCCGCCGCCCGAGGGACCTACAAGCGCGAGTGTTTTACCCGACTCGATGTTTAAGCTTAATTTATCAATAATGTTTTTGCCCTCGTCGGTTGACTCGTAGGCAAACGAAACGTTTTTAAACTCGATGTTACCTTCGATTTTTTCTAATTTGATTTTACCGATGTCGGTTTCGGGGGCTTTGTCAATGATTTCGCAAAAACGCTTAAAGCCTGTCATACCCTCTTGAAGCTGCTCAAAGAGCGATACAAACCTGCGGATAGGGTTTAAAAACATACTTATGTATAAAAGATATGCGGTAAATTCGCCAATATTGATTTTACCGTAGTAAAAGAACAGCGCACCTGCAACAAGCACTACAAGGTATAAAAAGTCAATAAAAAACGACATTGACGAGTGGAACTTTGCCATTTCTAAAAGCGCCTTGCCTCTGTATTTTTTTAGTAGTTCGTTTTCTTTATCAAACTTTTTGTTTTCGTGTGTGGCGGCGGTGTAGGCACGCGATACGCGAATACCCGAAATTGCCGTTTCAATGTTTGCGTTAACCTCGGCAACCTGTTCTCTGCTTTTTCTAAAAGCGGTCATCATATTACCGCGCATAAGCACCGAAAACAAAATAATAAACGGCACCGATGCAAATACAATAAGTGTCAGCGTTAGGTTAATTGACGAAAGCATAATAAACGAGCCAATAAACATAAGCACCGATAAAAACAGGTCTTCGGGACCGTGGTGCGCAAGCTCAGATACCTCGTTTAAGTCGTTAATAAGCCGCGACATAATACTGCCGGTCTTGTTTTCGTCATAGTATGAAAAGGGTAGCTTTTGTAAATGCCTGAAAAGCTCTTTTCGCATATCTGCCTGCATACGAATACCAACAACGTGACCGTAGTAGCAAACAACAAAGTTAAATAAATACTTTAAAAGATAAATTACAAGCAGTGCGACTGCCCACAAAATTATCATTTGTAAATTTTTTGACGGCACGTACTTGTTAATAATATCTTTTGCAATTACAGGGTAAAACAGGTCGCAGCCGGCAATTAAAACAGCGCAAACCATATCAATTATGAATAACCGCAGATGCGATTTGTAGTATTTAATAAAGCGTAAAATCATCAAATAAGCCCTCCGCTTAAAATTATATAACCTTTAGAGCCCATTGACAAGCATATTTTAATTTAATATAATATATTTTACTAATTTTAAGGAGTAATTTTTGTGGCAGGCTACATTTTTTCTTCAAACCAAATACCTATGATGAGCGTTCCGCGTTCTATTGCCGACAGGTTTTTGCCTATAGCAACAGGTGCGCAAATTAAGGTGCTCTTATGCCTTATCCGCTTTGAAGATATGCCGCTTACAAAAGCTGATATTGCAAAGCAGTGCAACCTAAACGAAGATGATGTAAACGATGCCATTAAATTCTGGATTAAAGAGCAGGTGCTAATTCGCCGCGCAAACTCACTCGTTTTATCGGGCGCAGTAAGCGCACAACCGCAAACGCTTCCGCGCTATAATGCCGATAATATTCTTGATAAAAAAACAAACGACAGCGCGTTTTCTTTTCTTATTGCCGAAATTGAGCGCATACTCGGAAAAACACTAAACCAAAACGATGCTTCGGTTATTCTTGCGATGTATGACCATATGGGCTTTGGCGACGACCTTATTATCCACCTTATTAATTACTGCGTGTCAATCGGTAAGTCAAACTTCAGATATATCGAAAAAGTAGCGCTCGATTGGTTCGACAGGGGAGTAGATACCTTTGAAAAAGCCGAAGCACTAATTCGCGCACTCGAGAAAAAGGCGCGTCTTGAAACTGCAGTTATGGGCTATTTTGGTATTGAAAGAGCACTTTCTAAAAAAGAAAAGGAATATATCGAAAGCTGGGAGCAAACTCTTGGTATGTCGCTTGAAATGATTAAAGAGGCGTACGAGGTGTGTATCGACAAAAAAGGTGCGCTCAAGTTTGCATATATAAACGGTATACTTGTCGACTGGCACAAAAAAGGCTTTAAATCGGTATCTGATATTAAAACCGATGTAAAACCTGTGTCAAACGAAAAGAGCTATAACAGTTTAGATATTGAAAACGCAATCTTAAACAGTATGGTAGGTGAAAATTAGTGGCAAGTTCAACAAAACAAAAAATAATATCAGAGTTTGAGCAAAAACGAAGGACTGCTACGCTTAAGGCTGCAAGCAATAAGGCGTCGGCATACCAAAGCCACCCTGAGCTTGCCGATTACGATAAACAAATCAGCAACGTTGCAACTGCTTACACCAAGCGTATGATTGCAGGCGAGGACGTAAGCGCCGATATGCAAAAAGACGTTGCAAAAATAATTGCGCAAAAAAACAATTACCTAAAATCACTCGGTATTAACCCAAATTCGTTTGAGCCGGAGTATTCGTGTAAGCTATGTAACGATACAGGAACTACAAAAAACGGCGTATGCGATTGCTTTAAAGCAAGACTTATCGAAGAAAACTTTAAAAACTCAAATCTTTCTAAAATTTTAACAAATCAGTCGTTCGAAAACTTTAGTCTTGACTATTATCCCGACGAAATACCGCAAGGTTACCCGCTTTCACCACGCGCAAATATCGAAAAAATCGTTAAATATTGCAAAGAATTTGCGTATAATTTTGACTTTTCTCCAAAAAGTATACTTATGACAGGCGGAACAGGTCTTGGTAAGACTTATCTTTCAACCTGCATTGCAAAAGTGCTGCTCGAAAACTCAAAAAGTGTAATTTATATAAGCGCAGTTGACTTTTTTAAGCGTATTGAGTCGGCAAGATTCGATGCAACCAATACCGATGTTGAGATGTTTGAAAACTGCGACCTTTTAATTGTTGACGATCTTGGCACCGAGGCACCAAGCGTTTATGCAACCGCCGTTTTTTCAGATATTTTAGACAAACGCGTGTCACAAGGCAAAAAAATGATACTTAATACAAATAATAAAATTAGCGATATTGAAAAGTTCTACGGTCAGCGCGTTTACTCGCGTATTGCAGGCTTTTTTAAATGCCTTGTGTTTTTTGGTAAAGATATTCGTATTCAAAACTTTTTACAAGGAAAATAAATATGAAAAAAATTATTTCAGCTTTACTTTGCGTATTGCTTTTGTTTTGCATTGGCTCTTGCGCAAAAAAAGAGCAAAATATACAAACGCTTTCGTCAGCTGCCGAGGTTGCAGAGCTTTTAAATATTGATTTTTCAGTTCCTGCAACTGCAAAGTACACAACCTTTACAATAACCGATAATGAGTTGGCGCAGGCGCATTTTACCTTTAACGGCTTTGTTTTTGATATGTACGCATCAAAAATACTGTTGGCAAAAGATATGCTGAGTATAAAAGCGCAAAATATTGGCGCTGTTTCGCTTGAGTTTGATGAAAGGGCAGACCTTTCGGTAATTTCTTATAGCGATGGCAGCAGGGGGTGTGAGTGGACAAAAGACGGTACACATTATGTACTGTATTGTCACAAGTCGGCATCCGACGACGTTTTTTTAGAAATATGTGATGTTATTATTAAATAATACCGATTTTATCGGTATTATTTTTTTATGCTCGCATAGAGTTATATCGGGAGGTACAACCTATGCGAAGTTTAAAATGGTATGGTCTTATAATATTTTTATCAACCCTCTTAATACCGCTTGTGCTTAATGCTTTTTTTGGCGGCGACATTCAACCCCCGCTGCAAAACGACGTAAATGACGATATTGCAAATATGCAAATTAAGGTTTATAAAAGCAGCAGCAAAAACGTTGAAATGATTAACTGCTACGACTATATTGTCGGTGTTGTTATGGCTGAAATGCCATATACCTATAATGCCGAAGCACTAAAGGCACAGGCGGTAGCGGCGTTTACCTATACTGTAAATAAAATGGAAAATGCAATAAAAAACCCCGATAGCGCCGCCGACCATAGCGGCGGATACGTTTGTGATGACTACAACCACTGCAAAGCATATATATCAAAAGACGATGCAAAAGAAAAATTCGGCGCATCGTTTGATAGCGCATACTCAAAAATCGCTGATGCGGTAAGCGAAACTCTCGGCAAAGTAATAACCTATGATGGCCAGCCTATAAATGCCGTTTTTCACAGTATTTCGGGCGGTATCACCTCGAGCGCAAAAGAAATCTGGGGCAGCGATATTGCCTATTTACAGTCGGTTGACTGTGCTTTTGATAAGTCGGCAAACGGCTTTGAGTCAACTGTTAAGCTGTCACACGACGATTTTTCGGCTATTTTTTATGAACAGCTTGGTGTGGTGCTTCCAAAAGACTACAGCGAGTGGCTTGGCGGTATTACCCGCTTTGATTCAGGAACTGTAAATAAAATTACCATTGCCGGCACCGAATACGAGGGCACCTACATACGTAAGCTGTTTTCACTGCGAAGCGCCAATTTTGAGCTTGAAATAGGCGACAAAAACGTAGTGTTTACAGTATACGGCTACGGTCACGGAGTCGGTATGTCGCAAAACGGTGCAAACTGTCTTGCAAACGACGGTAAAAGCTATTTAGAAATTTTAAAATATTTTTATAAAGACGTCGAAATTACCGATTACAAAATTTCAAAAAATGTATAATGCCACCTCCGTCTGTCAACAATACTGACAACGGAGGTTTTTTACTATGGATAACAAACATATATTTGATAAACAAAAATCAAGGTCAAAAAAATTTACCTATATTGTGGTTGCGCTTTTGTGTATTGGCGCAATCGGTACGCTTTCTTATCTTTCATACAGGGCAGTAAAGCCTACAAATGAGCCACAGCCTCAAATTGACAACACCGATACTGTAAATAACACAAAAGACGATGTTGTAGATAGTTTGCCCGAGGTCGAAACAAATACCCAGCCCGAAACCGAGGTCAAAGAGCCTGAGCCCGAGGCCGAGGTAGGCGGAAAAGACTATATAATGCCTGTAAAAAGTGACGAGGTATCTGTAAAGTTTTCGCTTGAAACACCGGTCTATTCAAAAACGCTGGGTGACTGGCGCGTGCACGACGGTGTTGATTTTTCAGCAGGCACTGGCGCCGAGGTTGTGGCTGTAAATGACGGTGTTGTCGAAGATATAATACACCACGATTTAATGGGTGTTACAGTTATTATTAAGCACGGCGACGGCAAAAAATCGACCTATAGCAATTTAGAAGACAGCGTAACACTTGAAAATGGACAAATTATAAATCAGGGCGATGTTGTAGGCAGGGTAGGTGCAACCGCTGTTTACGAGATTGCTGACGGTCCGCATCTTCACTTTGAAATGAGTGACAACGGCAAAAAAATCGACCCGCTTTCAGTTATTAAAAAATAACACTTTATTTTTAAAATAATTTTGCTATAATGGGGTTATGAAAAAGTATTTTATAACCCCAATTTTAATATTTGCTTTGCTTTTAACTTCCTGCTCTTCAAATGTTGTTAGCCATCTTGCGTTTGAAACACCGCTTTTAAAAACCGAGCCGCTAAATTGCGACGGAACCGATACTGTTTATTTTTATGTAGACAGGCAGGTTTATGACCTAAGCGTTGATGTTAACGAGTACAGTGAGCAAAAAGGTGAGTATACAAAACTAAAAACGGTACATACTCAAAAAACGCTTTTACCCGATACCGCGCTTGCAATCAACCTTAATTTAAAGAGCGAGATACCGTATGTGTCGGTAACCTACAGCTTAGAGAGTGGCAAAACGCGTCAGCAGTTTATATACTGCGACCAAAACCAAAAGCTTTGGCTTTTAGAACAAAAATAAAAAAACTCGGTAATTTTTTACCGGGTTTTTTAATATTTATCGCTTTTTTATGCAAACTTAAAATAAAGGAGTGATAATTATGAAAAAAATAGCAGCGCTAATTTTATGCGTGGTACTTTTACTATCACTTGTGTCTTGTAACAATAATCAAAACGACACTGTGACAGTACGCTTTTTAAACTTTAAACCCGAAATTGCCGATGTTTATAACGATATAGCAAAGGCATACAAAGACGAAACAGGTGTAAACCTTGTGGTTGATACCGCGGCGAACAATACCTACGAATCAACTCTTGCGGCGCGTATGGGCACAAGCGAAGCGCCTACAATCTTTCAAATTAACGGTCCTCGCGGTTATGCAAACTGGAGTGACTACTGCAAAGACTTATCAGAGACTGAGCTTTACAAGCATTTAAACGACAAGTCTATTGCAATTGAAAAAGACGGCAAGGTTTACGGTGTTCCGTATTTGATTGAGGGCTACGGCATTATTTATAATACCGCTATTACCGACAAGTACTTTGCCCTTACAGATAGACAAACTGACGTAAACTCAATGGACGAGGTAAACAGCTTTGAAAAGCTTTCAAAGGTTGTAACCGATATGCAAAAGCACGCAAAAGATATTGGTATTGACGGTGTTTTTGCGGCCACATCTTTAAAATCGGGCGAGGACTGGCGTTGGCAAACACACCTTGCAAACGTGCCTGTTTTTTACGAGTTCAAAAAAGGTAACGTTGACCTCACAGGTGATAAAACAAAAGAGATTGCTTTTGAGTATGCAAGCAATTATAAAAATTTGTTTGACCTTTATATAAACAACTCGACTACCGATAAAAAACTGCTCGGCTCAAAAATTGTTGACGAGTCAATGGCAGAGTTTGCGCTCGGCAAGTGTGCAATGGTGCAAAACGGAAACTGGGCATGGTCGCAAATAAAGGGCATTAGCGGTAATACTGTAAAAGAAGAAAATATTAAGTTTTTACCGCTCTATATGGGTATTGAGGGCGAGAACGAGCAAGGCCTTTGCATAGGTACCGAAAACTTTATTTGCATTAACTCAAAGGCAAGTGAGGCCGAGCAAAAAGCAGCAGAGGACTTTTTATACTGGCTGTTTTCGAGTGAAACAGGTAAAAAGTATGTAACCGAAAGACTTGATTTTATAGCGCCATTCGATACCTTTACCGAACAAGAAATTCCCAGCGACCCGCTTGCGCGCGAGATTATTGCGTGGTCAAAGCGCACCGATGTTGACTCTGTTCCGTGGAACTTTACACTGTTTCCAAGCCAAGAGTTTAAAAACACCTTTGGCGCATCACTTTTGCAGTATGCACAGGGCACACGTGAATGGAAAGAGGTTGTAAACGATGTTAAAAACAGTTGGAAGAGCGAAAGCGCAAAGCTGAAATAATATGGAAAAGCGACTTAAAAAATATTTTTTTGTATTTATGCTGCCAATTCTTACGGCGTTTATAACTGTATTTATAATTCCGTTTTTAATGGGAGTATACCTTTCGTTTTGTAAGTTTACAACAGTTGATAACGCAACCTTTACAGGCGTTTCAAACTACCTTGCAATTTTTAAAGACGAGGGGTTTTTAAACTCGCTGTGGTTTACTGTTAAGTTTACTTTCGTATCGGTTATAAGTGTAAATGTAATAGCCTTTACACTTGCTCTTGCGCTAACTCGTGGGCTAAAAGGCTCAAACTTTTTCAGAACTGTGTTTTTTATGCCAAATCTTATTGGCGGAATAGTGCTTGGCTATATCTGGAACCTTATAATCAACGGTATTTTAGGTGTTTTTGGCGTTGATATAACCTATAGCGCAACCTATGGCTTTTGGGGGCTTGTTGCGGTTATGAACTGGCAGCTTGTAGGTTATATGATGGTGGTGTATATTGCAGGTATTCAAAGCATACCCACGTCACTTACCGAGGCATCGCAAATTGACGGTGCATCGCCTTTTCAGTCTCTTACTAAAATTATAATACCAATGATAATGCCCTCGGTTACAATTTGCACCTTTTTAACACTCGCAAACTCGTTTAAACTGTTTGACCAAAATCTTGCGCTTACTAACGGCGCGCCTGCAAAGGCAACTACAATGATGGCGCTTGATATTTACAATACTTTTTACAACTCGGTAGGTCAGCAGGGAATAGGTCAGGCAAAAGCGGTTGTGTTTGCACTTATTGTTGCGGTGATTGCGTTTTTACAGTTAAAAATAACAGGCAGCAGGGAGGAGCAGTTATGAAAAAACACTCGTACAAGTTTGCGCTTTACCCAATGCTTGTTATTGCGGCGGCGGTGTTTGTTGCGCCAATAATAATTGTTTTATACAACTCGTTTAAAAACAAGCTGTATATTATGAGCTCGCCGTTTAGCTTTCCGAACGCAAACACCTTTGATTTAACAAACTATACACGCGGTATTGTAAACTCAGGCTTTTTCGGCAAGTGGTTTTCGTCGCTTGTTGGCGTTTATACATCAAGCAGTGTGGTGGGCGCGTTCGGGCGCTCGGTGTTTATAACCGTGTCGTCGGTAGCGGTGTTGGTGCTTTTTTCGTCAATGGCGGCGTGGTATATAAACCGTTCAGGCTCGAAACTGTGCAGGGCTATATATTACCTGCTCGTGTTTAGTATGGTAGTGCCGTTTCAAATGGTAATGTATACAATGACCTCGGTTGTAATGAGCGCATCGCTTAATAACCCCGTAGGTATTGTGTTTGTTTACCTTGGCTTTGGTGCAGGGCTTTCGGTGTTTATGTACTCGGGGTTTGTAAAAAGCGTACCGCTCGAGATTGAAGAGGCGGCAATGATAGACGGCTGCAACCCTATTCAAACGTTTTTTAAAATAGTGTTTCCTGTTTTAAAGCCGATAACGGTAACTGTTGCAATTTTGCAAACAATGTGGGTGTGGAACGACTATTTACTGCCTTACCTTGTGCTTGGCTCAAAGTATAAAACAATACCCGTTGCCGTTCAGCTTGCAATGCAGGGCGCATACGGCTCGGTCGACTGGGGCTCGTTTATGGCAATGCTTGTTGTTGCAATAATACCTATTGTGGTATTTTACCTGTTCGGGCAAAAGTATATTATAAACGGCGTTGTGGCAGGCGCAGTAAAAGGATAAATAAAAATAAAAAGAGAGTCTATTTTAGACTCTCTTTTAACATATCAGGTCTGCATTTTTTAGTAATTTCAACGCTTTGCTCGTGTTGCCATTTTTGTATGTTTGCGTGGTGTCCCGAAAGCAGTATTTCGGGTACGCGTTTGCCGTTCCATACCTCAGGGCGAGTGTATTGCGGGTGCTCGAGCAGTCCGTCAAAGTGACTTTCTTTTTCAAAAGCCTCGCTGTCGGCAAGTACACCGTCAATCATACGGCTGACACTGTCTATTACAACGCAGGCTGCAAGCTCGCCGCCTGTTAGCACATAATCGCCTATAGAAATTTCTTCGTCGACAATTTCGTCAAGCACACGCTGGTCAATGCCTTCGTAGTGACCGCAAAGAATAACAATGTTATCAAGCTTTGAAAGCTCCACTGCTTTTTTTTGCGTTAAGACTTTGCCTTTTGGCGACATATAAATGGTGTGCGGCTTGGTCTTTGCGTTTTTAGTAACGTCTAAAAAGCAGTCGTAAATAGGCTGGCACTGCATAACCATACCGTAGCCTCCGCCGTAAGGGTAGTCGTCAACGCGCCTGTGCTTGTCAGTTGAATAGTCGCGTATGTCAACTGCGTTAACGGTTATAATGTTTTGCTCTATTGCACGTCCGATAACACTCTGGCTCATTGCGTGAGTTATCATTTCGGGGAAAAGTGTTAAAACATCAAATCTCATTAAAACAGTCCCTTCATAACTTTTATAACAATGCGTTTTTGCTCAATATCAATCTCTTTTACAATATCGTCAATTTTGGGTATGAGCACGCTTTTTTGACCGTCGCTTACCTCAAACACATCGTTTGCGCCGGTTTGGATAACGTTTGTTACCTTGCCGTAGCACTCGCCTGATTCAATATCAAAAACCGAGCAGCCTTTTATATCTTCAATAAAAAACCTGCCCTCTTCGAGCTCTACGTCGTTTTTGTCAATATAAATCATACTGCCAACAAGCTTTTCGGCATCGTTAATATCGTTAATGCCCTCAAACTTAACAAGCGCCTGACCTTTGTGCACACGCGCCGATTTTACTGCGGTTTTTTGCGACTCGATATATAAATAGTCAAACTCGCATAAAAACTCGGCATCGTCACAATAGGGGTAAATACGCACTTCGCCCCTGAGCGAGTGGGTGTTTACAATTTTTCCTGCTTTTAAAAGATTATCGTTCATTTTTTTATCTCCAAAAAATAAAAGGAGGTTATACCTCCTTTAACAAAAATTGCTTACTTTATTTCAAGTACAACTTTTTTTGACAGCTTAAACGAAGCTGATTTAACGATAGAACGGATTGCTTTTGCAATTTTTCCGTGCTTACCGATAACTCTGCCCATGTCGTCTGCGGCAACACTTAAGGTATATACAATAGTATCCTCGGTTTCTTGCTCTGTAACAACAACTTCATCGGGCATATCCACAAGTGACTTTGCAAGATAGGTAATAAGTTCTTTCATATTTAACGTCCAATCTGAGAATTAGTAATAGGGTTATAGATTAAAGAACGCCCTCTTTTTTTAACAAAGCCTTAACTGTATCTGTGGGTTGAGCGCCGTTTTTAATCCAATTTTTAGCTTTGTCAGCATCAATTGTAACGGTTGTAGGCTCAGTGCAGGGGTTGTATGTTCCGATTTCCTCGATAAATCTACCATCGCGGGGGAATCTTGAATCAGCAACAACAATTCTATATGTGGGTGCATGTGTTGCGCCGAGTCTTCTAAGTCTAATTTTAACAGCCATTGTTTTTGTTCTCCTTTCGTAGTGTTTTTATATACCAAATCCTCTAAGAAATTTTTTGTTGTTCTTGTTGGAATTTAGTTGCTTAAATAATTTGTTCATTTGCTCAAACTGCTTTAAAAGCCTGTTAACCTGTTCAACAGATGTACCGCTTCCTGCAGCAATTCGTCTGCGCCTTGACGCGTTCATAACCGACGGGTCTTCGCGCTCTTTGGGTGTCATTGACAAAATAATTGCCTCAACCCTTGCCATTTGCTTTTCGTCAACGCTTACGTTTTTCATCTGCGCGCCCATACCCGGCATCATACCGAGTAGGTTTTCGAGCGGGCCCATCTTTTTGAGCTGTTTCATTTGCTCTAAAAAGTCAGAAAGCGTAAACTTGTTTTTGAGCATTTTTTGCGAAAGCTCTTCGGCTTGCTTTTGGTCAAAAGCCTCTTGAGCCTTGTCAATAAGTGTGAGTACGTCGCCCATACCGAGTATTCGCGAAGCCATTCTGTCGGGGTAAAACGGCTCTATGTCTTCCATTTTTTCGCCAATACCTGCAAACTTAATCGGCTTGCCTGTAATGTGCTTAACTGAAAGCGCCGCACCGCCTCTTGTATCGCCGTCGAGCTTTGTGAGCACAACGCCGTCAATATCTAAAAGCTCGTTAAAGCTCTGGGCTACGTTTACTGCGTCCTGACCTGTCATTGCATCAACAACAAGCAAGATTTCGCTCGGCTTAACCTGTGCCTTAATTTGCGAAAGCTCACCCATAAGCTGCTCGTCAATGTGAAGCCTACCTGCAGTATCTATAAATACAATGTCGTTGCCGTGTTTTTTTGCGTGTTCAATACCTGCTTTTGCAATTTTAACGGCATTTTTTTCGCCGTCGATTTTAAAAACAGGCACGCCAACTGATTCGCCGACAATACAAAGCTGACTTACAGCGGCGGGTCTGTATACGTCGCACGCAATCATAAGCGGACGTTTGTGTTGCTTTTTAAAATAGTTTGCAAGTTTTGCACAGTGAGTAGTTTTACCTGTACCCTGAAGACCTACCATCATAACGATTGTAGGCGGTGCCGACGAGATTTTAATTTTTGAAACCTCGGCACCCATGAGGGCGGTAAGCTCCTCGTTTACAATTTTTATAACCTGTTGCGACGGTGTTAAGCTTTCGAGCACCTCGCTGCCAACACAACGCGCCGAAACGTTTGCAATAAACTCTTTTACAACCTTAAAGCTAACGTCAGCCTCAAGTAGCGCAAGTTTGATTTCGCGCATTGCGGTTTTAACGTCAGCCTCTGACAAACTGCCTTTGCGCTTTAAGTTTTTAAAAGCCTGTGCTAACTTGTCTTGAAGACCTTCAAATGCCATAGCTTACCTCTAAAAATTGTTTTCGCTTTGGCGATATTCTGCCAATTCGTTAAGTATATCGTCACAAAACTCTGCAATTTCTTTAGAGTAGCTGTGTCTTGAATTTATGTCTTTAATATTTTCGGTAAGGTTAATAACAGCAGCCGCCTTGTCGTCGACCTGAGCATACTTTTTATAAAAGCCAAGCTTTTCTTCCATTTCTAAAAGTATTGCCTCACCGCGCTTTATCGAATCGCGTACACCCTGACGTGTTATTTTGGTGTGTTGTGCAATCTCAGCGAGTGATAAGTCTTCGTTGTAATATAATTCTAATGCATCTAACTGCTTGTCTGTGAGTATTCCGCCGTAAAAGTCCATTAACAGCGATATTTTCAGGTCTTTCATATTAAACCTCCTAACGTGTGTAAAGCCAACTGCTTTACACCGATTAAGTATACTACATTTAATTCAATTTGTCAATACCCAAAACTAGTTGAAATTACCTTTTTACACCCTTCGGGCGAGTAGTTCCAAAAATCGATATGGTCGCCATCAAAAAAGTAGTTAAAGCTATCGCGGATATGCTCGCCTTTAATCGTGTCGACAACGGCAAGCTTAACCTTCATTTTTTCGGGAATAATGCTTTTAATGTATACGCTTACTCTGTCGCCTGCCTCAACACCGTCGGTAATTTCGGCAAGCCCTGCAAGGTTTGGCAAAAGCTCAATAAAAATACCGTAGCTTTCAACACTGCGCACAATTCCGGGTACTGTCTGACCTGCCAAAAAGCAGGCGGCATTTTGCTCCCATGTTCCCAAAAGTTCTTTGTGTGATACGTTTATTCTTTGGTTTTCATAATCAACATCGGTAACTACCACCTTAATATCCATACCTGTTTCAAGGCGTGCCGAGGGGTGCTCAATTCGTGAGACCGAAATACTGTCTATAGGTATTAGTGATACAATACCGCAACCTATATCGCAAAACGCACCAAACTGCTCAAGATGGGTGACTCTGGCATTAAGCACGTCACCGCTTTTTATGTTTTTGAGTATGTAGTCAAGGCACTCTTTTTGCGCCGCCGCACGCGATAAAATTGCAACGCCGTTTTCAAAGCCTGTAACCTTAAAGCAAACGGTTTTGTTAACCCTTGTTATTATGGCAACCTCTTTTACGCTGCCCTCTTTAATTCCAAGCGCCGCCTCGTTTTTTGGAATGATGGCGTCAATATTGCCAAGCTTTAAATGCAGGTTGTGGTCGCTATCGCACATAATGCACCTTGCCTCGCAAATTTTGCCCTCGTCCATTGCCCTTTGTAAACTGCCCATACTAAAGTTTGTTGTCTGATTTAAAAAGCCCTCGGGGCAGTATTCCTTGTTTTTCATTTTAAACCCTCCGTAAAATGTAATGTAGTACATTTTATTGCCAGAATTTAAAATTAATTACTCAAAAAATTTATGATTGCCCTTTTAATTTGTATATTAGTATGTTATAATAATTTAGTTAAATTTTAAGGAGAGGTACTATGGACGTAAAAGTAGGCGACAAACTCGTTATGAAAAAGCAACACCCGTGCGGTGCCAAGCAGTTTACCGTTTTGCGTGTTGGTATGGACTTTAAAATAAAATGTGACGGCTGCGGCAGAGAGGTAATGGTGCCTCGTGTTAAGGTCGAAAAAAATATAAAAAGCATAATTTCATCAGGAGTTCAAAATGATTAATAAAATCAAACAAATTTATGACCACTATAACGAGGTAGGGCAAAAGCTTGCCGACCCGCAAATAATAAGCGACCAGGCGGCGTATACCAAGCTTATGCGCGAGCATAAACACCTAACACCAATTATCGACAAATACAACGAGTACGTATCTTTCAAAACCGCACTCGACGACAGCGCCGAGCTTTTAGAAGACCCGTCACTCGACGAAGAAATGCGCCTTTTAGCCGAAGAAGAACAAAAAGAGGCAAAAGATGCCATTGCGCGTATTACCGAGGAGCTTAAAATTCTTTTATTACCGCGCGACGAAAACGACGACAAAAACGTTATTATCGAAATCCGCGGCGGTGCAGGCGGTGAAGAGGCGGCACTTTTTGCGGCTAATCTTTACAGAATGTATACAATGTATGCCGAAACAAAAGGCTTTAAGTATGAGGTATTAAACCTTTACGATACCGAGCTTGGCGGCATTAAAGAAATATCCTTTTCAATCAGCGGTGACGGCGCATACTCGCGCTATAAGTTTGAAAGCGGTGTTCACCGCGTTCAGCGTGTGCCTGAAACCGAAAGCGGCGGACGTATTCACACATCAACCGTAACCGTTGCGGTTCTTCCCGAAGCCGAGGATGTTGAGTTTGAAATAAGCCCCACCGACCTTCAGATTGATACCTTTCGCGCATCAGGTGCGGGCGGTCAGCACGTAAACAAAACCGAGAGTGCTATCCGTATAACCCACCTTCCTACAGGTCTTGTGGTTGAGTGCCAAGACGAGCGCTCACAGCACAAAAACAAAGACCGCGCGCTTAAAATATTGCGTTCGCGACTTGTTGAAGCCGAGCGCGAAAAACAAAACGCCGAAATTGCGAGTGAACGTAAGCTGCAGGTAGGTACAGGTGACCGCAGTGAGCGTATCCGTACCTATAACTACCCACAGGGCAGAGTAACCGACCACAGAATCGGTCTTACCCTTTACAAACTCGAGCAAATTTTAAACGGCGCTCTTGACGAGGTTATTGACGCACTCATAACCGAGGACCAAGCCGAAAAACTCAAAAGCTCACAGGAGTAAAATGACAACCTTAACCGATAAAATACAACAGGATAATATCAACCTTGGTACATTGCAAAAATATGCCGATATTATAAATGCCGGTCAGCTTGTTGCGTTTCCTACCGAAACAGTTTACGGACTCGGCGCAAACGCGCTTGACAGCGAGGCGGTTAAAAAAATCTTTGCGGTTAAAAACCGCCCTGCCAACAACCCGCTTATTGTGCATATAAGCGACGTGTCAATGCTTAAGGACATTGTTTCAAATGTCCCTGATTTTGTGCTACCACTTTTAAAGGCGTTTTGGCCGGGTGCACTCACTGTTATATTTAAAAAATCGGATATAATTCCTGACGTTGTTACAGCAGGCGGCGATACCGTTGCAGTCCGCTGCCCGTCCCACCCCATCGCAAACGCACTTATAAAGCTTTCGGGTGTGCCTATTGTTGCGCCCAGCGCCAACCTTTCAACCAAGCCGTCACCCACCGAGTACCAGCACGTTAAAACCGACCTGTTTGGTAAAGTCAGCGGTATTATCGACGGCGGAAGCTGTGATATTGGTATTGAAAGCACAGTCGTTATGCCAAACACCGACGGCAGCCTTACAGTTTTACGCCCCGGCGCAATAACACCCAAAATGCTTGAGCAAAAAGGCTACAAGGTAACAGTTGATAAAAATGTTCTTGAGCCTGTAAAAAACAATACTAAAGTCGCATCCCCCGGTATGCTCTACCGCCACTACGCGCCAAAAGCACCAATGGAGCTTGTGCGCGGAAACGACGCGGTAAATTATATTAATTCAAAATTAAAACAGTACAAAAACCCCGCAGTTTTGTGCTTTTATAACGAAAAATCGCTGTTTGATGCGCTTTGTATCGAGTACGGCGACCCGAAAAATCCGCTCACTCTTTCGCATAATCTTTTTGCAGCTTTAAGAGAGTTTGATGAAAAAGAAGTAGACTACATATTCGCACGCGTAATTGAACCCGAAGGCGTTGGACTTGGCATATACAACCGTATGCTTCGCGCCGCATCGTTTAACGTAACCTTTGCAAACAAAAAAACAGTTGTAGGCGTTACAGGCTATAGCGGCAGCGGTAAAACCACCGTTTGCGGCTATCTTTCAAATAACGGTTTTTGCCATATAAATACTGACAAGCTTGTGCACGAGCGCGTGTATACCGACCCCGAGGTTTTAAAAAACCTTGTGTCGCTTTTTGGCGGCGACGTTGTAAAAGACGGCGAGGTTGACCGCAAGGCGCTCGGTAATATTGTTTTTTCTGATAAAACCGCCTATAATTCGCTTGTTACAATGCTCACTTCGTATATTGTAACCGCTGTTAAAAAGGCAGTTGATTTGAGCGATGGCGAATTTGTGTGCGTTGATGCACCGCAGCTATTCCAATATCGGCTCGAGTCAATTTGTGATTATACGCTCGGTGTTATAAGCGATAACGCGCTCAAAAACATTATAGAGCGGGACGGCATTGACATTGACAGCGCAAAAAAACGGCTTAACAACCAAAACGGCAATCAGTTTTTTATTGAAAACTGCGATTTTGTAATAAACAATAACGGTAGTTTACAACAGCTCTTTGAGGCTGTAGACAACATTATTAAGAGGATATAATATTTGAAAAAACGACTGATAATAACAATATTTGCCGCCTTGGTATTGATTGCTTTGGTGCTCTGGTCGCTTTACTATTTGTTTCCGCAAAAGTATAGTGAACAGGTAACCGAGTACTCAAATCAGTACGGCATTGATAAAACCCTTGTTTACGCAATAATCAAGTGCGAGAGCAACTTTAATGCCAACGCAATGTCAAGCGCAAACGCACAGGGACTTATGCAGCTGACGCCCGATACGTTTTCGTGGGCGTATTCAAAACAACATAACAAACAACCCGAGAGCATAATGCTGTTTGATGCAAAAACAAATATCTGCTACGGTTGTGCAACCTATTCAATGCTCAAAGCAGAGTTTAAAGACGATACAGTAGCGCTTGCCGCCTATAACGCAGGCAGGTCGCGTGTTAAATCGTGGCTTTCAAACCCTCAATACTCAAAAGACGGAAAAACCCTTTGCGATATTCCGTATCCCGAAACCAAAACTTATGTTAAAAAAGTTTTGAACACACAAAAAATTTATAAATTTTTATATTAAAGGTGGGTAAAAAGTTATGTCAAACGAACTTATTTACAAAAAACAAAACATCTTTGAAAAGGTGGAAAACACTACCGCTATTTTTGAAAAGTGCGAAGGTTATATCGACTTTTTAAATAGCTGTAAAACCGAGCGCGCATGCGTTAAGTATTTTGAAAAACGCGCTATCGAAAACGGCTTTAAAAAGCTTGATTTTTCTAAGCCTTTAAAAGCGGGCGACAAGTTTTATGCAATAAACCGCAACAAGTCTATCTTTGTTGGTATTATGGGCGAAGATATTGAAAACCGCGGTATACATATTTCGGCGGCACACATCGACGCACCGCGCCTCGATTTAAAACCGCAACCTGTTTACGAAGACGAGGGCATTGCGCTTTTAAAAACACACTACTACGGCGGTATTAAAAAATATCAATGGACTGCAATTCCGCTTGCAATGGAGGGTGTTGCAATAACGACCAAGGGTGAAACTGTTGATTTTTGTGATAACGACTATACATTTTGCATAACCGACCTTTTACCCCACCTTGCAAAAGACCAAAGCACAAAAACTCTTGGCGAGGCTATCGAGGGTGAGGGCCTTCGTATCGTTTGCGGCTCAATTCCGTCTAAGGACGATACCGACAACAAAGTAAAAATGACTGTTCTTAAAATACTCAACGAAAAATACGGCATTACCGAGCGCGACTTAATTTCGGCCGAGATTTCGTTTGTGCCAAAGTTCGAGGCTCAGAGCATCGGCTTTGACAAGAGTATGGTTGGCGCTTACGGTCACGACGATAGAATTTGCGCGTGGACTGCGTTTGAAGCGCTTGTTGATGCACAAAAAACAAACCGCAGCGTACTTGTTGCACTTGTTGATAAAGAAGAAATCGGCTCTGACGGTGTAACAGGTATTAAGAGCGAGTTTTTTGAAATGGTACTCGAAAAAATGTGCGAGGGCGTAAACGTTCGCTTTGCACTTTACAATAGTAAATGCCTGTCGGCTGACGTAAACGCGGCGTTTGACCCGCTTTATCCTTCGGTACTTGATAAGCAAAACGCATCAATCATGGGCTGCGGACCTACCGTTACCAAGTACACGGGTGCACGCGGTAAGTCATCAACATCAGATGCCAACGCCGAAACAATGGCATACTTTACCAACCTTTTTGATAAAAACGGCGTTATCTGGCAATCGGGTCTTTTGGGCAAGGTTGACCAGGGCGGTGGCGGAACTGTTGCAAAATACGTTGCAAACCGCAATATTGACACACTCGATATAGGTGTTGGTCTTTTGTCTATGCACGCACCCTACGAGCTTGCATCAAAGGCTGATATTTACGAAACATACCGCGCATTCAAAGCATTTATGGAGGACTAAGCAATGGCTAATAAATGCGGATTTACCTATACCGACCTTATGCTTCCGTCTTTTAGCAAAGACGCCGAAGCTATGAAAAAATGGGCTTGCGTTGCCTGTGACCAGTACACAAGCGAGCCTGAGTATTGGAACGAGGTTGAAGCGCTTGTGGGTGATGCGCCCTCAACTCTAAAGCTTATGCTTCCCGAAATTTATCTTGATAAAACCGAAAAGCGTTCGCCTGAAATCACAAAAACAATGAGCGACTATATAAGCTCAGGTGTATTAAAAACTCAGCGTCAGCGTCTTATATATGTAAAAAGAACGCTTGCAAACGGTAAGGTGCGCCGCGGACTTGTAGGTGCAATCGACCTTGAGGTATACGACTATTCCAACGGTACAACCGCACTTTGCAGACCTACCGAAATGACTGTTACCTCGCGTCTTCCCGCGCGTGTTGAAATACGCAAAAACGCGACTGTTGAGTTACCGCATATTATGATGCTTATCGATGATAAAGAAAAAACAGTAATTGAGGGACTTGATTCGTACACGGCGCTTTGCGAAAAGGTTTACGATTTTGACCTTATGCAAGGCGGCGGACATATCGAAGGCTACTCAATAATTACCGAGTATTCGCGCACTATCCTTGACCTTATTGACCAGCTTTGTGAGAAGCCAAGAGCTGAGCATCCTTTGATTTATGCAGTGGGCGACGGCAACCACTCGCTTGCCGCCGCAAAGCTTTATTACGAGCAATTAAAGGCAGAGCTTGGCGACAAAGCCAAAAATCACCCCGCACGCTATGCTCTTGTTGAGCTTGTTAATCTTTATGACGAGGCGCTTGAGTTTGAGCCTATCCACCGCGTTTTCTTTGGCGCAGATGTAAACAAGATTATGCAAAAAATGAGCGACTACTGCGGTCTTGTAAAAGGCAAGGCGCAAGGTCAAACGTTTGACGTTTGTATAGGTGACACGATACAAACCTATACCTTTACCAAGCCAAATTGCGCGCTCACAGTTGGCACAATTCAAAATTTTCTCGACCAATACGAAAAGACTTATGGCGGTCATACCGATTATATCCACGGCGATGACGTGGTTAAAAAACTCTGCGCCGAGGGCGCTGACCGTGTAGGTTTTATCGTTGACGGTATCGAAAAAGACAACTTTTTCGAGGTTATAAAAAAAGACGGAGTATTGCCGCGCAAAACCTTTTCTATGGGTCACGCCTGCGATAAGCGCTTTTATATTGAATGCCGCAGCATTGTGGCTCCCAAAGAAAAATTAAAAAAAGTGGGTAAACAGGTGGCTTTTCTTGAAACCTCACCTCAAAACGCACGTAACGGAGAAGGTACTTTTGTACGTCTTAAAGACGGCAGAATTATGTACGCTTACACCTACTATATCGGCAGTAATTTTGCCGATGACGGTCATGCCGATATCTATGCAATTTATTCGAAAGACGAGGGCGAAAGCTGGACTGAGCCCGAACTTTTACTTGCTCACGATGAGACGGCGCAAAACTATATGTCGCCTTCGATTATTCGTATGCCCGACGGCAATCTCGGTATGATATTTGACCGAAAAGAGCGAATTGCAACATCTACCGACTGTATCGTGTATTTTACATCGTCTTGCGACGAGGGTAAAACCTGGAGCAAGCCGATATCCTGCTGCGGTGACAGACACGATTACACCGGCGCAGTTAACGATACTATTGTTTGTCTCAAAAGCGGCAGACTTATGGTAGCACTTGCAGGAAATCATCCCGATTATAAACCCGATGACGTAAACGGTAACGTTATATATTTTAAATATTCAGATGACTGCGGTAAAACGTGGAAGCGTATGCAAAACGTAGTGAGTTCGCCATATACAGACCGCTCAGGTTTGGTAGAACCCGGTATTTACGAGTACCAAGACGGCAAACTATGGATGTATTGCCGTACAACCTACGGCTTTCAGTATGAATCGTTTTCTGAAGACGGAGGTGTTAGTTGGTCACCTGCCGTGCCCAGCTTTAACTTTACATCGCCCGACTCGCCCATGCGTGTAAAAAGGATAGGGGAGCTTACTGTGGCGGTATATAATCCGCAGCCTTATTATCCTACGCGTCTTGACCTGTCGTCTAGCGGAACACCCCGACGTACACCGCTTGTAATGGCAGTAAGCCGCAACGACGGCAAATCGTTTGATGCAACCGGTAAATCATACAATAGCTTTGGTCTTGCAGATTTTCAAGATAGTCTTTACACTCTCGAAAATGACCCTGAAAACGCGTTTTGCTATCCTGCAATAATCGGCGTTAAAGACGGCATATTGATTGCATACTACCACTCAAACAATTCAGGTCACACACTCGACTCGGCAAAAATAATCAAAGTTTCATATGACGAAATATAGAATTTTTAAAGGGGGAAATTATTATGCTTCATATGAGAGAAAGCCGTGTATTACGCAAAATGCGTAGCGGCAAGGTTGCAACCTGTACCAAGCTTAATTTATCCGACCCGAGAGCTGCCGAAATTGCATCACTTTGCGGTTTTGACTGCATTTGGGTTGACCTTGAGCATGTGCCGAATAGTATGGCATCAGTTGAGGATGCTGTTCGCGCGGCAAAGGCTTATGATGTTGACGTCCTTACCCGTGTTTCAAAGGGCTGCTACAGTGATATTTGCCGTCCGCTTGAGGCAGACTCGGCAGGTGTTATGGTACCGCATCTTATGAGCCTTGAAGAAGCAAAACAAATTGTTTACTACACAAAATTCCACCCCATTGGCCGCCGCCCTATAGATGGCGGTAATGCCGATGGTAAATACTGCCTTGTTAATACACCTGAATACATAACCGAGGCAAACAGTGAGCGCTTTACAGTTGTTCAGATTGAAGACCCCGAGCCACTTGCCGAGCTTGAAGAAATTTGTGCACTGCCGGGCATTGATATGATTTTCTTTGGTCCTGCCGACTTTTCACAAGGTATTGGCAGCCCGCTTGGTGGCAACCCCGAGGTCGATAGAGTTCGCGCGCTTGTTGCAAAAACAGCGAGAAAACACGGTAAATTTGCAGGTACTGTTGGCAGCGCTGATAACTTTGACCAACTTGTAAAACTTGGCTACACCTTTATCTCAACAGGCGCCGACGTGGTTGCGCTGTGGCAATATTTTGGGGATATTGCCAAAAAGGTAGAGGGTAGAGATATAGCTGATTTATAGGGGGAGTATATTATGAATTTTCCACTTGGTGATAAGCCTTTAAAAATAGGCATACTCGGTTTTACCGAGGGCAACGGACACCCGTATTCGTGGAGTGCGATGTTCAATAACTACAACAAAGACGAAATGGAAAGCTGCGGCTTTCCGGTAATTCCGCGCTATCTTGAAAAGCAACCTGAACATACCTTTGGTATTGAAGGCGCAAAAATAACCTGTGTTTGCTGCACAGGCTTTAAGGGCAGGGAAGAGGCCGAGCATATTGCACGCGCGGCTAATATTCCTACAGTATATGATGACCCTACACAAATGATTGGCAATGTTGATGCCGTTATTGTTGCTACCGATGACGGTAACGAGCACGTAGAGCGTTGCCGCCCGTTTGTTGAAGCGGGAATTCCTATGTTTATTGACAAACCGCTTGTCAACACCGAACAAGATTTGCAAACCTTTGTTAAATGGCGCAAAGAGGGCGCAAAGTTTATTTCGTCGTCTTGTATGCGCTATGCAAAAGAGTATGAAATCTTTTATGATAACCACTATGAACTCGGCGAGCTTATGTATATATTGTCGCCAATGGCAAAAAAATACGAGCACTATGGTATCCACGCGCTCGAGGCAATGTATCCGCTTTTAAAAGAGGGCTTTGTGTCGGTGCGCAACACAGGTACTGTTGAGCGTTCAATTGTTCATATCAAGCACAAAAGCGGCTGTAATGTAAACGTTGTTTTGGGTGTTGGTATGGCAGGTGCCGGTATGACTGTTATCGGCTCGCTCGACTCACGCTATCTTCGGGTAGGCGACTCGTATTACGCATTTAAAAAGCAACTCGATGTGTTTGTAAAATGGCTTAGAACAGGCATAGAGCCGTTCCCGTTCAGTCAAACGGTTGAGCTTATGAAGCTTGTTATAGGCGGTCTTCGTTCTCGTGAAGAGGGCGGCCGCGAGGTATTCCTCGACGAAATTAAAGCAGAATAAAATAAAAAAAAGAGGCTCTCGGTCGAGAGCCTCTTTTAATTTGTTATATGTATTTTGTTACAGATTCGGGAGCGGTTTTTTCGTCAGCCGAAACAAGAACAACAACTTTTGCTTCGCCTGCAATGTTGTCAATGTCAGCAAGTGCCTGACCGAATTTTTCAAGGTCGTTGCCGGTGATTTTAAGAGCACCGTCAACAAAAATTGAAGAAATGTCGTAGTTGCTTGCAAACAAGCCTTTGATAAAGCCTGCAAATGCATCAAAACCGCTTATATTATAATCTTTAGTATTGATAAGACGAACCTGTGAGGAAATATCGTACTTTAAACCTTCGCCGTATTCGAGGCAAACAACGTTACCTTTTTCGGTTTTAGCAGCTTCGTTTACCATTTCGATAAGCTTTTTGGTTTTTCCTGTACCCTTTGTTCCGATAATCGCTTTAATCATATTAAATCTCCTCTCGCTGCTTTTTGCAGCCTTTTATTTTTTACAGCAACCACAGTTGCCGCTTAGTTACTTTTTTATATTTCGGCAATCTTTTTGTTTATTGCCTCGGTTTCTTTTTCGTAACCGGGTTTGCCTAAAAGTGCAAACATATTCTTTTTGTATGCTTCAACACCGGGTTGGTCAAACGGGTTAACACCAAGAAGGTAACCCGAGATTGCGCAAGCCTTTTCGAAGAAGTATACAAGATAGCCAAAGCTATATTCGTCGTAGCCGTCAAACTCGATAATAATGTTTGGAACGCCGCCGTCGTTATGTGCAAGAACAGTGCCTAAAAACGCGTTGTCGTTAACGTAGCTTACAGTTTTGCCTGCAAGGAAGTTAAGCCCGTCAAGGTCGCCTTCAACTTCGCCGATTGTAATGTCGCGTTTAACGGTTTTTGCTTTTAATACTGTTTCGAACATTGTGCGTGTGCCGTCTTGAACAAACTGACCAAGTGAGTGAAGGTCGGTTGAAAAGTTCGCTGAAGCAGGGAATATACCCTTGCCGTCTTTGCCTTCGCTCTCGCCGAAAAGCTGTTTATACCACTCGCCAAAGTATACTGCGCAGGGGTCGTAGGTTATGAACATTTCGGTTGCTCTGTTTTTTCTTAAGAGTATGTTTCTGTCGATTGCGTATTTGTAGCACTCGTTTTCGTCGGTTAAAAAGTCGCATCTTGCAACGTTTGCACCGCGCATCATTTCGTCAATATCAGCGCCTGAAACGGCAATTGGTAAAAGACCTACTGCGGTAAGCACCGAGAATCTGCCGCCAACGTCGTCGGGTACAACGAATGTTTCGTAGCCCTGTTCGGTTGCGAGTGCTTTGAGTGTACCGCGTGATTTGTCGGTTGTTACAAAAATGTGGTCTTTAGCGCCATCAACGCCGTATTTTTGTTCGGCAAGTTCTTTGAAAAGTCTAAACGCTATAGCAGGCTCTGTTGTTGTGCCTGATTTAGAGATAACGTTTATTGAAAAGTCTTTTGCTTTACAAATATCTAAAATCTCGCTTAAATATGTTGCGCTTATGTTGTTGCCTGCAAAATAAATTTCGGGTGTGTCTTTTGCAAGGTTGTTATAAAGTGTTGAGTGAACAAACTCAATGGCTGCTCTTGCGCCAAGGTATGAACCGCCAATGCCAATTACAACAAGCACTTGTGAGTTGCCCTGAATTTTTTTAGCAGCAGCTTTAATACGCGCAAACTCTTCTTTGTCATAGTTTAAAGGAAGGTCGAGCCAACCTAAAAAATCGTTACCTTGTGCTTTTTTTGAGTGGAGCATATTGTGCGCCACTTCAACGTAAGGCTTAAGGTAATCACGCTCGTGTTGACTTACAAAACCGTTCAAATATTTTTCGTTAACAAATATAGACATATTGAAGCTCCTTTCCTTCTTAAATGTATGATACCATAAAAAAATAGTGTATTCAAGACTAAACAATTAAAAAATGGTAAAGTATTTTTGAAAAAACGTCAAAAACCCCGGCTTTTTTTACTGATTTATTGCAAACAATGTCGGTTTTTGCAATTTCTTTGCCGTCAATTTTAATTTTCACCTCGCCAAGCTTTTGTCCTTTTTCTACCGGTGCCAGAACATCGCGGCACAGTTCAATCTCATACTCGGCGTTTGCTTTTTTGCCTTTTTCTACGAGTACACTTATATCGCCTTTTATAATAGGCGAGATTTTGCTTGTTTTACCCTTTATTACTTCAACCTTATCAAGCTTTGGTATGTCGGGTGTAAAAAGTTCGTATTTTGAAAACCCGTAGTTTAGCATTGCCTTTGCATCGGCATTTCGCGAGTCGCTTGTTTTTGCCGCCATTACAACAGCAATAAGCTCCATACCGTTTTGTTCAGCAGTTGCCGATATACAATACCCCGAAGCTGATGTATAGCCTGTTTTTAAGCCTGTTGCACTGTCGTAAAACCTTATTAATTTATTGGTGTTTGTTAGACCGAACTGACCGTCTCGTATGCTATCCATCCATATCCCTGTATACTTTTTAATGTCACTATGCTTTAAAAGCTCCTGCGACATTATTGATATATCGCGGGCGGTTGTTAAATGCCCATCGGCATCAAGACCTGTGCAGTTCTTAAATTCGGTATTGTTCATACCAAGCTCTTTTGCCCGCTTGTTCATTTTATCAACAAACGCCTCGCAGCTGCCCTCACAAAACTCTGCCATGGCTACACAGCAGTCGTTTGCACTTACAACCGCAATACACTTTATCATCTCGTCAACAGTGAATTTTTCGCCCTCTTTAAGATATACCTGAGAGCCGCCCATTGACGTTGCGTGCGCTGATACTGTTACAATATCTTTATATCCGAATTTACCGTCTTCAATTGCTTCCATAATTAATAAAAGAGTCATAATTTTTGTAACTGATGCAGGCCGCATTTGTTGGTCGGCGTCTTTTTCAAAAATAACCTTACCGCTCGTCTTTTCTATTAATATGGCTGAAGGCGCTTGTATCTCAAACTCCGACTTGGCAGTTGCAAATACGCTTATGTTTAGCATTACCAAAATCATGAACAAAAAACTTATTGTTTTTTTCATATTGTTACTCCTTTCTTGTACTATATATGTGACCTGATAATAGCAATGCTAAAAAACCGCATTTTGTGGTATATATACAACATAAAGTTGTGCCTTTTTGCAATGTATGATGTTATAATAATTTTGTATAATTATATATTATATAAATAGCTTATTCCAGAGAGGTAGAAAATTATGAATCAAACAACAAAGCGTATTTTATCGTTAGTCCTTTCGCTTGTTGTAATGTTGTCAGTAGTTAGTGTTTATACATTTGCTGCCAACAATTACACCCCGGACGAAGAATATTACAACAACGTTATCAGCGACTCATTTGTTGTAAATCCCGCGTGGGAAGGGTTAGAAAAGGGTGACCCTGTAACATTTGAATTTGCAGGTAAAACCTATACCGAAAACTTTGACCCTACAACACGTTTTAGTACAATTCAGGCTGCGGTTGATGCTGCTAAATTGATTGGCGAAAATTACAGTCCTGTAATTGCTCTTTTGCCGGGCTTTTACAACGACCCTGCCGAAATCAGCGCAGACGTTACATTCGTAGGCCCCAACGGCGGTGTTAACCCTGTTGTTAAATCAAACCAACCGAATCAGGCTTGGAGCAAAAGCGAAAGATATGACGAAGCAAAGCTTAACGCTGCAATTGTTATTAATACCGACTACAGAAAAAACGTTGAGGTTGTTTTTGACGGCGTTACAATGTATCACAAATTTGCTTATATCGACGCTCGTACAATGGTAGCTGAGTCAAACGTTATAGTTAAAAACACCGTTATTGACGGTGCGGGTAGTGCTAACTACCTTGACTATTCAGCATCATCGGTGTTCTTTTTTGGTAACTCAAGAAACATTACCGCATCGGTTGAGGTTTGCGATACATATATCGAAAACATGGCTTCATCAAGTGTTTTTAGCGGCCGTGTTACAAACATTAACGTTCACGATATTTGCTTTACCACCAGCAAGGCAGGTTTGTTAAGCTCTACCGACGGTCAAACCGATATTAACCCGAACTATGTTGTTAAAGATTCTATGTTCTGCAATAACAACGCAACAGGCGGTGTTATTTCGGTTAACTATTCAACTACCGATACAAACTTAAGAACTTCAACCTCGCTCGAAATTTATAATTGCTCTTTCCTCGATGGCACATATACTGATTTTAACGAATTAGCCGAAGCTTCACCAATCAACATTACATTGGTTGGACCTAAAAACAACGTAAACATTCACGACAACTTTTTTAAAGGCAAAAGTAATTACGAGGCATCGGCAGTAGCTTTCCAATACGCATCAAAAGCTCTTTCTGACGAGATGAAAGACAACATAAAGGTTAACAACAATAAGTTCTGCGGCTTTGTTAACCTGCCCGATACAGAGGGTGTTAACATTCTTACCTCGCTTGATTTCACAGGCAACTATTTTGCTAACTCGTACGAAAACCAAAAAGACCCTGTATTCAAGTATCCCAAGAGTGCTGTAAACCTTAAACTCGACTACTTTTATGTAGACAGTGAATTAAAGCACAAAAGCTCTGACTTTTATATGACTGATTTTGGCGTAAGCGGCGCTCGCATTGACAACTTAAAAAGAGAAGTTTATGCAGTTGTTGATTTTACTCAAAAAATTAATGTAAATATAAAAACAAACAACAATAAAACAACATTTAAGTTATATTCAGACCCCGATTGCACACAAGAGGTTACAGTAGTTGACCCAACAACCTTTGGCGTTACCGGTCAAAAAGTGTACTACGCACAGTCTTCTTCAATTCTCTACCCCTCATACAAATATAAATACACAGTTTACCTTTCTACAAGTGACCCCGCGCAAGCAATTAAGTTTGATAAACCTTCAACATATTTTGTATCAGAACAAGTTGCTTCGTACTCAAACGGTTCAGTTTACTACGCTGAGTGGGACGGCATTTCATATTCGTTTATTGTAGGTGAAAATGCTTTTGCCGACACAGCAGATATTTTTGCCCGTAACGATGCTTGTCCTACAATCTTGTTTTCTCCAGGCGAGTATACAAAAAACATTTATGTTACAAAATCAGCGATTATCCTTGGTCAAAAACATGGCATAAACCCCAATGTAACAGACTTTGTTAACTACGATAAGCCGTGGTCAATTAATCCCGAAAGAAGTCAGGCAGACCAAGAAACAATTCTTAAAAACGCAACAATCGTATTTATGCCCCAAACCACAGGCGCAATATTAGAGGTTGACGGTATTACACTTGGCACATTCTCGGCAATTGACGACAGAAACTCGCTCGAGAACTTTTCAACAACACTTATCGTAAGCAACGTTATTATAGACGAGGCAGGTAATGCTTCTTATCAGGTACCCGGCAGTACATCAGTTACTGCTCCTGCAACAATTATTAACTGCGCACCTTCTGCAGGCAAAGACGCATCTACAAACCACAAAACAGGCCGTTTCACAAACATTCGCATGGTTGGTCAAAAAGGACAGCCGCTCTTTGATATGATTGCTGAAAACGCAATTTTCGATGGTATTTATGCAGAAGCAAACAATTCGAAATTGTTCAGAATGGAGATTACATCTCCTATGAAGCAGAATATGCACTTTGAAATAAGAAACTCGTTCTTTATCAATAACACGATTAGTTCCAGTGACTATTACTTTATCGTAAATCACAACATTGCTCGAAGCGCTGAACGAGAGTACAGTGCGTTTGTTCTTAAAAACAATGTGTTCTTTGGCAATACCACATCAAAATGGGGTATTTTTGGTGTAAGATATGGCTCTGCGCAAGATATTTGCGATTTTTCAAACAATATTTTTGCTTCGAGCGTTGCTGTATCGCTCTCTCCCGGTTCTGTAGGCTGGTTTATAGGTGCTGTTGGTAACGGCCCTGTTCTTAACAATCAGGATATTGTTGACCAGGATAACATCATTATTAAGTACAACAGATTTTTAGGTACACTCGGTCCGTCAGCCTTTACCTTCCCCAGTATGCTTGCTACCAACGAAAAATCAAGATATGATGTTTCGTACAACTACTTTAGTAATTCGCTCGCAAGAGGCGATGATGGCGGTGCACCCAAAACTGCAGACGCTATTCGTCACAAATGCGACGTTTACTTTAGTGACTGGGATATGAAACAGCCTTCTGTTGTAACAGAAGAATACAACAAGGCTCTTGGTTATGCTATTAACGCCCCCGGTATCTTAAATGGTAAAACTTATACCGACAATGTGTCGGCACTAACCGAAACTTACGACTTTGATATTGAGTTAACAACACCCCAGGCTTCGTATGGTGTATACAGTGACGCTGCTTGCACAAACAAGCTTGCATACCCTGTACAGTTAGCGGGCGGACAAAATGTGTTCTATATCAGGTTTGAGTCTTTCGACAAGAGCGTTACTGATACAATCACAGCAACAATCACAAAACCCCAATCAACACAGACTGCAGGACTTACAGCTTTTGGCACTGCTAAAATAGATGGAAACAACATTTTTGCCGTTGTTCCTGTTGGCACAACAACCTATGCTATCCCAAGTGCAAATGTTCCTGTTCAGGTTTATAACGACTCGGGTTGTACATTGCCGTTTACAAGCTCGGTTATTACAGGTATTACAACAACACCTATCGTTAAGTATGTTAAAGCAAACGGTGTAAAATACACACTCACAGTTTTGCAGGCAGTAAACGACCAGGCTGAACTTATTTCGGTTGGCGGCGGTCAAAGAGTATCTGATACCGAGTTTAAGGTTGATATACTTTCGTCTTGGTTTATGATTGAGCCTGTTTACTCAAGCGCTGCATCAATAAAAGTAACTGTTAATTCACAAGAGATTGCTCCAAATGAAGACGGTTATTACTATATTCAAAATATAGCGACCTCAAAAACTGCAGTTATTACAGTTACTGCCGAGAACGGCAACAAAAAAACATACACTGTTAATATTATAAGAGGTGCATCAACAAGCAAGGTTGTCAGCATATTCAATATGA
Source organism: Eubacteriales bacterium (assembly GCA_045593905.1). Taxonomy (GTDB): domain Bacteria; phylum Bacillota; class Clostridia; order Oscillospirales; family QAKW01; genus RGIG9041. The sequence continues at coordinate 39,504 of JAZNXL010000015.1, forward strand.
CTCCTAACGGCTCTGATAACGTGCGTTTTGACACAATCATAAGTGATGCTATATTTAAGGTTGAACCCACCTTAGAGGGTATAGGCGCTACCTATCAGGTATATAGCGATAAAGCATGTACTCAACCTGTAATTGACAACATTGCTATTCTTTCAGCTCGTGAAACAACCCTGTACTTAAAAGTTGTTTCGGCTGATAAAACCTCAACAAATTTGGTTACACTCAACATTACTTGTACACGTTTTCCAAAGTTTGATAAGGTTGAAGAACAAAAATACAATTGGTCAATAGAAGGCGCTACTCTTGTTCCCGGTACAACTGACTGTTATACAGTAGTTGCTAACGAAACAAACTCTAATGCCAAAAACTTTAAGCTTGTTGTAAATTTGGAAGGCAAAAAATACAAAAAGAGCTATTTTGAAATACTTGCCGTAGAGGGTGGCGAGCGTGTTGGTGAAACAACAACTGTAAACAACAAAGCTGCTGTGCCGCTCAATGGCAGAAATACACGTTATTTTGTCAGATTATATATTTGCGAGGGCGAGGAGTCTGTTGCTTCTATAAAAAGTTATCTTACCATCGTTAGACCTCAGGCTGCTGTTACATACGCCGATGCTGCAGCTACTGCTGATTGGGCAAAACCGTATGTAGATTACCTTAACAATAACGGCTTTGCATATTTTGTAGGCGATAGCAACAAAAACTTTAACGCAAACACAGGCATCTCAAGATTTGAGGTTGCAGTTGTTGTTTGTAAAATGCTTGGTATTAATGTTAACTACACAAAAACAGGTACCGTTCCGTTTACCGACGAAATTCCTGAGTGGGCATCACCTTACGTAAAGGCTTGCTTTAAGCTTGGAATTATGTCAGGTAAATCTGAAACAAGCTTTGATGGTTACGCTAAAACAACAAGACAAGAATTTGCCCGTGTAATTACACAAACAATCGCTGTTTCGCAAGGTGACCTTACACCTATTAACGATATTTACTCAACAAACAAAGCGCTTATTGACCTTCTTTATGAAAGAATGGGCTTTGCTGATGAGTCTACGGTTGCCGAGTGGGCTAAACCCGGTATCCGTCTTGCCGTTGCACACTACAATGTAATGAGTGGCTCGGCTCAAAACGGTAAGCTTTATGTTAACCCCACAAACGATATTACTCGTCAAGAGGTTGCAGTACTTATTGCAAAACACGAAGGCGCACAATAAAACAAAAGACAGGAACGAAAGTTCCTGTCTTTTTTATTTTATTTCCTTATAATATAAACCGCGTGTAAATTTATCGTAAAACGGCCTTTTTGCCAAAAAGCAGTCAATTACTTTTTTACACTCGCTTTTGCCCTCGTCGGTAAAATACAGCGTTATAAAGTCGGCTTTTTTTAGCTGCGAAAGCTTGTCGCCCATATAAATAGGTATTGGGTTAATGAGCTGACAAAATTGCTTTTGTCGGCAAATTACTGTCATATCACAACCCAGCCTGTCGGTAAGTGTGCCTTTACCACCGCATTTTTCGCAACCGCCATCAGATTTTATAGGACAGTTTCTGAATGTCATAAGCGGCATCTTGCCGTAAGCCACAACACCGCAGGGGATATTATTCTTAAGGCGGTCAAACCGCTCAAGTGAACACTCAAACGAAATTTCGGTGCTAATCGCACCCATCTTTGCGTATTGCTCAATCGCAAGCGAGTTGTTTATGTTAAGCGCAAACCCGCCCCAAATTTTAAACCCGTGCTGCTTTGCAATGTTTATGGCATAAATGTTTTGCGCGTATATCGTGTCAATGCCAATAGCTTTTAAATCATCAAGCTTATGGTGTATTGCACCCTCGTAAAACTTAACGGTGGGCAACTCTATTATAAGCTTTGATGAGTTTGCTTTGCAAAACGCTTTATCCTCGTACAAAACATTATAATCGGCTATTATTTTATCGGCCCTGTCATCAACCTGTGACAGATTTTCAACCCTTATAATAAGCTGCTGAGCGGTTGATTTTGGTTGGCAATTTGGTAAACTGTAGCTTGTGTTTTGTTTATACGGTTTAAATTGTGCGCGTTTTTTAAGCAGATTTTCGGTTGCGTTTTTTCTTAAATCGTTAAGCTGCGACATTGTTAAAAACAGTCCGTCGTCGAGCTCAATGTTAATATCTTTAACATAAAACGGTGTTGAGCCAAACTTTGTAAGCGAGCGTTTAACAGCCTCAATATCGGTGGCCTTTGTAAGCGCCATTTCGGCAGGCGGTGCTGTAACACACACCTCGTTTGTGCCGTCGTTTAGTGTTAGTACAATATCTTTATCGCATTTAATTTTTGCATCAACATCAACCGCTACAAGCGGTAGCTCGTTTCGGTATTCGTTTGCTATTTTTTTAATGATAGGCGCCGCCGAAACAACGTCTTGTTTTGTGCGGTAGCCAAACATATCGCCATCGCGCTTTGCGGTAATGTATCCGTTTGTAAACCCGCTTCGCGAAAACACCGCTTTTAAACCTTCGCGGTCGTAGTCGTTGCCAAGCAGAGCATTTTTACAGGCGGTTGTTGCCGCCGCAACATACTCGGGGCGTTTCATACGCCCTTCTATTTTTGCCGAGTCTATGCCTATATTTTCAAGCTCTTTTAGCATATCAATAGCTGACAGGTCTTTTAGCGATAGCGCGTGGTCACGGCTTTTGCTTTTAAAATCAAGTCGGCAGGGCTGTGCACAAAGTCCGCGGTTTGCACTCCGTTGACCTAAAACACTTGAAAGGTAGCACTGACCCGACACGCACATACAAAGTGCGCCGTGAACAAATACCTCAAGTTCAAGGCTGGTGTTTGCCCTTATAATTTTTAGTTCTTCAAGTGAAAGTTCCCTTGCGGGTACAACCCTTGAAAAGCCTAATTTTTCAAGCTCTTTAACGCCCGATAGATTATGAACGCTCATTTGAGTTGACGCGTGCAGCGGCATATCGGGAACAAGCTGTTTTATAAGCGAAACTACGCCAAGGTCTTGTACAATAACCGCATCAACACCCGCCTTTGCAATATCGAGTATATACTCTGCAGCCTCATCTATTTCGTTGTCGGTAATAACCGTGTTAAAGGCAACGTAAACTTTAACTCCGCGCTGGTGACAGTAGGTGACTGCGTCATTGAGTTCGGCAATATCAAAATTGTCGGCATTTTTTCGCGCATTAAAGTTTTTTGTTCCAAGATACACAGCGTTCGCGCCGCTTCTTACTGCGGCAATAAGCTGTTCTTTAGCGCCAACCGGCGCAAGAATTTCCATCATATTAATACCTTTAAAATATCCCGAAAACCATCGGCTTTCGGGATATTATTTATAATTTTAATTAAAAACCGTTGGGGTTGTTCTTTTGCCATCTCCAAATGTCTTCGCACATTTCGTCAATGCCGCGCTCTGCTACAAAGCCAAGCTCTTTTTGTGCTTTTTCGGGGTTAGCATAAATTGAAGCAAGGTCACCGGGGCGTCTTTCAACAAACTCGTAGGGGATAGTAACGCCGCTTGCCTTTTCAAACGCTTTTACAAGGTCTAAAACGCTGTAGCCGTTACCTGTACCAAGATTGTAAACAAACACTCCTGTTTTACCTTCTGCGTGCTCAAGAGCCTTAATGTGACCAATAGCCAGGTCAATAACGTGAATAAAGTCACGAACACCTGTGCCGTCGGGTGTATCATAATCGTTACCAAACACGCGGAGTTTTTCGAGCTTGCCAACTGCAACCTGTGAAATGTAAGGTGCAATGTTGTTAGGAATACCCTGCGGGTTTTCACCTATAAGACCGCTCTTGTGAGCGCCAACGGGGTTAAAGTATCTTAAAAGTGTAATAGTCCAGTCGCTGTTTGCTTTTTGAAGGTCGGTAAGCATAATCTCTTGAAAAAGCTTTGATGTACCGTAGGGGTTGGTTGTGTTGCCAATAGGGAAGTCCTCTCTAACAGGCACTTCTTTAGGCTCGCCGTAAACGGTTGCCGATGACGAGAACACAATGTTTTTAACGTTGTGCTTTTCCATAACGTCAATAAGATTAAGTGTGCCTACAAGGTTGTTTGTATAATAAAACATTGGCATTTGTGTGCTTTCGCCAACAGCTTTTAAGCCTGCAAAGTGAATTACTGCATCAATCTCGTTTTCGTCAAAGATTTTGTTAAGTGCGTCTTTGTCGAGCATATCTGCCTCGTAAAACTTAAAGTCTTTGCCTGTAATTTTTTTAACTCTGTTTAAGCTTTCGGGCTTTGAGTTATAAAAGTTATCAAACGCAATTACCTCGTGGCCTCTTGTTAAAAGCTCCACCATTGTGTGTGAACCAATATAACCTGCACCGCCTGTTACTAATACTTTCATATTATATATCCTTTCAAATTAAAAATTCATCAATGTCTGACAGCATAACCTTAACAATAGAGAACTGTTCGTTTAAGTCGTAGCAATGGTTTGGTGCAAACAGTACCCTGTCACGAACGGGAGATTCGGGCAGCGTTATTACAAACGCAAAGCCGCCTTCGTTATGCCGTGTGAATTTAACGCTTCCGCCGCAGTCGGCAGTCAGCTTTTTAACAACCTCAATCGACATATCGGTCGAGTTGCTAAGCATATTACTTTTACTGCCCGAGGCGTAAACATCTTTAAAGCTACGCACACCGCCTTGTGCCGACGAAACTATAATAATGTTTGAACCGTTTGAGTTAAATGCGTTAATTGTTATTTTGGCTTTTCCAAGACCTAAACACAGTAACGCCGAAACAACATTACAAACAATTAAATCGAGTGCCTGATACGAAACTCGCGATACAAGCACACCCGCAACATTAATTGCAAACTGTATTTTGTTTTCACCAATATGTCGTGTGATAACACTGGTAATTCGCTCAAGGTAAGAACCAAGCTCTACAACATACTTTGACGGCTCTTGTAATTTGCTTGTTGCCATAGCCTCAATGTTATAAAACTGCTTTCTTATTGTAAAAATGTTATTAATTATTTGCTTTGATAAGTCACTATGCTCATTTTCGAGCTTGCTCACAATATTTGCAATATCGGTAGTGCTTTTAACAATTGCACTTGATGCTGCATCAACGCATACCTCTATTCCGTATTTTTGCACCCGGTCAAGCTCACTTTTGTAGGTGGGCAAAAGTGTTATAACGTAATAATATATTTTTTCAAGAAAAACCGGCGTTACGGTTGCTTTTATCGGCAGTTTGTTAAGCTCGCTTATGTACTCAAATGTAAAATACTTTTTAGCGCCTACCGTCTCTTTAATTTTATTAAGCTCTGACAGTGAAAACAAGCAAGAAAGATGCGTGTTTGCATCGCTCACGCCAAGTAGCTTTTGCGCGCCGTCGGTTGCGTACACCAAATTCAGCTTGTCGTCAAAGCAAACTACAGCGTCGCTGCAGTCAGCATATATGTTTTTAAAATAGGTATAAATGCTTTCTCTCATAAAAACATTATATTATATATGTATATTTTTGTAAAGTTAATTTATTGCAAATATTTAACAATATCGGTAATACCGTCAACAACGTCAAAGCCTGTTTTTTCAAGCCTTTGTCGGCTCATATGCCCGCAGCCTACAAGCACACAGTTTGCACCGATTGCTTTTGCAAGCTCGGCATCGCTTTTAAGGTCGCCAACGCATAATACATTGCAAGGCTCAACGCCTTCTTCTTTTAATATTTCGAGCGCGTTTGCAGTTTTAGAGCCAACATACCTGTCGGGCATACCCTGTATAATGTAAAACAGGTCTTTTATTCCGTAGTCGGTTACCTCTTCAATAAGATACTCGTGATAAAGCGACGAAAGCAAAATGCTTTTAATGCCTTTTTTGTTAGCCGCTTCAATAACGTCACGCACGCCTTCAAAAATTGAAATAAGGTGCGAATTGTTTAAAAGCCCCTCTCTATACTCAATCGAAAGCTTTGAAACGTCGTCACAAATACCTACCGTTTTGTAGTAGTTGAGTATAGGCATATCAATATCGTTTTTGTATGCGTTAATGTCGGTATGCGAAAGCCCGCGGTTATCAAGCATAAAATTAACCGCCTCAACCGATGCCAAAACATCGTTTACAACAGTTCCGTTATAGTCCCAAATAATGTGTGTTATCATTTTTACCGCCTTGTAAGAAAAAAAGCCATCGAACAAAAGTTCGGTGGCTAAATTTTTGATTAGTCAAGATTGTATCTTTTCTTAAATTTGTCGACACGGCCGCCGGAATCTACCAGCTTTTGTCTACCAGTAAAGAAGGGGTGGCATTTTGAACAGATTTCAACTTTAATCTCTTTTTTTGTGCTTCTTGTTTCAAATGTTTCGCCGCATGCACATTTAACTACTGCTGTATCGTAATTGGGATGGAGACCCTCTTTCATTTTATTTCACCTCTTTTATATTGTTTCATTAGACCGATTTATTGTAGCACAATCATTTAATAATTGCAAGTATTTTTTTAATATTTATAAAATTTTTTGCTTTTATACCGCATCGGTTGACATCTCGGGCTCAATATCGGTTATCTTTGCATCAAATTTAATTAATGTTTGTTCGTCTAATAATATATTGCGGTTGTTATCAATAACCGCTATACCGCCGTCAAAAAGCTCAAAGTCATAAACGTTTTCATAAGCCTTTTTCGGTGTGGTTATTACTTGCTTACCATCGCCCCATACATAAAGCTCACCGCTATTGGTAAGCGCGGCACAGGTGTTGTTGTAAACATCTATTTTTTTAACGCCTTTTAAAATTGAAATAAGCCCTGCCTTGTTGCTGCCGCCGTTGCCAAGCTGACCCAGCTCGTTGTCACCTGCGGTATAAAGCTCGCCGTTTACGGCAAGCACCAGTGAAAAATAGTTTCCAAGGCGTATATCTTTAACGCCCTGCATTATTTTTGTAAACTCGGTTGATGCTATTGTTGTTTTTGTTCCGTACTGTGAGCAGGAGTTGTCACCAACTGCAAACAAGGTGTTGTACTTGTCAATAACCATTGAGTGTGTATCTGAAATGTCACAGCCCAAAATATCGGTTGCTACCAAAACAGGCTCGTACTTGTTTTTTGTGGTGGTATCGCCAAGCTGACCGTATTCGTTAAAGCCGAGTGCATAAAGCTCTCCCGCGTTTGTTATATACATAAGCGAGTTGTCGGTAAGCGAAAAGCTTGTAACGTTTTTTGCAACAACCGTATTATTATACTCGTGCCTTTCACTCTCAAACTCAGAGTATTTAAAGTGCCCGTTTAATACAAGCTCGCCTTTTGTATTAAGCTCGGCAGTTATTGTTTTTTTGCCGTCAAAGTGTAAAATGCTGTTTTTTTGCGTGGTAGCAACACCGTCTTTAACTAAAAACAGGTCGCCTTTGCCGTTTTTAAAATAAATTTCGTCTACGTTTGTAAATAGTGTGTCAGGGGCATACCCGCTGTCATTCGATTGAGTGTATTTTGCAACAGGGTCATAAGCGTTTAGCTTGTTAAAAAGCTTTATGTTGTTTTGCTTTAAAAATATAACCACCAAAACAACCGCCACCGCTGTAAACAGTACAGACATTGCCGCTATAAGCTTAGCCGGTTTTTTGGCTTTGTTTTTTAAAGTGTATGCTATTAAAAACAAAAGCGCTAATATAAACGATGTTATTGCAAGTGCTATTAACATTTTGCTCTCCTTGTTTTAGGTTAAAAGGACGAATCCTAACCTGTTTTAAAAAGGCGGATTTTCACTTTTACTTTGTTAAAATACTCGCCAATACACAAAGTATTGGCTGTGTTTTGTGCCTTGTAAAATCAAAAATTCGCTCTTTTTAAAATCTACGACCTCATAATCTGGCAGATTTCGAGGGATTTTTGATTTATTCAGGCGCAGGCAGGCTGTCGCCTTCCAAGAATGAATAGGTTAAAAAGCACCGAAATATGCCGATTAGAGGCAGGTTTCGATTCGTCCTTTTAACCTAATGCAACAAACTTTGAAAACTTGCTTGTTGAACCCGAAAGTCCCAACTGCCCGCAGTTGTTGTAACCGCTTGCTAAAATGTCACCGTCGGTTGTTTTAATAACAGTGTGCAGTCCGCTTGTGCTTGCCCACTCTACCTGATTTTTAACAAGCTTAGGCTCGTTTAAAAACGTACCTTTTGTGCCAAGCTGACCGACCCTGTTGTTAAACAGTCCGTAAAGCTCGCCCGCTTCGGTAATATAAAGCGCGCTGCTTTTTGCAGCGGTAATACTTGTTACCCCTTCGGCAACCTTTGTAAACTCTTCGCCACCTTTTCTTATAATGTTAACGGTGTTATCGTTTGTAAGCACCATAATAAATCTGTCGCCTGCGGCAATTTGCTTTACATTGGTCGCAATTTTTTCAGGCTCGGTAATTATCGGCTCGCCTGCAAAAATGTTTTCGCCAAAGGCATAAACCTCGCCCGATTTGTTAAGCGCTACCGTAAAGGTGGTTTCGCATACAACCTGTTTTATATTGCTTAAAACATGCACGGGCTGGTCAAATGTAAGATTATCGCTTGTTTCAATTTGATAGTGAGCATTGTTGCCGTACATATAAAGCTTGTTGTTGGTCTTAATAAACGCAACAGTATCTTCCGATACGCTAAAGTCAACAACACTGTCGCTTATTTCAACAAGCTCGTTGTCAGTCGATTGGTATAATACTCCGTCAGTATCAAGCACAAACACCGCGCTGTCGTTTGAAAGCACCTTTTTTGCCTTTTGCTCAATTTTTTCTACAAACTGATGCCCAAAGCTGTAAACAGTTCCGTCTTTGCCAATTGCATAACTGCTTTCGGCACCGGTGTACACCATCTCAACCTCGCCGTCAATTTCTTTTGGCTGACTTGTGTTGAGGTTTTGCTTTGAAATTTCGGTTTCGTATTTGTGGTTTTTAATTAAAACAGGTATGTTTTCGTATAAAACCAAGGCAACAATTACCACAGCGCCCATAACACCAATTGTTATTGAGGTCTTTTTAGAAAGCGGCGGTAGTTTTGCAAAAAAATACTTAACAGGGTTTGTGTCAACCTCATCGTCTCGCTTTGAGGGTAGGTAGCTTACAAAAACCAGTCCTAACACACCAAACAAAAGCCCTGCAATTCCCCAAAACTTTGAGCGCATTTTAAGTTGTGCAAGTCTTGCGGTAAAAAATGTGCAAAACGCAATGATTAAAAATAATATTAAAACTAACGCTATAATTAAACCTGCGTACATATAAAAAGCAATACTCTCCTTATTTTAATACACCTATAATAATAGAAAAAGGATATTTTTACAAGTCTTTTTTAGTCCTTTGCGTGATTATTTAACCCAAAATGCGTAAAAACTATCTAAAAAGGACTGATAAAATGAAAAAAATCGTTGCAATTTTACTTGCGCTTTCGTTTTGCTTTGGAATTATTATTGGCTTTGCACCGAGCGAATACTCTTTTTTTAGCACCGATGCAATAACAAGTAATAACTTTTTATACAAACTCGATATAGGCTCAACGCAAACTCTTTCGACCGGTAAAACACTGCCGCAGGGTAAGTATAGCGCAAAGGTTAAGCTTTTTGGACTTTTGCCAATAAAAACCGCGCGCATAACTGTGCTTGAGCAAACAAAACTGTCGCCGCTCGGTGTACCGTTTGGACTAAAACTGTATACCGACGGTGTTATAGTTGTTGATATTACCGACTTTGTTGCAAACGGGAAGGTGTGCAACCCCGCCCATGATGCAGGCATACGAGAGGGCGATATAATAGTGACCTATAACGGAGTAAAAATAAAGTCAAACGAACAACTTATTGCCGAGGTTAAAAAGTTTGACGGCACACCCCAGCAGGCACTTGTCCGCCGTAACAATCTTGAGTTTACCGCCTTTGTAACACCTGTTGCCGATGATAGCGACGGCGTTTACAGAATAGGACTTTGGGTGCGCGACAGCACCGCAGGCATTGGTATGCTCACTTTTTATAACGAGCGTAATAACACACTTGTTGGCCTTGGGCACTCGGTGTCAGATAGCGATACAGGTCAGCTTATGCCTGTGTCAACAGGCGAGCTTGTTCTTGCCGATATTAAAGGCGTTGTAAAAGGAAAAGTCGGCGCGGCAGGTGAGCTTGCAGGCGCGTTTATAGAAGGTCAGACAATTGGTATTTTAACAAATAACAAGGAATCAGGACTGTCGGCTATTTGTACCACCGAAATATTTAAAAACAAAAACAAATTCAATATCGCGCTTAAAAAAGATATTAAAACAGGTGTGGCGCAAATAATATGCTGTGTTGACGGCACAACCCCAAAAACCTACGATATAAAAATTACAAAAATTAATAATAACCTAAGCGAAACCAAAAATATGATAATCGAGATTACCGACAAAGACCTGCTTAAAAAAACAGGCGGAATTGTAAGAGGAATGAGCGGGTCGCCTATTATTCAAAACGGCAAACTAATCGGTGCCGTAACCCACGTCCTCGTCGACGACCCCACAAAAGGCTACGGCATCTTTATTGAAAATATGATAACAGAATAAAAGCAGCCTAAAGGCTGCTTTTTCTTATAGGTTTGCTGTGATAAAGAGTAAGCCCGTTTTTTATTTGCCTGTATTCTTTGACGTTTAAGCCAAAGAACTGTTTGAATTTCTTTCTGAAATAGCTTTCATCGCAAAAACCGCATAGCTCTGCAACCTTTGCGGTGGGGATATTTTGGTCAAGCAATAGCTTTTCGGCTTGCTTCATTCGTATATTAAGTACTTGCTCTGAAAAATTGATACCTACCGTTTCCTTATATATGGTTGATAAATAAATCGGCGATATATTTAATTCTGCAGCGACGGATGAAAGTGTTATTTTTTCGTTATATTTCGAAGAAATAATGTAATCAATTTTTTTGATGTAATAATTGGTATTGTTGTTTTTGACATCGAATTGATTTCTTGTGATTTCATCGACCTTGTGTAACAATTCAAAAAATGCAGCCGTCAAAGCAATCTTTTGATTTTCTAAATTCCCCGAAGATAATTTAATAATTTTATGCAGTGATTTTGTCAGTTCGAGTTCATAATAAATAGGTAAATCTTGTAAAAAAGCAGGCAAAATGAGGTTTTTTTCATCGTAAAGGTCCCCATCGGTAATTTCACAGGTCTCATATTTAAAATCACTCAACCTGACAGCAACCGATACGATTGTTATTGATTTTCCCGATTCACAGAAGCCTTCGCGCTTTTCATTTGCCATAATGCAGGATAACGAACTGTTTTTAAGTGTATAACTATTGTTATTAATCGTTATGGTTTTTTCACCGAATTTTGAAAATGAAATTTCAAGCATATCATGGGTGTTGCGGTTTTTCCACTCATAGTTATCAACCGTCGTTTCACACGCCCACACTATCTTTGGCAAACAGTTTATTTTAATTTTGTAACCATACATATTATTTTTCCTTATCGTTTTTATATATTTATTCTAAAGATAAAACACAAAAAAGTCAATAAGAATATACCTATAATATTAAGATAATACATATTATACCTTTTGCTTTAAGATTACAATGGTAATAGTAATCTAAAACGAGAGGAAAATGTATGTCAATAAATGTTTATCCTGTAATACACTCTAAAGACCACTGTGAAGATTATAAAGTTAAGATAAACGGCAGGGAGGTAGCGCTTAATACCGCAAGAGTTTCAGCAGTGCCTCATAACCGTCGTTGGCCGGGACATCAGCGCGATATTAATCAAACCGAGCTTGTAAACTTTTTATCGTTACAACTTAACCAAGAGGCGGTTTTTGAAATAACACCTCAAAAGCCGTTTGAAAAGGTGGTAATACGTCCGCTTTCATTAGGCATTCAGCCGATAATACAAAACGGCACAATTAAGTTTACGCTCAAAAAAGCACAGTATTTTACAGTTGAAGCATACGGACGCCATCACGCGCTTCACGTGTTTGCCGACCCTGTTAGCAATTACGATATTGATATAACCGACAAAAGCGTTATATACTACGGCAAAGGCGAGCACGATGCAGGATTTATTAACCTTGAGAGCAACCAGACGCTGTTTATCGACGAGGGCGCAGTAGTATACGGCTGCGTAAGGGCAACCGATGCCAAAAACATAAAAATCATAGGCCGTGGCATACTCGATAACAGTAAAAATAAAGAGCAGATTCTTTTTGAGCAAAACGCTTCAAACAACCATGAGGCAATAAAAAACGCGGTAAGAGAGCACACAATTCAGATTAAGTATTGCACCGATATTACTATCGAGGGTATTACCATACGTGATTCGCTTTGCTATAACATAAGACCTACTGCATGCAAAAACTTACACATTTCAAACGTAAAAATTATCGGTTGCTGGCGTTATAACTCCGACGGTATCGATATGCACAACTGTGAAAACGTTTTAATCGAAAACTGTTTTATCCGCACCTTTGACGACTGTATTTGTGTTAAGGGCTTTGACTGTTATTTTGAAGGCGACGTTGATGCGGCGGTTAAGGCTGCAATGTACCGTGGCGGTAAAGCCTACGACGTATTTAAAAACGTACGCGTGCGTAATTGTGTGTTGTGGAACGATTGGAACAAGTGCCTTGAAATAGGCGCCGAAACCCGCGCTGAAGAGATGTGCGACATTATTTTTGAAGATTGCGATATTATACACGTTACAGGCACCGTGCTCGATTGCTATAACGTTGACTATGCCGACGTTCACGACGTTGTATACCGCAATATAAGAATAGAGTACGACGACGTTATCCCCGCACCGCTTTATCAAGAAACCGACGAGCAGGTTTACTACAATAAAAACGTTGACTACGCACCTGCGCTTATTAAGGTTGTGTCAGATTTTCAGCACGAGTACTCGGCAAAAGGTGAGCGCAGAGGTATTAACCGCGACATCACTTTTGAAAACATTTATCTTTACTCACGCCAAAAGCCAAAGTGCGTGTTTAAAGGCTATAGCGAACAATACTGCACTAAAAACATTACGGTAAAAAATCTTTATTGGAACAACACTCCTGTTGAGAGCTTTGACGATGGGAACTGGGACGTCAGAGATTTTGCATACGATATCAAGTTTGAAAGCGCCTTTGCTCAGCTTGATAAAAATACCGTTGACGCCTCTAATCAGTTAAAGCAAAGCGGACCTGTAAGGGTTATTAACCCCGAGGGCAAAGGCAAAAGAGTGCTTTTGGTAGGCAACTCAATCACCCTTCACGGTATCGCGCCCAAAATTGGGTGGTACGGTGAGTGGGGTATGGCGGCATCGAGCGAGCAAAACGACTACGTGCATCAGCTTATCAAAAACGTTAAAAACGATAACAACGACGCGGTATTTTGCATTTGTCAGGTTTCCGCGTGGGAGCAAAAATACAAAAACGGAAGCGAACAGTTATCACGCTATCAGTCGGCGCGTGATTTTAATGCCGATATAATTGTTGCGCGCTTTTCAGAAAACTGCCCAAAAACCGAGTTCGATAACGACTGCTTTAAAAACGCAACAACCGAGCTTTTAAACTATTTAGACCCCGAACAAAAAGCAAAGGTTATTATAACGACAAGCTTTTGGCATCACCCTGCTGATACTGCAATAGTTGAACTTGCAAACGATAATGCGTGGCCGCTTGTTACTCTTGGTGACCTTGGCGAACAAGACAAGATGAAAGCAATAGGACTTTTTGAGCACTCGGGCGTTGCAAACCACCCCGGCGACCTTGGTATGAAGGCAATTGCCGACAGAATTTTAACAGAACTTAAAAAATTATTGTAATTTATATGTAAAAAGCACCCTTCGGGGTGCTTTTTATATACTTTTTTTGAGTTGTAATGCAGTTTGATACCTGTTGTCCGGGTTTATGCTTGTACACTTGGAAACAATTCTTCCAAGATGACCGTCGGCAATTTTTTCGGTAGGGTGCTTTCCTGTTAATAACACATTCAGTAATACGCCTGCGGCATAAATATCAGTTCGTTCGTCGCTCTCTTTAAGTCCTAACTGTTCAGGGGGAGCGTAGCCAACGGTACCCATTACCTCGGTGTCGTGACTTTTTTGTGAAATTCTGCGTGCGGCACTAAAATCAATTAACACTATACGTCCGTTTTTATCTACCATAACGTTTTCAGGCTTAATGTCGCGATGTACTATACCGTTTTGATGTAATACCTGCATTGCATTACAAAGCTGACGTAAAATTTTTTTAACGCCGTTTTTGCGGTATTTACCTGTTTGCGCAACCTCGGCAACTGTTAAGCCGTTAATGTATTCTTCTAAAACAATAACTCCGTCACTACAGTTGTAAATATCATAAACTGCAGGAAGGTTTACGCACCTTCCGTTACAAAGAGTTTGATATACATCGTTTTGCTTTTTTAGTATGCGCAAAACGTAGTCCTGCTCGTTTTTGCGGTGCCTTACACGAAATACTCTATTCTCGTTTCTGTCTGAAAGAAGAGATACTTTTATAAAAAAATCCCAAAGCAGTTGTAGTTGTTGCTCGCAAGTGTTCATCCGTTCCACTCCTCATACACCGCATCATAGTAGCTACTTGCAATATTGCGATAATAACGAAAATCACGGTTGTTACAGTTATATGAACAATGAATAGTAAGTGCTGCGTTTCTTTTTTCTTTGGACGCAAACGCCTGTATATCAACGTGTATTGAATTTGCGCCTAAATATATATCGGTTAAGTTAACGCAGCCTGAAAAAGCAAATTCCCAAACCGTTCTTACCGTTTCGGGAAGATAAACCTGTTTTACGGTTGTTTTAACATTTTCACCATTAAAAGCTGAACGCTGAATAGCAATTACTTTTTTTCCGTCTATTGTTGACGGTACACGGTATATGCCGTCAGCGGCGGGGGTTGAAACGCCTGTAATTACAACGCAATTATCCACATTCGAGGTTACAAGGTAATCGTCAATAGCGTACTCGGCATCTCTATAGGTGTAAACTGCAGTAGTTGTAACAGGGGTGTCTTGCTGCTCTTGTTTAGGGGTGTCTTGTTGTTCTTGATTGGGGGTATCTTGCTGTTCCTGATTAGGAGTATCTTGTTGTTGCTGATTAGGAGTATCTTGTTGTTCTTGATTGGGAGTATCTTGTTGGTCAGGAGAGACTTTGACAGGTTTTTCAGGGTCGGTTTGCGGTGTGGTAACTGTGGTATCCGGCACAGTTGTATTTGGACCGCCTACATAAATTTCTGAACCACCGTCAGATTTATTTTGCTTATTATTCGAGTTTGGTGTTTTATTATTTTGGTTGGCATTATTGCCGTTTGATTGTTGTGACTCTGAATTTGAATCAGTATTTTTTGTTGTATCTTCAACGTTTGTTTGTTGTTGGTCAGGTTGTTTTGGCGGCTTTACAGTTTGTTTAGGCAAAAAAATAAGCGCTGTAATGCCTATAACACAAGCAAAAACGGCACAACAAATAATCAGTACCAATCGCCGTGGGCGATTAAGCGCTGCAATTAATTGTGCCTTAGGCTCAAGCTCTTTCATGCAATATAAGCATACTCGCGCATTTTCTTCAATTGTAGCATTACAATAGGGGCAGTTTTTCATCCTAACGTTTCCAAATCGTAATCAAATAATAATTCGTTTATTTCTATTACAGATAGCTTTTTACAAATACCAAACAACACTATGCTGTCAAACGGGAGCTTAACATAAAGGGTAGGGTAGCCTGCGCATTTTAAAAGTGTTTGCACCTCATCTAAAGAGAGTTCCATTCCAATTGCAAGGCATAATAGCTTATTTCGTTCAGGCACACGGATACCCGAAAAAATCTGATAAGCATAAACCTCTGAAAGCTCGGCTTTTTTAATAACCTCAGACTTTTTTAAGCCCTTTTGCTCAAGTAATGATGCAAGCATCTGCGAAAGCGTGCTGGTTACCATATAATCTTTGTTTTCGTTGTAAAAAGTTTGAAAACTCGGGCATAACCCCAATTCTTCAACTATTTTAGAAGTGTCTTTTTTCATAAACCCACACATCCTTAAACATCTTATGCTTTTAGCATAACATAATCGACAAATTTTTTCAACTATGCTGTCAGCATAGGACATTATTAAACTGCCGATTTATAATATTTAAAGGATGAGGGGTTTTATATACGTTCTACATCCTGTGCAGAAAGTATTTGGGAAATTGGAACTTCCAAGCTTTTTGAAAAGATTATTAAATCAATGTCGGTTACAAACCTTTCACCGTTTTCAACCCGACGAATAAAGTAATGGTCTACGTCAAATCCCAATAATTGCATTTTTTCTGCCAGCTTCCGCTGGGATAGCTTTTTGCTTTTGCGTATTTGCATTATACGCTTTCCGCAAAGGTTGTTGGTGCCGTCTGCGGCTTTAATCTTAAACATAACAAATCCCTCATTTTTGTTGAATACTATTTACTTTTTTATTATTGTATGATAAAATACAATATATTTTGGTGAATAGTATTCAACAAAATAAGGGGTTTTATTTATACCCAAAAAATATTTGCAGCCGAAAAATCGGCAGAAAGAGGTTTATTATGGGATTTATGGAGAAATTGGGTGCAACACTCGCAACAAAATACGGTGAGGTTACCGAAGGCAGACACGAGGGCTGTGTTGTTGCTTTGGGCAATCCGCCAGATAAAAAGGTTAGTGCTACCAACAAGTTTACTCAAATTATATTCCTTGAAGACAAAGAAACAAAGGGTAGATACGATATTGGTTCACAGGCTAAAGCATTACACTTTGTTGAAAGCGACCACGACAGCGTGACAGTAGTTATTGATTTTGCTGACGGCGATAGCTCTACAATAGTTCTTAGCACACCAAAAGAAGACAGTGGCGTTGTATCGCTTATTAAGGGTCAGCTCGGTTTAAAATCGGCAACCAAGGTGAATAAAGACGGTACTACTCAAACTGATAACGATGTTAAGTATCATAATATAAAAACCTTCTTGTTAACATTTGTTCATAACTATGCAGGAGATGATGCTATAAAGGTTCGTGATTATTTAGATAGCATCGGTTTGTTAAAAAAATAATTAACGAAAGGACATAAAGCAATGGAGCTTATTAACAACGAAGCAAAATGGTTTTTGTCAGAACAAGGCAAAAAAGCATTTGACAACTGTAAAAATCTCGAGGAACGTTCGGTATTTATTTATTCGTATTTAAAAAAGATTTCGGTAAACTCTTTAAATAAAGATTCTTTTTTGTTCAGAATTGCGTTTTTGTTAGCAAACTCTGTTCACTCATCAAAGGCTGAATATGCTAACTATCCCGAACTTCTTGACGAAAGTAAAAACCCTTTTGTTGCTTATGTTAAAAATGCAAAAAAGGTTTATTCAATTCAAATTAATTACTGTATTCTTTTATCAATCTTACATAAAATAGCTAATCCTTTTAATACAGATGACTGGGTATATAATCAAGCGTTTGTTGAATCAAAGGCGTATATTGACAAAGCAAAGGAACTTGAAAAATGTTTTATTGAAGATACCAAAGCTCGTGTGATTGACAATAGTGTTTATGATATTGATGAGGCTTTGCGTGATATTCAAATTGAAATCGCCTGGCTTTTTATTCTTCAAGATAAGGAGGATAAATAAATGAACGATAACAAAGAGTTAATTGGTCAGTTAGAGCAACTTGACCAGCTTATCGACGAGAATGAAAATTTAAACTTTTATATTGAGCACGGTGCAGCAAGAGAAGCTCTTGAACAAATTGCAGTTATTCGCGAAAAACGCGGACAGGCTCCAAAAGCGCCCTCTGTTTACACCACAATGCCGGTTTATCCGTTAAACGAAAGCGTGTATTTACCGCTCGAAAAATCATATAATCTTGCTAAAAAAATATTTTTTGGTGCTTTGGGCGTAACAGTTCTTATGGCTATTATATATATGATTAGTAAAGCTGATTTTTTCAATACACTTTCCACAATTGGAATTATGGGCTCAATTGTTTCGGGTATCTATCACTCTAAAATAAAAGGTCAATATAAAGACAAAAAGAAAACATATGACGAGTCTGTTAAAACCTTTGAAAGAACTATGGGTGCTTTTCGTAAAGGACTTGCAAACCTTGACCAAGAAAAGCAAACTGCTTTAGACGAACTAAATGCATATAAACAATTAAACGCTGTTTGTTATGAAGAATATACAGTTGCTTTTAACCAGTATTCTGACAACATTGATAACGCAAAAGCTATATATGCTGTTAATTCGGACCAAATTAACAGCAGTGAGGTTTTACCAGTTGATTACCATCATCTTGTTAAACCCATAATTTCAATTTTAAAAAGTGGTAGAGCGGACACATATAAAGAAGCTCTTAACTTAGCAATTGACGAGGAACGTCAAGAAAGAGAAGCTGCAGCTCGCCGTGAGGCAGAGGCTCGCCGCCAAGCCGAAGAAGAGCGCCGTACCGAAATTATGAGACGTCAGGCAGAAGAAGAACGCCGTCATAACGAGCAAATGGAGCGTCAACAGGCTGAACAGGCAAGAGAAGCTGCCCGTCAACAACAAGCAGCACAACGCCAACAGGCAGAGCAGGCAAGAGAGGCTGCGCGTCAACAAAGTCGTCAAGAAAGTATAGGCAGAAGTAAGTGTCATAGTTGTGCCAATTACAGCCATTGCCCATCTCATGTAAAAAAGAGTGGTGCAGGACTTACTTGCGGTGGCTATAGACCAAGATAACCGTATAACAAAAAGAACGCAATTTTATTGCGTTCTTTTTTTGATTGTGCTATCATAAAATCAAGAGGTGATTAAAATGATTAAATACCAAATAGAAGGCGGAAATTTACCTGTTGTAATTTGTAATTTGCAACAAGGTCAAACGCTTGCTTGCGAAAGCGGTGCTATGAGTTGGATGTCGCCTAATATGAAAATGGATACCAATGCGGGCGGCGGTATAAAAAAAGCACTCGGCAGGCTTTTTAGCGGCGAGTCGATATTTTTAAACGAGTACACAGCCGAGGGCGGCGAGGGTATGATTGCGTTTGCATCAAGCTTTCCCGGCAGCATTATTCCGTATCAGGTTACCGAGGGTAATGGCATTATTGTTCAAAAACGTGGCTTTTTAGCAATGGAAAAAGGCTTGGAACTTTCGGTATATTTTCAAAAAAAATTAAGCAGAGGCTTTTTTGGCGGCGAAGGCTTTATTATGCAACAAATACAGGGTAACGGCCTTGTGTTTTTAGAAATTGACGGTCACTGTAAAGAATATGACCTTGCAGCAGGTGAGAGCATTATTGTTGACACAGGTTACCTTGCCGCAATGACCGATAGTTGTACAATGGATGTTGAAATGGTAAAAGGTGCAAAAAACATATTCCTTGGCGGCGAGGGACTTTTTCACACCAAAATAACAGGCCCCGGTAAAGTATATATCCAGTCAATGCCAATTATTAACATTGCCCAGCGCCTAACACCTTATCTTAACTTAAACTCTGACAACGACGGCGGCGGAATTAACATTAAATTCGGCGACTAATATTAAAACCCCAAGACTTAAGTCTTGGGGTTTGTTTTATAGCCACAATGCTGCGGCGCCGATCAGTCCTGCGTCGTTGCCGAGTGTTGCTGTAATAATTTTTGTGTTTGTTTTATCATTACCGCCAAACACCTCGCGGTCTAATATGTTTTGAAGCGGTAGCGTGAGCGCGTCGCCCTCGTTACAAATTCCTCCGCCCAAAATTATTACTTCGGGTCTGAAAATGTTAGCAACATTGGTAATACCCAACCCTAACATTTTAATATATTTGTCTACTACCTCTTTCGCAGTTTTATCTATATTGTAATACTCAAAGGCGGTTCTTCCCGAAACGGCATCAATCGAATACGTTTCAAACATTTTGCTTTTTGGGTTTTGTTGCATTGCGCGTTTGGTATCTCGAACAAGCGCACTTGCCGATGCATACGCTTCGAGGCAGCCTTGTCTTCCGCAGCTGCATTTTTCGCCGTCTTTAACAACAACCATATGCCCGATTTCAGCGCCTGCGCCTTGGTGACCTTCAAATAGCTTGCCGTCTAAAACAATTCCGCTTCCCACACCTGTTCCAAGCGTTAGCATAACGCTGTTTTGGTAGTCTTTCGCCGAACCGAATTTAGCTTCGCCGAGAGCTGCAACGTTGGCATCGTTTGCAATTTTTACATCAAGGTTAAGTGCCTGTGACACCTCGGTTGCTATTGAAAAATCACTCCAACCAAGATTGTTAGAATAAGTTACTTTACCTGTTTTGCTATCTATAGTACCCGGAACACCAATGCCTACACCTGTAATATCAAGGGTGGTAAGGTTGGTGGCATCAAGCATACTGTTGCAAAGCGCTACAATGTTATTTACAACCTGCTTGGCGCCATGCTTTCTTTGAGTGGGGACTTTGTTTTGATAAATAATATTACCCGTATCGTCAACAATTCCGCCTTTAATATATGTACCGCCAAGGTCAATACCCAGGTAGTATTTGCGAATATCAACAACTATTGCGGTTAATCTGCCCGCAATTACATACTCACCATAGTCTGCAGGTACAAAAAAGCTGTCGCCTTGATTTATTACGTTGCCGTCAATTTTGCCTTCGCCCTCAAGGCAGGTTATTGAGTGAAAGCTTTTGTTGTTTGTTTTTTGATGTAAAACTCCGTCAACGGTAACTTTTTGCACGTTAAAATACTTGCTTACGCCAAGGGTACTACCCGATAACTGATTTAAAACGTGTTTATTCAGGTTTGTAACACCAAGCGCCTTGTCAATGTGCAATTCACGTGATTTGCCGTTTTTATCAACGCGACCATAGTCGTATACGCGGTATGTAGTGTTGCTGTTTTGCTGAATTTCGCATATCAAACAGCCCGCGCCGATTGCGTGAATAGTTCCTGCGGGGATAAAAAAGCAATCACCTTTTTTAACAGGATAAAAATTCAAAAGGTCGGTAAGAGTGTTATTTAATATTGCGCTTTTATATTCCTCGGGCGTTATATCTCGGTTAAACCCTAAATAAATTCCTGCACCCTCTTCAGCTTCAACAATATACCACATCTCTGTTTTTCCGTAAGAGTTTTCGTAGCTCAGCGCGTACTCGTCAGCGGGGTGCACCTGAATAGAAAGATTTTGTTTAGCATCAATCAGCTTTGTCATAACAGGAAAAAACGAAAAGTCGCAAACATTACTGCCTTTTTGCTTGTCGGTAATCGTTTCTTCTAATGTTTGTCCGTTTGCAACGCGAGTCTTTCCGTCAGTGTGAAAAGATAACTCCCAGCTTTCAGCACAGGGGTTACAAGCACCGCTTTTGCCGTATTTTTCATTAAGCTTGTTTCCGCCCCAAAGGTAATCTTTACAAACAGGGTATAATTTTTGTATTTCCATTAAAATTCCTATCTTAAACAGTTAATTTTGTAATGAACGGTATAATTTCTTTGTTGATAAGTTGTTTTTGTTCTTGGGTAACATTTGAGAAGGGGGGTAAGCAACCGCCAAAATCAAGACCTAACTGGTTCATAATCTCTTTTTCAGCCTGCATAACACCAATTTCGCACAAAATTGAGATAATGCGGTTAGCTTCGTTTTGAACTTTTCTTGCCTCGTCTGCCTTGCCCTCTAAAAATAGCTTTCTAATTAATACAAACTTGTCTGCCATAAAGTTATATGTGCTGCCAATACCGCCGTCAGCGCCCATACTAAGACCCGAAAGCAGCATTTCGTCGTAGCCGTTATATATTAATTTGTCAGGATAAAGTGCTTTGCATCTTTCCATTGTGAAAAAGTCGTTTGAGGTATACTTAATACCTGCAAACCTGTCGTCGTCAAGAAATGTTGATATTTCTTTAATTCCCATACCAACGCCCGAAAAAGCAGGAATGTGGTATACAAGCATTTTCATTTTTGATGACTCTGCTAAACGAACATAATAATCTCTTATCTCGCTAAAGCTGAACTTGTAATAAAACGGTGCAACCGATGAAATTAAATCGTAGTTTAATTCTGCAGCGTATTTTGCAAGCTCGTGTGCCTCTTTTTCGCTTATGCTGCCAACGTGGGCAATAAGCTTTTTATCGCCTGCACTGTCTTTTACAATTTTCATAATTTGCTTGCGCTCCGCAACACTTAACATAAGTGCTTCGGCGGTGCTTCCGCAAACGTAAAAACCGTCAACACCCAAATTAATGTTGTGCTTAACTAAACGTATAAGCTCTTTTTCGTTGATTTTACCGTTTTTATCAAACGGTGTAAGTAAAGCGGTGTAAATTCCTTGCATTTTTGTTTCCTCCAAAATTTTTATATATTTTTATTCTTTGCTCGGTATTGGTTAGGGGATAGCCCCGTTCGCTTTTTAAAGATTTGGCAAAAATACGAAACGCTCGAAAACCCGCACTTTTCTGCTACCATATTAATTGGACTATCGGTTGTAACAAGCATTGTTTTTGCCGCTGCAATACGCGTTTGCAGCAAATATTCCATAAGTGTTAGTCCGAATGTGTTTTTAAACTTGCGGCAAAAATGGTATTTGCTTATATGTGCCTTTTTACAAATATCATCAAGCGTTAACGGTAATTGGTAACTGTTGTTTATGTACTCTAAAACTTTAGTCAGGTTATCGCCAAGATATGTGTTTTTTTGTACAACATACTGTTTTAAATAAAGCATAAGTTCGAAAAAGCAGTTAATAAAAACGGCTTTGTTGCCTTTGTTTTCAAAAGCCTTTTTATAAATGCTCTCAACGGTAGAGTGTAACTCGTTGGGTATTTTTGCATACACAACTGAGCTGTTTAAAAAAGTATCGGTAAACTCACTGTCGTCGCTCGTAAGCTCGAGTATGCCGTTTACAATTTTTTGGTTGGCAAAAATTTTACTTCTATCGTAAACATCGGGGTCTGACGGCATTGTATAATGGCGTTTAGAGCTGTTAATAAAGCACAAAACACCTTTTTTGATAGGATAAATATTGTCTTGAAATACAATTTTTCCGCCGTCAGAATAAAAGTAAATTATCATATTAAGCTTTGGATAGTTCCAAATTTTATAAAGCGGGTCGCGCCCAATTTCGTGGTGAATAATATCCATACTATTCTCCTTACGTTCTAATTAAAACATATTATAGTAAAATTAAAACACATTTTATCAAAAATAGCAATCACAATAAATTAATAAGCAAAATTTTTATATTTGTATCACATTTTTTATGTTAAAATGAGTAAAAAGCAGTTAATAACATAAACGAACTTGCGGGAGATAGACTATGAATTTTAAAAAGATTTTAACCGACGACATTTTACCTTTTTGGCTTAATAATGCAATTGACCATCAACAAGGCGGTATAATGACCTATCTTGATAAAGACGGGCAGGTGTATTCAACCGATAAAAGCGTTTGGTTTCAAGGCCGCGCGCTCTGGACGCTGTCAAAGGCATATAACTTTGTAGATAAAAACCCCAAGTATCTTGAAGCGGCTAAAAAAATATACGACTTTTTACCGCGTTGTACCGATACTGACGGCAGAATGTTCTTTATTGTTTCAAAAGACGGCGAACCTATACAAAAACGCCGTTATTATTTTAGTGAAACATTTGCCGCAATCGGATGTGCCGAATACTACAGGGCAACAGGGGATATTGAGGTTTTTAAAACTGCTGAAAAGTATTTTAATATGGCTAAAATGTGCTATGACCATCCCGAACTAAACCCGCCCAAGCTGACTGTTAAAATGAAATCGTTATCACCCGTTATGATAATGCTTGCAACAGCAAGGGCAATGGCTGCCTGTGCACCGCAACCCGAAAAATATAATGAACTTGCAAGGCAGTATTTAGACGCTGTTTTAAATGGCGGGTTTGTTTGCGACAAGGTTGGTGCGGTGCTTGAACACGTATCGCCCGACGGCGAGTTTGTAAACACACCAATGGGTAGAACTGTAAACCCCGGTCACTCGCTCGAAACTGCCTGGTTTTTAATGGTTGAGGGTATGGTTGACGGTAATGAACAAGCACTCACAGTCGGTAAAAAAATAATTGATATTACAATGCCGTTCGGTCTTGATAAAAAGCACGGCGGAATTATTTCGTTTTGCGATTGCCTTGGCAAACCCGCAACGGCGCTCGAGTGGAATATGAAGCTGTGGTGGCCGCAAAACGAGGCAATTATTGCTAACAAAATGGCGTACGAAATATTTAAAGAAGAAAAATATAACGAGGCGTACCAAAGCATTTTAGAGTATGCTCTTGATAAGTTTGCCGATAAAGAGCATGGCGAGTGGTATGGTTATTTAAACTACGACTCAACAGTTTCAAGCTCGCTTAAAGGTAACCTGTTTAAAGGTCCGTTCCATATTCCAAGAATGTTTATGGTTTTAAACGAGTATCAAAACGGAAACATTTCAAATTTTTTTAAATAATAGGGATTAAAATATGTTGCTAACACAAAAACAGATTGAACAAATTACTTTTGGCGCACTTGAAATTTATCGCGACCAAAACGATATATACCGTTTTAAACGGCTTACCGATTATCAGGCAAAAGAATTTGACAGCGAACACGTTGAGTTTGGTGTTGAGGTGGCTGCAACCGCGGGCGTAAGGTTTGATTTTTATACCGACTCAGAGTTTATAAGAATAAAGTTTGCAGGCGTAATGCCGGGCTCGGCGACTCGCTTTTGGTACTCGTTTGACTTGTATATAAACGGCAAGCTTTCGCAAACTGTTTTAAAAGACGGCTACGATGTGGTAGACGGCGAAATATATGCAAAGCTCTATGGCAAAAACAACCGTATACAGCTATTTTTCCCTTGCCTTGCAAACGGCGGTATACAGTCGGTTGAGCTAAGCGATGGCGCGGTAGTAACGCCTTTTGCACCAAAATATAAATGGCTTGCTCTTGGCGACAGCATAACACAAGGCTTTGATGCAAAAATGTCGTCTTGCACTTATGCAAACATTGTTGCACGCGAGCTTGATGCGGAGATTATTAATCAGGCAATCGGCGGTGCAAAGTTCCAAAAAGAACAGCTTGAATATACCGGTGAGTACGATTTTATAACAGTTGCTTACGGCACAAACGATTGGTACAGCCTTAGTAGCTTTGAACAACTTATCGAGCATTGCGACGATTATTTTAAAAGGCTTTCGCAGATTTATCCCAATACTAAAAAGCTTGCCATACTGCCTATTTGGCGTAAGCATTGGTATAATAAAAAGCCTACAGGCGACTTTTTTGTTTGCAGAACCGCAATTGCCGATATTGCAAAAAAATACGGTATAATACCGCTTGAGTCTATTGACTATGTTACTCATGACTCGTTGTTTTTTAAAGATTTAACACTTCACCCTAACGACCTTGGTTTTGTAGTATACGCGAAAAATCTGCTAAAAGATTTAAAAGAACTAATATAATAAAAAAACACCTGCAAAGCAGGTGTTTTTTATTGCTAAATTAGCTGTTGTTATCAGGAGTGTCCGGCGTATTAGGCGCATCGGGGTCCGGCTCATCTGGGTTGTCCGGGTCATCAGGGTTATCCGGGTCGTCGGGGTTATCCGGGTCATCGGGGTTATCCGGCTCATCTGGGTTGTCCGGATCATCAGGGTTATCCGGGTCGTCGGGGTTGTCCGGGTCGTCGGGGTTATCCGGGTCATCGGGGTTATCCGGGTCGTCAGGGTTATCCGGGTCATCAGGGTTATCCGGGTCGTCGGGGTTGTCCGGGTCGTCGGGGTTATCCGGGTCATCGGGGTTATCCGGGTCGTCAGGGTTATCCGGGTTATCGGGGTTATCCGGCTCTTCGGGATCGGGTGTGCCTATATATTCTTTAAATATGTCTAAAACGCTGTCGATGGTGAAATCACGGGATATTTCGCCTGTAGTCGAGTCGAAGTCGCTATGGTCAAACCATACTGCAAGTTTTATTCTGCTATAGTTTTTAAAGCTTTCAAACATATCTGTTGTCCACGCGCGTTTATCACCGCCCATTTCGGCACATCCAAATTCGGGTATCATAAACGGTTGTGAAAACGTTTTGTCGTAGTAGTCGTAGAGCGTGTCATAAAGTGTTTCAAAGCTTTGCCATCTTTCACCAAGCGAAGCGTAATAAGTACCCATGTTGTATGCGGTAAGACCAATAACGTCAACATACTCGTCACCGGGGTAGTACATAAGTATATCATTCCACTTGAAGTTTGGAGAAGAATTATTGTTAGGGTTAAATACCCAAATTGTGTTGTCGTATGCGCCCGCTTTCATAAACTTATTATAAATATAGCGGTAAACCTGACGGTATATTTCGGTATCTCTTGATGTGTGAACTGCTGAATAAGAACACCATTCACCGTTCATTTCGTTAGCAAGGCGTACAATTACGGGGTGCTCAAAGTCGGCAACAGCTTTTGCAAAAGCCTCAATTAAGTTATCCTTTTTACCCTCGAGTATTTCATACATCATATTACCGCCGCTTTGAGCGGGTGTTTGGAGCGTAAACACCATAACCTTGCCATGCTCCCACGTATCGTTAAGGCGTTGATTTGCATAAGAAAGCGAAAGCTCGGTCAAGTGGAAATAATGAAGTGCTACAGGAAAATCATAACCGAGATAGTCTTCGTAGCCATCAAGCACGGTGTAGTCGGCATACGCTGACTCGGGCTCAAAAATACCCCATTCGAGTGTTGAACCCTCACCAAAGAACTTGTTATAAAATTCCTGAGTTTCGCTGTTCCAGTTCTTTTTAACGGTGTTTGTTTTAAACTTAGGTATTTTTGATGTAGGCTCAATAAATGTTATACTGCTTATAATATGCTCGTAGTCTTCGAATTTTCTGTTTTTGTTACTTGTTTTAAAAAAGAAAGAATAAATGTGTCCGTTTGCAACAATATCAAAAGCGGTATAGTAGTTTTTATCGTTTTCAATCAACGAAAGCTCGCGCCTGTGCCATGCGGTAATATACACCTTGTTGTTGCCCAAGTATTTTGTTTGCCTATAATCAAAAGTGTGGTCAACAGAATTATTTAAAAAAGCGTAAGTTTGGCTAATATACTTCTCTTCACTAAATTGAGTAAGCGGTTGTTTTGAAATTTCAAGTACCGTATCGGCGTAGGTTAAGGTTGTTATCGCTTCGCCGAGTTTTATGTCAACAGTATAGTTTGGTTCAACCAAAACACTGTAGCCATCGTAGGTGTTTCTAAATTCAACACACTTTAAAACTCGCAAAAGTTTTTCGCCCCTGTGTAAAAACGAAACCATTTGAGCTCGTGTGCAATCGTAAAAAGGACTAAAAAGTCCGTCGCCTGTTCCTGCGGTTATGTTGTTTTGAGACGCCCATAATACAGGCTTATAAAAATAATCGGCTTGCGTTATATCTAAAAAAGATGTTGCTGTGTAATCAGGCTCGGGGTTGTTAAGTGAGCGCCATAAAAAGCTTACTATTTGTGCGCGTGTACAGTTTTGGTGTGGGCTAAAAATACCAATCTCGGTACCTGCGGTAATAGATTTTTCATAAGCCCACAAAACCGCTTTATAAAAATAGTCGCTCGGTGCAACATCGGCAAACGGGTTTTGGCTTGTGGTGGGCTCGGGAAAGCCTGCCATACGCCATATAAAGCTTACTGCTTGTGCACGGCTGCAAGTATTGTCGGGGCCAAACTCTGTGGGAGTAATGCCTGCTGTAATCGAGTTTTTTTGCGCCCATAACACCGATGAGTAGTAATATGCGTTTACATCAATATCGGTAAAGCTTGCTGCACTTGCGCTTGTATAAATCGGTATGCTAAAAAGCATTATTGCTATAACACACCATGTTAAACATTTTTTCATTTATAATCTCCTAAAGCGTAATGTAAGAATAATATCATATTTTGATATATATTTCAATCAAAAGTTAATACCAATTCTATATATATAACAATTTAACAAGCGGTTTTGTGACAAAATTTTTAAAAAAACTTTATTTTTTATAAAATAAAAAGAGGCTTTACGCCTCTTTTTTTACAGTAAATCTTTTACTACTTTGCCAAAATCAAGGTAGTTGTCAATTGTTAAAAAGTTAAACTCAGATTTATAAACCGACTCGTCGTTGCCGCCCATACCGTAGTCGTCGCCGATAAAAACAACCTCGTCGTATTTAATGCCACGCTCGTCACAGTATTTTTTAAGCGCATACGCTTTGTTAAACGGCATCGGTGCCATATCAAATGATGACGAGCCACCTACAAATACGTTGTAATCGCTAAAGGTGTTTACAACATCGTCGTAAATTGCGCGTCTTTTTGTACGGTCGGGGTCAAATGCTAGCTTATCCTCTTGCTTTGCGGCAGTGCCCAAAATCGCAAAGGTGATACAGCCTGAGCTGTGGTATTCAACGCTGTTTCCTGCAAACTCGGTAAATCCGTATTTTTCGCGTAGCATTGTAACGCGCTTTTCAACGCTCTCTTTGTCGCAGGGCAAAACTTCGTCAGAAACTATATCGAGCTCGCCTGTATTTTGGTTATACTCGGCATACTGCATACCGTAGTTACCCAAAACATCAATCGGGAACTTGTTCATCTGGTTAAAAATTCTATTACACATACCTGCGCCTACCATCAAAAGCTTATATTTTTTTGCAAGCGCTTTAAGAATTTCGGTGTGTTCCTTTGAGAGCGGTGTTTTGTGTTGTGTTAGTGTGCCGTCAAGGTCCATTGCAATAAGTTTAATGTTTTTCATATTATAATTCCTCAATTCCGCAAATATCGTAATACATCCAAAGCACAGTGTATCTGTCTTTTAAGTCTTTAGCGTAGCGTACAGCGTCGCGCAGTTTTTGCGGTGAATATACTTTATAAAAATCGTTTATGTCAAGCTCAATGTCTTTAAGTATCTTTTCAATCTGCTCGGCGGTTGGCACCTCGCTTAAAATCTTTTTGATTTCAGCTTGATTCTTAGCATATATCGGTGCGCGGACTGCCTCGTATGTACCAAGCTTTGATTGTAGAGCTATGCACTCGTCAGCAACAGTTTTATAAACCCTGTTAATCTCGCCCTTATACTCATTATCGTCCATTTTAAACTGAACACCGCTAAACTCGGTATTTATAAGCTTTTGTCTTATTTTTGATGTTATAACAGTCGAGAACACAACGTCAATGCCGTGCGGTAAGTATTCGGCGTTATCTACAATACCTGTAATTTCAAAAAAGTGCGAAAGATGATGCTCACTGCCCGATGCAGGTCGCGAGTTGGTAGCAAAGCTCATTGCAACACCAACAATAACAAGCGCTTTCATTAATATTTCGACACTTTTTGGGTCGCGCTCAAGTAATTTTTTAGCAAGTGGCTCAACCTGTTTTAACATATCAAAGGTAAGGTCGTAAATGTACTGACAAAAATATTCGCCGTTTACAATAGCGCCCAGCTTCCAGTCGTTAAGTGCCGAGTACTTGCCAATAATATCGCCGTAGCCTGCTTTAATCATTTCGAGCGGAGCGGTGCATAATACATCGCTGTCGGCAATAATAGCGTTTGGTACCTTTGCCGAGTATGTAACCTTCATACCGCTTGTAATCATAGCCGCACCGCTTGATGCGTAACCGTCCATTGACGGTGCAGTAGCTACAACATAGTAAGGGATACCGCTGTTAAACGAAACATACTTACAAAGGTCTTGTATAACACCCGAGCCGATGGCAATTATTAAATCAATACCCTCAAGCTTTTGGTTTACTGCATCTATTGCTCTTTCATCGGGTATTAAAACAGTTTTGCCGCTAAAAATCTGGCGCGTTATGTTTTTGCCATTAAGATACTTTTCACTCTTTTGCCCTGCAACGCCGTATGTGTTGTCGTCGGCAACTATTAAAATGTTATTGTATTCTTCACATAATTCTTTAAGGTGTTTTAAAGCGTCTTTTTCAACGTATACGTAGTCAATGTTGCACTCGTGTTTTTTACCGCAGTCGCAGTTTACACCTTTTAACAATGTATTAATATCCATAGCGTACCTCTTTACAAATTAGATTTATCTTATTATAATAAAATGAGCAACAATAATCAATTATTTTTGACTATTGCGGTTAAAAAATGATAAAATAACAACAAAAAATGCGTACTCGCTCAAAAGTGCGCGAAAAGAGGTATAAATGCTAAAGAGTAAACGCCAAAACGAAATAGTAGAAATTTTACAAAATGGCGGGTTTGTGTCGGTAGCGCAATTAAGTGATATGCTATTTGCAAGTGAGTCGAGTATACGCCGTGATTTAACCGAACTCGAAAAACGCCATATCATAAAGCGTAGCTACGGGGGAGCAGAACTTATAACCGCAAAAACAAACGTAGTAAATTTTGGCGCAAGAAGTTATGACTACGTTGAGCAAAAACGCATTATTGCTCAAAAAGCTGCCTCGCTTATTAAAGAGGGCGACGTTTTGTTTTTAGACCAGTCTTCGACCTGTTATTTTTTAGCGCTCGAGCTTGAACGTTTTGACTCACTAACCGTTGTTACAAATAATATTGAAATTTTAAACGTGTTGTCAACCACCGGCAACACCGTTTACTCAACAGGCGGTGTTATAAGCAAGGTCAACAATAACTGCTTAATAGGTAGCGGCGCATCGCAAACCTTCGAGTCGGTTTATGCCGATAAAATGTTTTTTTCGTCAAGCTCGGTATCAGCAGACGGAGTAATTACCGACCGAACCTGCGAAGAGATATACGTTCGCAATTCAATGCTTAAAAACGCAACTAAAAAGGTGTTTTTGTGCGATTCTTCAAAGCTTGACAGCGCATCTCCGTTTATTCAGTGTACACTTGCCGATATTGATACTGTAGTGTGCGAAAACGACGCGTTCTTAAAATTTAAACCCAACTTTAAAAACCTTGAAATAATATAAAAAAAGAAGTCGCAAAAAGGCTGCTTCTCATA
>JAZNXL010000016.1:0-43246 GCA_045593905.1 Eubacteriales bacterium
GATGATTATACATTACTGCAAAACAAAAGTTAAGATAACGTCAGTTGACATTAGGTAAAAGTAGCTAAACCATCAGTTTATATTTCGCTAAACTACAAGTTGTTTTCTTAATTATAACACACAATTAGGAAAAAGTAAATAAAAAAAACAGACTTGATCTATGATCAAGTTTGTATGATGGTGACCCATCGGAGAATCGAACTCCGGACACCATGATTAAAAGTCATGTGCTCTGCCAGCTGAGCTACTAAGTCGTTAGCCTATTTATTCTAACAGGTGACTTTTGATTTGTCAACTGTTTTTTTAAAAAAATATTTCAAAAAAAGAGTAAATGTTAAAAGTTTGTCGTATTAAGTAAATAGAGAGGAAGGTTTTTGTATGAATTACCGTGAAATATTTGAACAGCGCGAAAAACAAATGCTTTCAAAATTTGCCGCGCTTTCGTGTAATACAAAGGGCAGGGCAATGCCCGAAACCGAGCCTACGCATCGCACCGCGTTTGCGCGCGACCGCGACCGTATTATTCACTCAAAGGCGTTTCGGCGCTTAAAGCACAAAACACAGGTGTTTTTAAGCCCTACAGGCGACCATTACCGCACTCGTCTTACACATACTCTCGAGGTGTGCCAGATTTCGCGTACAATCGCAAGGTGCCTGTTTTTAAACGAAGACTTAACCGAGGCGGTGGCACTTGGTCACGACCTCGGACATACACCGTTCGGTCACGCAGGCGAGCGGGTGCTTAACGATATTTGTCCGTTTAACTTTAACCACAACGAGCATAGCGTTCGCGTTTGCCAAAAGCTTGAAAAAGACGGCAAAGGCTTAAACCTTACATACGAGGTGCTTGACGGTATACTTTGTCACACCGGCCCCAAGCTTGCCGACACCACCGAGGGACAAATTGTTCGCCTCGCCGACAAGATTGCATACATAAACCACGATATTGACGATGCAATAAGAGCAGGGATTTTAACCGAGCAAGATTTGCCAAAAGAGGCAGTAGATATACTTGGCGTTGGTCAGTCAACACGCATAAATGCAATGGTTACAGGCACAATAAATGCAAGTACCGACAGCGCAATAATTAAAATGACTGACGATGTTCAATATGCTTTTGACCTTTTGCACGAGTTTTTGTTCTCGAACGTTTATCTTGGCTCAAAGGCAAAGGCAGAAGAAACAAAAGCACAGGGCATTATTGAAATGCTTTACAACTATTATGTGTCAAATTATAAAAAAATTCCCCAGGAGTATCAAAAAACAGTAAAAGAAGAGGGAATCGAGCGCGCCGTTTGTGACTACATTTCGAGTATGACCGACGGTTTTGCGGTAGATACCTTTGAAAAACTGTTTGTACCAAGCAGTTGGGATGTTAAATAAAGGAGAAACAAAATGGCATTTGACAGTTCGTTTATAAGCGAACTCAAGTTCAAAAACCCTGTTGACGAAATAATCGGCAGTCACCTGCAGTTAAAACGCGCAGGCGGAAGGTTTGTTGCCTGTTGCCCGTTCCATAACGAAAAAACACCGTCGTTTACCGTGTTTAAAGATACCGAATCATACTACTGCTTTGGTTGCGGCGCAGGCGGCGATGTTATTACTTTTATAATGAAGTATAAAAACCTCGATTACAGAGAGGCGGTTTTGGAACTTGCGGGGCGGGTTGGTATGAGTGTACCCGAAGACAACGACCGTTCAGGGCAGAAAAAACTTGCGCGTGAGCGTATGCTCGAAATGCACAGGCTTGCCGCAAGGCATTACCACAAAAACTTAACCGAAGGCGAAAACGAGTGCCTTGAGTATGTAAAATCTCGCGGGCTTGATATTTCGTCGGTTACAAGGTATGGACTTGGTTACGCAAAAGACAGCTTTGACGATTTAAAATCGTTACTATTAAAAAATGGATATTCGCTTCCCGAAATGTACTCGGCAGGGCTTGTTGCAAAAAGCCAAAAAAACGGCAGTTACTACGACAAGTTCCGCGACAGGCTTATGTTCCCTGTAATTGACCTTAGGGGTAACGTTATTGCGTTTTCGGGGCGCGCACTTAAAAAAGACGCGCTTCCTAAATATATGAACTCGCCCGACACGTTAATTTACAACAAGGGCAATGTTGTTTTTGGGCTTAATATTGCAAAAGATAAGTGCGAGGGAACGCTTATTTTGTGCGAGGGCAACATTGACGTTGTAATGCTGTCGCAAGCGGGGTTTAAAAATGCAATAGCACCGCTTGGCACGGCGTTTACCGTTGAGCAGGCGCGTATAATTGCAAAGTACGCAAAAAACGTGGTTGTTGCGTTTGACAGTGATGCAGCAGGTCAAAAAGCAACGGCAAAGGCAATCGACTTTTTAAAAAGTCAGGGCGTAAGCGTAAGGGTTTTACAAATGCAGGGCGCAAAAGACCCCGATGAATACATTAAAACATACGGCAAAGAGCGGTTCTCGATGCTTATAAAACGCTCTAAAACGCCAACCGAGTATGCGCTCGACAAGCTTGCAGGTGAATACAATCTTGACGACACGGCGCAAAAAATGCAGTTTATACAAAAAGCTTGTGATACTGTGGCGGCTCTTGACTCGGCAGTTGAACGCGAGATTTACACCTCCAAGCTTTCAAAAATGATTGATGTTTCGGTAAACGTTTTAACAACCGATATTGAAAAGCGGCATAAGCAACAAATAAACCGCGAACGCAAACGTCAGATTACAAACGAAACGCGTGAGATTACAGGTATGAGCGATAACGTTAACCGTGAGCGCTCTCAGAACTTGCTTGCGGCGCGCTCAGAAGAAATGCTAATAACAATTATTGTTAAAAACCCGTCGCTTATTGATGTGGCGGAGCAAAACATATCACCTGATGATTTTGTTACTGACTTTAACAGGCAGGTTTATCAGTTTTATTTAAACGGACTTAAGAGTGACAAAACGGCGCAGTCGCTTTCGCTTGCGGAGTGCTTTGATGCGGCGCAGGTATCGAGAATAACATATATTTTAAACACTACGGTGTTATCGGGTGATGCTAAAACGCAGCTGCTCGATTGCATATCAACAATAAAATCACAAAAGTTAAAAAAGGTTAACCCGCACGAGCTGTCAGCCGAGCAGCTTGCCGAGTTAATTAAAAAGGAGAAATAAGGATGAATATTGACAAGAAAAAGTTTTATTTAGACCTGGTCGAGCTTGGTAAATCAAAAGGCTCGCTCACCAACCGCGAGATTATGGATGCGATTGAAGAGGTATCACTTGATGCCGAGCATATGGAAAAGCTTTACGATATGCTCGAAGAACAGGGTATTGAGATTATTGAAGAGCCTATCGACGATATTGAAAGCCTTGATATAGCGGCAGTTGCAGGCGACACATACACCGCTGACGACGGCTCAGAGATGATGATTGTTGACGACCCCGTTAAAGTGTACTTAAAGGAGATTGGTAAGGTTTCGCTTTTGTCGGCTCAAGAGGAAATTGAGCTTGCTAAAAAAATGAGCGAGGGCAGTGAGTATGCTAAAGACAGACTTGCCGAAGCAAACTTAAGGCTTGTTGTATCAATCGCAAAGCGTTATGTTGGCAGGGGTATGCATTTTCTTGACCTTATTCAAGAGGGTAACCTTGGTCTTATAAAGGCGGTTGAAAAGTTCGACTACGAAAAAGGCTATAAGTTTTCAACCTATGCTACTTGGTGGATAAGACAGGCAATCACCCGTGCTATTGCCGACCAGGCTCGTACAATCAGAATTCCTGTGCATATGGTTGAAACAATCAACCGCGTTATGCGTGTATCGCGTCAGCTTGTTCAAGAGCTTGGCCGTGAGCCTACAAGTGCTGAGATTGCAAAAGAGCTTAATCAGCCCGAAGAAAAAATTCGTGAAATTTTAAAAATTGCGCTTGACCCTGTATCGCTCGAAACACCTATCGGTGAAGAAGACTCGCACCTTGGCGACTTTATTCCCGATGAGGATATTCCTGCACCTGTTGAAGCAACCTCGCACATTATGTTAAAAGAACAGCTTGCCGAGGTGCTCGATACACTTACACCCCGTGAAGCAAAGGTGCTTCAGTTAAGATTTGGACTTATTGACGGCAGACAGCGTACACTCGAAGAGGTTGGCCGCGAGTTTAACGTAACCCGTGAGCGTATCCGCCAAATCGAGTCAAAGGCACTAAGAAAACTGCGTCATCCGTCAAGAAGCAAAAAACTTAAAGACTTTTTGGAATAATTTGAAAAAATTGAAACATTTTTTGCCTTTGATGTGTTATATATACAAAAGAGTATGAGGCTTATATGACTACTGATATTAAAATTAATAATATCGAGTATCTTGTAGACGAATTTTTGCCTGATATTGTAAGACTTGCGCTTGTTTATGTTAAAAATATGGAGGACGCTGAGGATATAGGTCAACAGGTTTTTGTTACCTATCTACATAAAAAGCCGATGTTTTGCGATTATGAACACGCAAAACGGTGGCTGTTGAAGGTTGCTGTAAACCTTGCAAAAAACACCCTGCGTTCAAAAAAGAACATGGCAAACTTTGACGATTACGCAAACATATTGTTTACTGATAATATCGATTACGGCCTTGATAGCCGTGAAGATGAGGTGGTGCGCGCAGTTATGCGCCTAAAGCCGTCTTATCGCGAGGTAGTGCACCTTTATTACTATGATGGATATGACACAAACGAAATTTCTAAAATTCTTTTAATTCCGCCCGCCACAGTGCGTACACGCCTTGCGCGTGCAAGGGCGGAGCTTAAAAAGATGTTGGAAGGGGGCGAGATATGTGAAAAACAGCTACAAGAGTGCGATGTCTAAAATAACAGTTGACGACATCACAAAAAAACGCATACTTGAGGGCGCAATCAGACAGAGCCAACACAAAAATATAATTGTGTGGAAATCGTTTGGCTTTGCGGCGGCAGTTGCGGCTGTGCTTGTGCTTACTGTTATATCTGTTTATTTTACAAATCCGCTCTTTAAACCAAAATATCAAGATATTGACCTTTCAACCTACGAGTACACAGGCTATCAAACTGTTTGTATTGCCGAGAATATGTCGTACAGGGCGGCTGATGTTAATGACCGCATTTATTACGACACAAAAATCTCTTTTAAGTTTGTTGGCTTTGAAAAATACGGAATAGAGATTGACCAAAGCTCAATACTGTTTAACACAACGCTTGGCAGTTCATACACGCTGACAAACTTTTTTGACGATTACTACAAGCTAATAGTAAGCGAGCGTTCGGGGATTTCAAACGTGGTTGACGGCTCAATCAAGAGCCTGTTTAATATTGAAGGTGCGCACGAAATTTATCTTGATGACGGCAAACGCGTTATTACAAACCTTGATACAACGCTTTTAAGTGACTATCAGGATATGGAAGAAATTGTTTTTACAATTACAATAAAATAAAAAAACACCGCAGTTTTTACTGCGGTGTTTTAATTTTGTTACGGTCTGTATTTTTGAACAATCTCAACCATTTTTTCGTAGTTTTGTTCCATTTCTTCGACAAGACGCATTTGTGTGCGTGAACGAACGAGGTTGTGTTCGGGGTAGGCGGTTTTAAAGTAAACATCGCCGTCAAAGTAGTCGGTCAAAAATCTTGCGCCGCACTCGTAGGTCATCATAATAGCGCCGTGCGGTAAAAGTAAGATTTCTTCGTCGGTAAGTGCGTTGCCAACGCCCTCAAAATAACCTTTAACGTATGCTTCGTAAAGCTCAAGTGAAAAATGAACTTTTGAAAGGTCTTGCTCGTCTTCGGCAGCAGTTGATGCGCCAAAGCGGATAGAGTCGCCAAAGTCGTTAATTGAAAGGCCAGGCATTACTGTATCAAGGTCGATTACGCAAACGCCTTTGCCTGTTTTTTCGTCAAGCAACACGTTGTTAAGTTTTGTATCGTTATGTGTAACACGAAGCGGAAGCTCAATGCCTGTGTCGATTTTGTCCTCGCGTGATACGTAAAAATCGTAATCAGCTAAAGCGGTAGAAAAACGGCCTGATTTGTTTGCTTTTGCAGCTTCTTTAAGGTTAGCAATACGCCACTTTGTGTCGTGAAAACGCTTGATTGTTTCGTTAAGAGTTTCGGCAGGGAAATTGGCGAGTTTTTTCTGGAAGTTACCAAAAGCAACTGCGCTTTCGTAAAAGTCGTTTGCATCGCGTGCGGCATCAAGGCCGATAACATTGTCAACAAACACCGAAAGTCTGTAGCAAATACCGTCAAGGTTTAAGTATTTTTTGCCGTCGAGTGTACGAACATAGCTTATTGTAAGCTCGTTGGGGAAATTCTCTTTAAGATATTCGGTAACCGCAAAGAGATTGTCCATAAGCTCGTCGGGGTTTTTGAATATGTTTGTGTTAATACGCTGAAAAGTGTATTTTTCGGCGGTAGTTGTAACAAGGTTGGTATCGTTAATATGGCCGTTACCAAGCGGCTTGATACTAACTATTTCGCCCTTTATTTTAAATTGTTTTACAATATCTATTATTTCCATAATTTTTCCGGATAAAGCCCCTTGTCTTTAAGTTGTTGAATGCCTGCTTGTACCTTGGGTTTGTCTTCGGCATAGGTAACGCCGTACCATTTGTCATCGGTTTTTAATACGTCAACAGATGCTTTGCCGTCTTTTAACATATCGTCAACCACCATAGGTAAGAAGAACTCGCCCTTGAGCGGGTTTTCTTTTGCGGCTTTGTCTAAAAATGCAGGGAAGCGTGCTTCGAGCTCGTCAATAAACTCTCTGTTATAGCCCCACATATTCATTGAAGCAATGCTGTCACCCGGGAGCTTGGTAAAGGTTTTGCCGTCGTCCTCGGTGTATTTTGCGTTTTCGCCGTCCATTTCGATTTTGGTGCGCTCGTCAATTTTTTTGAGCTTGCCATCCTCGACAGCGCAGATACCGCGTGAAACATAGCCGTTGTCGGTAAGTGTGTTTGAAAGCTTGTAGCCAACAAGCGCGATACCGTACTTGTCGTCTTTTTTGTCGCTTGTAAGATGCTCGTAAAGTACCTTGTAAGCGTTAGGACCGTAGTAGTCGTCAGAGTTGATTACTGCAAACGGGCCGTCAACAGCGTCTTTACAGCAAAGGATTGCGTGAGCGGTACCCCAAGGCTTTACTCTGCCTTCGGGAATTGAATAGCCCTCGGGTAATTTATCGAGTTCTTGGTAAACATAGTCAACCTCGACAACCTTTGAAAGTCTTTCGCCGATAGCTTCTTTAAAATCTTTTTCAATTTGGTGCTTTATAACAAAAACAACCTTTTTAAAGCCTGCTCTGATTGCATCGTAAACAGAAAAGTCAATAATAACGTTTCCGTATGCATCGATAGGGTCAATTTGTTTAAGACCGCCGTAACGGCTGCCCATGCCGGCTGCCATTACAACAAGAGTGGGTTTTGACATTGTAATATTCTCCCTTACACATTATTTTATATAAGTATAACATAGTAATTTTGCAAATACAACATCATTTTAACTTACAAGCGGTAAATGTACAAAACAAGGCTAAATTTGTTGACTTTAAATATACTATATAATATAATAAACTATATTAAATTAAGGAGTAATATAATGACTATTATAGGCGGTCTTAACAGTGTGCCCGATGTAAAAGTGCTTGTGCTTTACATATTAAACTACGCAGGCGCACCGCTTTTAAAAGATAATATAATCAACATTGCGCTGTCTGACGGACTTGTGCAGTATTTTGACCTTGTTCAAGCTATTGACGAAATGCTTATAACAGGGCTTATTGACATTACAGGAAAAGATACACCTGACGTACTCAGAATAACCGAGCTGGGACGTCAAACTCTTGGGCTTTTTGAAAAAACCTTGCCGCACAGCATACGCAGAAAAAATCAGACTGCGCTTTTAAAAATGCTTGCCGACATTGAACGCGCCCGTAACGTCAAATCAAACATCGAGAAAAAGTCGAGCGGGTTTGAGGTTACATGCACACTTATCGACGGCGATGACGTGCTTTTAGAGTACAAGCTTTTGGTACCCACTCAAATTCAGGCGCAGCTTATTGTTGAGCAGTTTGAAAAAAATTCAACCGAAAAGTATAAAAGTATTTTACAGCTTTTGGTTGACGAAAAACTATTTGAGGACGAAATTTAATGAACAAGGTTCGTAACACCGTTATTTTTATAGTTGCGGCAATTATTATAATTTGCTCGTTTTTTATTATAAAATCGGCAACAAAAAAGCCGCAGAGCGCACTTGATTTTACCTTTACAGCTCAAAACGGTGAGGTGTATTCGCTAAAGCAGGCCTGTAAAGATGGCGGCGTGCTTGTGTTTTTTGACCCCGATGTTGAGGGCTCGAACAAGGTGCTTGAGCGGGTTATTAAAAACGCAGGAGATACACCTGTTATTGCGGTTTCTACAAGTACAAAGTCAATTGACGAACAAACTTCGCTGTTGCCAAAGGCTTGTAAAAAGTTAGATTATATCTGCTTTGAATCTAAAGATATTTTAAAACTTTATAACATTGGTAACGCGCCTGTTACATACTTTATAAACGGCGATTTTTTGGTAACAAACGCGTTTGTGGGAAATATTAAACAAAAAACTATTTTAAAGTGTTTGACTTTTTCAAGTTAAAGTGTTATCATAATAAAGTGATACCACATAGGAGAAAAAACAATGAACATTTTTGAAAATGACGGCGCAAAACTTTTGGTAAATGCACTTATGATGCTCGATTCACGCGAGGAGTACGAGGCGTTTTTGGAAGATTTGCTTACAACAAAAGAGCTTTTAGATTTATCGCAAAGAATAATGGTTGCAAAGCTGCTTACCGAAAAAAAGGTTTATAGCAAAATTGCCGAAGAAACAGGGGCAAGTTCTGCTACCATCAGCCGTGTTAACCGCAGTTTTTGCTACGGTAAAGACGGGTATAAAAACTTTTTTGCAAAGCTTGATGAAAAAGACGCATAGGCGTCTTTTTGTTTTTATAAAGGGGATAGACAATGGTTGAGATTTATTACGGCAGGGCGGGCTCTGGCAAAACGAACACTCTTATGCAGCAGCTTGAGGCAATAGCAAAAAATGGGCAAAAGGTGTGTCTTGTTGTACCTGAGCAGTTATCGCTCACCCGCGAGTTTTATGTTAATAAAAGCGGTGTTTCGGGCATTAGCGTTTTAAGCTTTTCGCGCCTTGCAAACACTGTTTTTCGCGCGCTTGGAAAAACCGCCAAAAAAATTCCCGATAACGTTATGAATGCATGCGCGGTATTTTGCGCGGTTATAAACTGCTATAACGACCTTGGCTATTACAAGTCGATTGCGTACAGTCACGGCTTTATCACATCGCTTATTTCGGTGTTTTCTGAGTTTGATAACAACTGCATAAACGAGCAGGTTGTTATGAGCATACCCGACGGTGACTGGTCGGCACGCTCAAAAAGCAAATACCGCGACCTGTTTATGCTTTATAAAG
Organism: Eubacteriales bacterium; assembly: GCA_045593905.1. Taxonomy (GTDB): domain Bacteria; phylum Bacillota; class Clostridia; order Oscillospirales; family QAKW01; genus RGIG9041. Next base: position 9,453 of record JAZNXL010000016.1, read on the forward strand.
AGTACAAATCGCTGTGGCAGGGCGACTACAAGGTCCCCGGCGGTGATATTTCAGAGGCAGCTGAACTTTTAGAACTAAACGATATGTTCGCCGACACGGTGTTTGCTTTTGATGGTTTTTTTGGGTTTACCGCACAGCAAATGCTTTTAATAAATCAAATACTGCAACAAAGCCCAAGATGTATTTTTTGCTTTACAACCGACTTTGAAAGCGACGTTTTTGCACCTGTTACAGTTGAGGCTAAAAAGATTATAAACGAGTGCACACGCTTAAAGATAAAACCCGAGCTTGTATGCATAACTGACAATGGCTACTCAGACAAAAGCGATGCGCTTAAAGTTTTAGAAAAAACCGCGTTTGAGCCTGTTGTAAAAGAGGGCAAGGCAGAGGGCGCAATAACTGTTTTTGGCGCAAAAAACATAAGCGACGAGCTCAATTTTATTGCGTGCAAAATTAAAAACGACGTTATTGATAAAAAATACACCTTTAGCGATATTGCGGTGTTGTGCCCCGATGCCGATAGCATAAAGCATATGGCGACTGCAGTTTTTGAAAAGCACGGAATACCTGTTTTTGCCGATAGCTCAAAAACACTTATGTCGACTCAACTTTGTGCATTTGTTACAACTGCGCTTGATATTGCAAACGGCGGTTTTGAATATGAAAGTGTGTTCGCTTTTTTAAAGACGGGGCTTTGCGGTATTTCATTTGACCGTATAAGTCTGCTCGAAAACTACGTGCGTATGTGGAAAATACGCGGTAACGGATGGGCAGATGAGTGGACCAAAAACCCAAACGGCATTGACTCGTACGACGATAAAACAGTTGCCGAGCGTCTTAAAACGCTTAATCAACTTAAGGATAAAATTTATATTCCGCTTAAAAGCTTTAAAGACGCGGTGTCTAAAAAGCAAACGGGCGGTGAGTTTTTACGCGCAATTTATAAGCTTTGTACCGATTTTAACGTTGCGGACAACCTTGAAGCAACTGCTGAGCAGTTTTATAAATCGGGCAGTTTACAGCTTTATTACGAGTACACACGTATTTTTGGCGTGTTTACGTCACTTCTTGACAGCATTTACGAAATGTGCGCTGACACTGTATTCAGTGCAAAGCGGTTTTACGACCTGTTTTGCATTTCGGCAATGTCGGTAAAAATTTCGTCACGCCCTGCGCGCACAAACGAGGTACTGTTTTCGGGTATTGGCAGAGTACGTGCTGAAAACAAAAAATGTGTATATATTCCGCAAATGAACGCAGGCGTTATTCCATCGTCATTAGGTAACAAGTCGCTTATTACCGAGGCGGACAAGCGTGTGTTTGCCCGTCACAATATCCAGGTATCAATGGATATTTTATCAAAGGCAATGCGTGAGTATTTTGATTTTTATTACGCTGCAACCTCGTCCTCGAACGAGCTTGTATTGTCGCACTCGCATTTTTCAATGTCGGGCGATAAGTGCGAAAAGTCGGAATATTTAACCGCGATTGAAACAGCTTTGGGAGTGGGCGAAATTACGGCTAAAGACTTGCCACCCGAGTTTTACCTTGTAAGCGTTGCAGGTGCCCAGCAGGTTGCAACCGAAAACGAGCAGGGTATAAAACAGGCGCTCAAAGAAATAAGCGGTGTTGATTTTAACTTAAAAAGCGATGATACCACACTGTCCAATCAGATTGTTGAGCTTTTGTATTCGAAAAATTTAAGGCTCAGCTTTTCGGGTATGGAGGAGTATATAAGCTGTCCGTTCAAGTTCTTTTTAAATAGGGGGCTAAGACTTAAAGAGCAACAGGAGATTGAGTTTGACTCGTCAAACATTGGTACCTTTGTTCATGCAGGACTCGAAAACCTTTTAGGCGGCGATTATGACATTACAAATACCGACGCGGTGAAGGACGCGGTTAAAAAAATATCACAGGAATATTACCAAAACGAGTTATCTGACTGTAACGGACTGTCGCCAAGGTTTGATTATATGTTCGGTGTTATTAAAAACTCTCTTGAGGGCACGGCGCTGAGCGTTGTTGACGAGATAAACAATTCGCAGTACAAGCCAAAGTATTTTGAGCTTGATATATCGGAGCATACACCGCCTGTTGAGCTTGAAAACGGATATACACTTGCGCTTACAGGCAGTATTGACAGGGTGGATATGACAGACGACGGCTATGCCAAGATTGTAGACTATAAAACAGGTAAGCAACAGTTCTCATATAAAAATATGTATAATGGGCTTTCGCTTCAGCTGCCTGTTTATGCACACGCGGTACGTTCAAAAGAAAAGGGCGTTAAAATCGGCGCTATGTATTATTTAAAATCGGGCGTTGCAGTACCGCCCAAAAAGAGCACAGTGCCATTAAGTGACGAGGCATACAACAAAGAGCTTGAAAAGTATTATACCCGAGACGGTATTTTTTGTGCCGACGGTGACAGTATGCAAAAGTTAGATAGGCGCGGTAAGCTTTTTGAAAAGGTAAAAGACGAGCGCCTTGTTTCGCAAAGCGCAATCGACTCGCTTATTGATTTTGCAACCGACAAGATTAAAAGCACAGGCAGGGGCATAACCTCGGGTGCTTTTGATATAAGCCCTATTTATGACAATGGCGCAAAAACCTGTGACTATTGTAGTTTTAAAAACATTTGCGGTATTGATAAAAAAGAGCATTTAAAACGCACTCTACAGCCTGTTGGCGAAGATTTTTTAGGGGAAAATTAGTTTTATGGAATTTACAACCCAACAACAAAAAGCAATAACGCTTTCGGGCGACTCGCTGCTTGTATCGGCGGCGGCAGGCTCGGGTAAAACTGCAGTTCTTACCGAACGCGTAGTGCAAAAGATTACAGGTGACAACCCTGTTAATATTGACAGCTTTTTAATTTTAACATTTACAATAGCGGCGGCAGAAGAAATGCGCTCGCGTATTTCAAAGCGGTTAAAAGAACTTTTGCCAACACATAAAGACTCACAGCTTATAAAAGAGCAGTTAAAACGCTTACCGAGCGCAACCATTTCGACTATTGACTCGGCTTGTCTTGGTATTGTTCGCGAAAACTTTGAAAGGCTTGGTCTTGACCCTCAGTTTACAATAGCCGATGAGGCACAGACAGCACTTGCTAAAATCGAGGCACTTGACGAGTTTTTAGAAGAAATTTACGAGCGCGCAAAAACTGACAGTAACGTAAAAGCACTTATTGATTGGTTTGTCACCGGAAAGAGTGACGATGCGCTTTGCCTTGCGATTAACAAGGTGAGCGAGTTTTTAGAAAAACTGCCGTTTGCAGAGCAGGTGGTTAAAAACACCTGTGAGCTTGATGTTATTGAACAAGCGCTTTTGGTTATAAAGCACGAGCTGGGCGCAATTATAAAAAGCTATGACGAGCACGTTTTACAAAGCGGTATGCCTATCGTTTGCGACATAATAGGCGCCGACCTTGACAACCTTAACCTTATTTACAAGCACATAACCGATGGCGATTTTGACTCCGCCGTAGCTGAGGCAAAGCAGTTAAAGTTTAAAGATTATCCAAATCCGCCAAAAGACGTTAACAAAAGCGCGTGGTATGGCGTAAAAGAAGTTCGTGATATTTTAAAGAACGATTTTAAAAAGCTTAAAGAGTCGCTTATGTATGCAAACAGCGAGGTTATTATTGCAGACAGACAGCTTGAAATGCCAATTGTAAAAACAATGCTTGAGCTATGTTTCGAACTTAATCAACGGCTTAAACAAAACCGAAAAGAAAAAGGCTGCGCAACCTTTGACGACGTTAAAAAATACACTATTGAGCTTTTAGTAGAGTCGTATGATGGCAAAACCGTTAAAAAGACTGAACTTGCAAAGGAGCTTTCTGAGCGGTTTTCAGAGATTATTGTTGACGAGTATCAAGACTGCGATATTACGCAGGAGATTATATTTTTGGCGCTGTCACGCGACCAAAAAAACATATTTACGGTAGGCGACGTTAAGCAAAGTATTTACAGATTCAGGGGCGCTGAACCGAAACTGTTTTTACAAAAGCAAAAAAATGCCTCTTACCCTACAGGTGATGCGCTTACACAACCAACAAGAATTGACCTTTCAAAAAACTTCAGGTCGCACCCCAGGGTTATTAATTTTGTAAACAACATTTTTTATATGCTTATGACCGAGTCGCGCGGTATTGACTACACCGACTCGCACCAGCTTTTCGAGGGCGGACTTTACGACGGCACAAACGAGGCGTCGGTTGATATTTCACTTGTGGTATCGCCCGATGAACAAAAGCTTTCGAATAATTCTCGCCTTGAGTACGAGGCAAGGTACGTAGCCAAAAAAATAAAGTCGATTATTGGCACACAAAAAATATATGATACAAAGAAAAAATGCGAACGCCTTGTTACAGCGGGCGATATTGCGGTAATTATGCGTGCGCCCAAAAACGCGGGTGTGTTTTTTGAAAAGGCGCTTATAAACGAGGGCATTGGCTGTGTTAACAATAACCCCAGCGAAAACTATCTTGATATGCCCGAGGTGCGTGAGATTATTGCATATTTACAGGCTATTGATAACCCGTATAACGACATCCCGCTTGTAACGATTATGTATTCGCAGTATTTTGGGTTTAGCGTTAACGAGCTTGGTAAAATTCGTGCAGCTGCAAAAGGCAAGCTATTTTATGACGCCGTTTTAGAGTATGCTAAAACCGATAAAAAGACTGCTGATTTTGTAAACACCTTAAACGAGTTAAGGCAAAAAAGCATAACCTCGAGTGTTTATGAGCTTTTAAACGCGGTATACGAAAAAAGCAGTGTTATGACAAGGCTTGCAAACACCGAAAACAGTGAGAACAAGCGCGCAAATCTCTTGATTCTTTGCGATATTGCATCGGCTTTTGAAGCATCACGCTATCGTGGGTTGTTTTCGTTTATCAACTACGTTACAAAGATTTATGACAGTGAGCAAAAAATGCCGCTTGCAAAATTGAACGATGCAAAAGAGTGTGTAAGCCTTTTATCAATACACAAGTCAAAAGGTCTTGAGTACCCCGTTGTGTTTTTGGTGGGTACTGCGGCGCCTAATGAGTTTTCTTCACGCGAAAGTATGCTCTACGATGCAGATTACGGCGTTGGCGGTATGATAAAAGACACAAAAAACCACCGCGAAGTATCGGGTATTGTACGAAAGCTTATTGATTTTAAACAAAATCGCGATGACATAAATGAATCTATACGGCTTTTGTATGTTGCACTTACACGCGCGTGTTCAAGGCTTTATATAACAGCGAGTATGAGCGCAACAAACGCTGAAAAGGCTATAAAATACTGCGATGCGGTATCCCCCAACCTTACCGATGCCGACGTTTTGAATTCGTCGTTTTTCAAGTGGGTGCTGGGCAGCGTTATTCACACTAAAAACGCCGCGCCGTTTCGAAGCTTTGCAGGGCTTGACGCATGCTTTGACGAGGGCGGTTTTACCGCCTCGGTAATAAGCTCTAATGAGCTTGAGATTGGTGAAAATAGTTTAAAACCGCGCTTAAACGAGCAAGGCTTTATTGACGCAGATACCGCAAAAGCGCTTATAACACGAACTATTGATGGCAACTTTGACACACCTGCCAAGCTTTCGGTAAGTGAAATTAAAGCCGAGATGTCGGGCGGCGGCAAGGCAAAGGCGTCGTATTCTTTACCGAGGTTTATGCAGGGCGGTATAACAGGCGCCGACAGGGGCAGCGCTACCCACAAGTTTTTGCAGTTTTGCAACTTTGACGCAATTTACGATTCCGAGTCTTTCGATAACGAGCTAAAACGCCTTGTTGATTACGAGTTTATACTAAAAAGCGAGGCAGAGCTTTGCGATAAAGACAAGATTATTCGTTTTGTAACGAGTGAGCTTTTGCAAAATCTTAATAAGAGCGGTAGTTGTCACAAAGAAGAACGGATAATGTTTTTTGTAACCGCCGACGAGATTTATAACAACGGCTCGAACGAGCAGATTATTGTTCAGGGTGTGCTTGACCTGTGGTATGAGGTCGACGGACGCGCGGTAATTGTCGATTACAAAACCGACAGGGTTGATACAAAAGAACAGCTTATTGAGCGCTACGGTGTTCAGCTTGATATGTATGAAAAGGCGCTTGAGCGGATATACAATATAAAAACCGACAAAAAATATATATACAGCTTTGCGCTTGAACAGTTTATATTACTGTAATTTTATAAATCGGCATGGCATACACTTTTTGTATAGGAGAGGTATGCCATGTCTTTTTTATTGCCTAATCAGCTTGCCGCGTTTGGCGGCGGGTTAAACCAAAACCAAGTAAATGCGCATTTGCAAAAATACGGAAAAAACACACTGACCAAGGGTAAGCAGACTACCTTTTTAAAGCAGTATCTTTTGGCGTTTTGCGACCCGATAATAAAAATTTTGTTAGTGGCGCTTGCGCTTAACGTGTTGATTGCGCTAAAAAACTCTAATATATATGAACCGCTTGGTATTGCGATTTCACTGTTTTTATCTACCTTTGTGTCGGCGCTTTCAGAATACGGCAGTCAAAGCGCGTTTTTAAAACTATCGGCACAGTATAGCGATGCAACCGTAAGGGTTTATAGAAACTCGCGACTGTGCGTTTTGCCTGTAAGCGATATTACGGTGGGTGACAGGGTGGTTTTGTCGGCAGGCGAGCGGGTATCGGCAGATGGCGTAATTATAAAAGGCAGGGTATTTGTTGATATGTCGGCTCTTAACGGCGAGAGCGCCGAAAAAGAGCGGTACTGCACAAAAACAGGCGACAAATGGGAGCTTTTAGACAAGGCTCAGCTATTTTGCGGAAGCGTTATAACATCGGGCGAGTGCGAAATGGTTGTTGGCAGAATTGGTGATGACACCTTTTTGGGCGGTGTTGCAAAAGAGGTGCAGTCGGGCTCTGACACCTCCCCGCTTACAAAACGGCTTTTCAAACTCGCAGGGCTTATTGGTAAAATAGGCTATGCTGCTGCGGTGCTTGTGTTTTTTGCCGACCTGTTTAACGCGCTCGTTATAGAGTCGGGCTTTAATTTAGAAATTATTAAACTGACTGTTATGTCAAAAGATATATTTGGCATTTTACTGCACTCGCTCACCCTTGCAATCACCGTTGTGGTGGTTGCGGTACCTGAGGGGTTGCCAATGATGATAACGGTGGTACTGTCGTCGAATATGTCACGGCTTAAGCGCGACAATGTGCTTGTAAAAAAGCTTGCAGGCATTGAAACGGCAGGGTGTATAAATATGCTGTTTTGCGATAAAACAGGCACGCTCACAACAGGCAAGCTGAATGTTATTGACGTTTACAATATGCAAGGCAAAAGCGTTAAGCAGCTATTAAATAACGATATGCGACTTTGCCTTGGCGCAAATAACGACAGCAGTATTATAGGCAAAAAGATAACAGGCGGTAACGCGACTGACCGCGCGCTTTTAAAGTTTGTGGGCAAGGTTGATGCGGCTATCAGTCAAAAAATACCTTTTGACAGCGATAAAAAATATTCGGCGGTTATGTGCGGCGGAAAATGGTACGCAAAGGGTGCACCCGAACTGTTTTTAAAAGATAAAACCGAGGCATATAAGATATGGCAAACACTTGCAACAAACGGTGTAAGGGTTATTGCAATGGCGACGGGTGATACGCTTTTAAATCTTGAGCCTATTGGTATTGTTGCAATAAACGACAGCCTGCGAAAAGACACAAAAGGCTCGGTTGCGCTTTTAAAACAGGCGGGAATTAACGTGTGTATGGTAACGGGCGACAATCTGCTTACTGCAAAGAGCATAGCAAAAGAAAGCGGAATACTCAAAAATGGTGACCTTGCTATAACACACGCCGAGCTTGAGGCTATGTCTGACAGCGAGGTTATATCGGTATTTGACAGGCTAAAGGTGGTGGCACGCGCGCTGCCGCAAGACAAAAGCCGACTTGTTCGGCTTTGTAAAGAGTCGGGGACTACCTGCGCTATGACGGGTGACGGCATAAACGATGCACCCGCCCTTAAGGCCGCCGACGTGGGCTTTGCAATGGGCAGCGGTACCGAGGTTGCAAAAGAGGCAGGGGACATTGTAATACTCGACGACAATATTTTGTCAATAACAAAAGCGGTGCTTTACGGCAGAACTATTTTTAAAAGCATACGCAAGTTTATTGTTTTTCAGCTCACCATTAATATGTGCGCGGTAGGTATATCGGTAATAGGGCCATTTATTGGCATTGATACGCCTGTTACCGTTGTACAAATGCTATGGATAAATATGATTATGGATACTCTTGCAGGGCTTGCGTTTGCGGGCGAAGCACCAAACAAGCGGTATATGAAAGAAAAGCCGCTGTCTGCCAGCGCTCAGGTTTTAAACAGGCAGTCGGTTATGCAAATTGCAGTTATGAGCGGTTATTCGCTTTTACTTTGCATTACATACCTTGCAACAAACCTGTTCAGAGTCAAGTTTTTATATTACACAGACTACGGCGTGTATATGAGCATATTTTTTGCGTTGTTTGTGTTTTTGGGGTTGTTTGCCGCAATTTGCGCGCGTGTGCCGACCGCACTCAATTTGTTTTCGGGGCTTTCAAAAAACCGTGCGTTTATGTTTATATTCGGCGTGATTGCGATGACGCAGGTTATAATTATTTATTTTGGAAAAAGTATATTCCGTACTGTACCTATTCCGCTGAATATGCTTTTTGAGGCAATATGTATTTCAGCAACAATTGTTATTGCCGATTTTTTACGAAAACTATTTTTGAAAAATAGGTAGAAAAAACGCATCTTTAATACTATAATGTATTAAAAGGATGTGAAATGATGAATTTTAAAAGAATTATTGCAGTTTTGCTTATTTTGGTAACGGTGTTTACCCTTGGCGGCTGTGCTTCTAAAAAGAACGAGTTTAAAGAAAGCAGCAAGGCGTTTTTTGGTGAGCTTTGTAAAAAGCCTACTTTAAAAACCGAACAAAAAACCGAGTTTACAAAACAGGGCTGGTACTCGTACGAAATGCCTGTTACCAAGTCTTATATCGATACAAAAATAAGCGAGTATTATACAAACACCATAAATACATTTTTAGAAAAATCGCAAAAGGGCGATACGCTTGCAATTGGCTTTAAAGAGTATTTGCCTACAAATGACGTTGGCAGTATTGAGGTTGTTTACAAAAAAACAACAGCTCAAAAGGTTACAACAAAAAGCAAAATCTTTAGCTTTGATAAAAACTCTGATACCGCATTTGGCAAAGACCTTGAAGCTGCGGTCATGGGTCAGGTAAAGGCTAAGCTTTATGATAAAAACGCAAAGCTTAAGCAAATGAGCCATAACGACGGCGGACTGCTTGTTGAGCTTTCGGGCGGTAAAAACTGTACCGTTGAGTATCACAGTGTATATGACTATTTACCTGATAGTGTAAAAAGCGCGGTGGGCGAGCCGACAAAACGCTATGTTGATACCACCAAAAAGCTTGTGGCAATTACCTTTGACGACGGTCCTTGCGTTTATACTGACGATATTTTAGATATACTTGAAAAAAACGACTCGGTTGCAACGTTTTTTGAACTCGGCAACCTTATAAAGTATAACGAAAGCGCAGTAAAACGCGCTGATAAAATGGGTTGCGAGGTTGCAGGTCACAGCTATTCGCATAAAAACTTACCAAAGCATAGTATAGAAGTAATGCAAAGTGAAATTTCAAAAACTGATGCTGAAATTGAGCGTGTAATCGGTAAAACACCGTCTATTGCGCGCCCGCCTTATGGCTCGGTTTCAGATAAAATGCTTGCAAACTGCGGCAAGGCAATGATTGGCTGGTCGGTTGATACAATGGACTGGAGCTCACGCGATAAAGACAAGGTTATTGCATCGGTTAAAAGAGCGGGTAACCTTGACGGCGACGTTATTTTAATGCACTCGCTTTACAAAAGCACTGTCGATGCTACAAAAGAGCTGGTGCCATACCTTATTAAAAACGGATATCAGCTTGTAACGGTGAGCGAGCTTTATCAATACCGTCACAACCAAAAGCTCGAAATTGGAAAATATTATAACGGATAGCATAAACCTCGTACAATGGCGAATACTATTGTACGAGGTGTTTTTATGAAAAAAATAAATTTAAAGGCGCTTGTTACCGCCATAGCAATACCGCTTGCGGTTGGCGGACTGTCGGCGTTTTTAACACGCGGGTCAATGAAAGATTTTGAGGCGCTTAACAAACCGCCCCTGTCGCCGCCCGGTTGGCTTTTTCCTGTGGTGTGGACAATTTTATTTATACTTATGGGCGTTGCGTCATACCTTGTGTATGTATCTGATGCACCGTATGTTACCAAAAAGAACGCACTTACCGTTTACGGTATTCAGCTTGTATTTAACTTTTTTTGGTCGATACTGTTTTTTAACCTGGCAATGTATTTAACAGCGTTTATATGGCTTGTTGTGTTATGGATGCTAATACTTGTAACAACACTGCTTTTTTATGTTTGTGACAAGCGCGCCTCATACCTGTTAATTCCGTATATAGTATGGGTTGCGTTTGCAGGCTACCTTAACCTGTTTATATATTTATACAATTAAAAAAATCAGGAGTAAAAACTCCTGATTTTTTATTCTTCTTCGGTTTCAATTTCAAGACGCTCAACCTTTGCGTTTTCAACGCGGTGTGAGTCGGTTTCGGTTACAGTTACTTTAATATTTTCGTACTCAAAGCTGTCGCCTTGTTCGGCGATTTTGCCCAGCTGCTCACTTATCCAGCCGCCAACCGAAACACTTTCGGTTTCGCATTCAATATCGAAAAACTTAAAGAAATCATCAACACTTTCTGAGCCGTCAACGTTAAATACGTTTTCGTTTACCTGCTCAATATCTTCTTCGACCTCGTCGTGCTCGTCCCAGATTTCGCCAACAAGCTCTTCAAGAATATCTTCCATTGTGATAATACCTTTAGTGCCGCCGTACTCGTCAACAACAATTGCCATGTGCGATTTTTCTTGCTGGAGTCGTTTTAATATATCGGTTACAAGCTCGAACTCGTGAATAAATATAGGCGGGGTTATAAGCTCTTTTAGCGGTTTTTCGGTCATTTTACCGTCGATGTAAAGGTCTTTTTGATTAATTACACCAACAACTGTGTCAATGGTGTCTTCATAAACGGGAAGACGTGAAAAGCGGGTTTCGGTAAATACCTTGGCAACCTCTTGGTTTGTTGCATCAACAGGTACTGCCTCAACGTCAACACGGTGGGTTAAAATTTCTTTTGCCTGTTTTTCGGTAACCTCAATAACGTTACGCAAAAGTTCGCCCTCGTCAGAGTCGATTGAGCCGTCCTGCTCAACCTCTTCAACCATCATTAAAAGCTCTTCTTGCGACATTTTAGCGCCGTCGTTTGACTTAAATATGAGTGATAAAAGCTTTTTCCAGCCTGTAAAAATAATGTTTACAGGTGTGAGCACAAACACAAGCACGTTTAAAAGCGGGGCTGAAAACATTGAAAACTTTTCGGGCATATCTTTTGCAATGCTCTTGGGCGAGATTTCGCCAAACACAAGTACAACAAGAGTGATTACCGCGGTAGATACGCTGGGACCTTTCGCTTCGTCAATAAGGTGTATAAACACAACTGTGCCCAGAGAAGCAAGAAGTATGTTTACAATATTGTTGCCGATAAGTATGGTCGATAAAAGCTTATCGTAGTTTTCTGAAAGCTTTAAAACAAGCTTTGCACGTTTGTTGTCTTTTTCGGCAAGTGCTTTCATTTTAGTTTTACTAAAGGTTGAAAACGCCGTTTCGGTTGCCGAAAAGTAAGCCGACATAATGACACAAAAAATCATTATGGCAAGATAGATAGTTAAACTACTGTCCATTTTGTTTTAAATTAAATCTCCTTAATATGTAAAAAATTCATTATAGACGCAAAAAAGCACACCTATAGCGTAAACTGATATAGGTATGCTGTATTGATTTTTAATATTGCATTGCGATTATCGTAATCGTCGCTACTGTCGCCGTCCATTAAAAAGCAATGTCCTCCGTAACAATAATGTTTGTGGTGATTATAACACTAATAAATTAATATGTCAAGACCTTATATTGACATACCGCCGTCAACGCCCAGCACCTGACCTGTGATATATTCGTTTTGGGCAAGCGCGAATACTGCGTGCGCAACGTCGAGGCCGTTTCCTATTTTGCCAAGCGGAATAAGGTCTTTTAGCATGTCTTTATCAAGACCTTCAAGCATTTTTGACTCGATACAGCCGGGGGCAACACAGTTTACCGTTATGCCCGATGGCGCAAGCTCTTTTGCAAGCGCTTTTGTAAAGCCGATAACACCTGCTTTTGCCGCGCTGTATGCAACCTCGCAGCTGGCGCCCGTAACACCCCAAACCGATGAGATGTTTACAACAGCGCCGCTTTGTTTTTTAAGCATTTGCGGAATTATTTTTTGTGTCAGAAGTATTTGTGACAAAAGGTTTGTGTTAATAAGCTCGGTTGTTTTTTGTACATCGGTATCTAAAAATGCGCCTATATGACTGATGCCTGCGTTGTTTATTAGTATATCGGCGCCGCCGAGTGAGTCGGCCGCGTCTGCAATTTTTTGTATGCCGTCGGCAGTTGAAATATCGGCAGATACAATTAAAATTTTAACGTTAAAGTCTTTTAACATATCGCGCACCTTGTTTGCGCCGTCTATGTTTTTGTTACAGCAAAGAACAATATTGTAGCCTTTTTTTGCTGCTTCATAAGCGCACATTGAGCCTATTGCACCTGAACCGCCTGTAATTACAACTGTCATAAATTAACACCTCTTTTATGATATTGTATTTTAAAAGCGTGTTAATTTCAATGCTTTATTGAAAAAAATAAAATATTGTATTATTATATATGTATGAATAAGAGCATTAAGGTATTAAACGGAATAGGTGACAAAAAGAGCGCACTTTTTAATAAGATGGGCGTTTTTTGTTTGCGCGATTTGTTAATGCTGACACCGCACCGCTACCAGAACATAGGTGAAACTGTGCCTGTTAATACACTCAGAGAATACCGCGGTCAAAAGGTGGCAGTACTTGCTACAATATATAAACCCATAACCGAGGCGCGCGTAAAAGGTAATATGCTTGTTACAACCGTTTACGCTTGTGACGAGTCGGGCGGCTTTAAAATTGTTTACTTTAACAACCCTTATATTAAAAATATGTTAAAGCAAGACAAAACCTATATCTTTTACGGCAAGGTTTCGACTGTAGGCGCGCCGGGGTTTACAAACCCCGAGCACTACGACCCCGACACGCTTGATAAAACGCTGCTGCCCGTTTATCCGTTAACGCAAGGCATTAACCAACGGCTTATGCGAAAAACGGTTGCTGATGCGTTTGACAGCGCAACCTTTGTTGACCCGATACCGCAGCAGTTCAGGCAGCGTTACGGGCTTTTAAATATTGTTGAAGCGTTTAAAGGCGTGCATTTTCCAAATACACTTGCCGATGCCCAAAAAGCTCGAAAACGACTTGTCTTTGAACAGCTTTTATATTATTCGCTCGGTATACGTATGCTAAAGGGCAGGCGAAAAACAAAAACTGACATTGTAATAAACAAGTTTACAAAAGAGTTTATTGAGGCGCACGATTTTGAGGCAACCGAAGCGCAAAAACGCGCAATACTCGAAATTTGCTCTGACCTAAAAAGCGGCAGCGCTATGAACAGGCTATTACAGGGCGATGTTGGCTCGGGTAAAACGTTTGTTGCAGGTCAGTGCGCATACAGCGTTATAAAGGGTGGGTATCAGGCGGCAATGATGGTGCCTACCGAGGTGCTTGCAAACCAGCACTTTAAATACTTTGACGAGGTGTTTACTCCGCTTGGAATAAATGTGTGTCTTTTAACATCGGCGGTAACTGCCGCTAAAAAACGCGAAATAAAGCAAAAAATTGCATCGGGCGAGATTGATTTTGTGGTGGGTACTCACGCAATTTTACAATCAGACGTTGAGTTTTTAAAGCTCGGGCTTGTAATAACTGACGAGCAGCACCGTTTTGGTGTTATGCAACGCGCCGCGCTTTCGCAAAAAGGTAAGGGTGTGCATCTGCTTGTAATGAGTGCAACACCCATTCCGCGTACACTTGCGCTTATGCTGTGGGGTGACCTTGATTTATCGGTTATTGACGTTATGCCAAAGGGCAGGCAGGCAATATCTACCTTTGTGGTTGATTCAAATTACAACGAGCGCTTAAATGCGTTTATTAAAAAGCAAACCGACCTTGGCGGGCGCGTGTATGTTGTATGTCCGCTTGTTGAAGACGAGGACGGCGAAAGCGACCTTACCGCCGCAACCGAGCAGTACAAAGAGTATTGCGAGATGTTCGGCGAGCAAAACGTAGGGCTTGTGCACGGTAAAATGAAGTCGGCACAAAAAGAAGCGGCAATGCTCGATTTTGTTAGCGGTAAAACAAAAATTTTGGTATCTACCACCGTTATTGAGGTTGGCGTTAACGTTCCAGAGGCAACTTTAATGGTTATTAAAAACGCCGAGAGGTTTGGTCTGTCGCAGCTGCATCAGCTAAGAGGCCGTGTTGGCAGAGGTGCTCAAAAATCGTATTGCGTTTTGGTAAGCGACTCGCTTGGCGATACTGCAACAGAGCGTATGAGCTTTTTTGCAAAAACTACCGACGGCTTTAAAATTGCAAATAAAGACCTTGAAATAAGAGGACCCGGTAACTTTTTTGGTACTGACCAGCACGGTCTTGCCGGTACTTATGCGCTAAATCATTTAGACGATATAACAATACTTGAAGACGCATCAAAATGCGCAGGCGAGCTTTTGGGTGTTGACCCAACGCTTGATGTGTTTTTTGATATTAAGAAAAATGTTTTAAGTCTTTTTGAGTCAAAAGGCGAAATTTTCAATTAAAGCAAAATTTTACATAGAATTATATTTTTATTTCCGATTAAACTACTATTGTAAGTTAAGGAGGTGAAAATGTAATGAACAACGAAATCAAAAAGAACGCAAAGAGCGGCCTTAACAAAATGAAGTTTGAAGTAGCTCGTGAAATCGGTGTTGATTTGAAAGACGGTTACAACGGTCAACTCACTTCAGCTCAGGCTGGTTCAGTAGGCGGTTATATGGTTAAAAAGCTTATCGAAAAAGGTGAGCAGTCTCTTTAATTATTAAAATAAATTATATTTTAACATTAAAATCGGTCGATTTTTGTCGACTGATTTTTTTGTTTGACAAATTACGCAAAATGGTATTGACAACGCAACATCGTGCGTATATAATCTTAACAAGAGGTGATAAGAATGAAGTATATTACGCATACGATAGGCAAGTTTGGAACGGGATACGTTGATACGCAAACTAAAAATTTAATGATAATATGTAACGATACCGATTGTATAAACAGAGTATACAAAAGCGAAAATGCAACCAAGCTTACACCGTTCGGGCGTGGTTGGACTCTTAATATACCAAAAAGCAAACAGGGCGAGATGGTGTTTGAAGACGGAAAGCTTATAAGATATACTGACGTTCGTGGCATAAGCTACGGATTTTTTTATTACGCGGGGTTTTTGCGCAATATATCAACGCCAAAAGGTGTTATAGGCTTTGATTATAATGCCGACGGAATGTTAACCCGAGTTGTTTACCCCGACGGCAGTATTGCATACCTTTGCTATAGAGATGTTCATTATATGCACGATATTTGCCTGTGCGACAGCGAGGGCAAGGGCAAGGTTGCGGTGTCGTATGCCGACAGTCATTATTCAAACGGCGTTGGCTGTGTTTACGAGTACAGCTATATCGCAAACGAGCGTATTGAGAAAAAATTTACCGATATTACAAATGTGGGACGGTTGTTGACTCTTACAAATAAAAATGATATAATTTTAGCGAAATAAAATTATAAAGGAGTATATCTATTATGGGTGTTGTTATTGCAATTATATTATTTGTACTTTTGGCAATTATTATTTCGTGTATCCGCATAGTTCCGCAGGCTACCGAATATGTAATTGAGTTTTTAGGTAAGTACAAAACAACCTGGTCTGCAGGTCTTCACATTAAAATTCCGTATCTTGAGCGTGTTGCAAAGAGAATAACACTTAAAGAGCAGGTGCTTGACTCGGCACCCCAGCCCGTTATTACAAAGGACAACGTTACAATGCAAATTGACACGGTTGTGTTTTTTAGAATTTTCGATGCAAAGCTTTACGCTTACGGCGCAGTAAACCCAATTCTTGCACTCGAAAATTTAACAGCAACCACACTCAGAAACATCGTAGGTGAGCTTGAGCTTGATAATACTCTTACCTCACGTGATACAATCAATAGCAAAATGACCGCTATTTTAGACGATGCTACTGACCAATGGGGTATTAAGGTTGGCAGGGTTGAACTTAAAAATATTATCCCGCCTGCCGAAATTCAAAACGCAATGGAAAAGCAGATGAAGGCTGAACGCGACAGACGTGAAACCTTACTTCAGGCCGAGGGTCACAAAGCGGCGGCTATTACTCGCGCTGAGGGTGACAAGCAGGCTATGATACTTGCCGCAGAGGGTGAAAGAGATGCGCGCATTGCAAGAGCCGAGGGTGAAGCACGCGCAATCTATCTTGCAAAAGAGGCAGAGGCAAAGGGTCTTGAGCTTTTAAAAAATGCAGCACCTGATATGGCAGTGCTCGAGCTTAAAAAGTATGAGGCGCTTGTTAATATGTCAAACGGTAAGGCATCAAAAATTATTGTTCCTACCGATGCGGTAAACGCAGTAAAATCAAACGTATTGTTTTCGGAAACATCAGGAATAGGTGACGTAACCTTACCTGCCGATGACGAGATTATAGAACAAAAGCAAGATGCTTGCTGTGAAAGATTTAATTAAAGGAGTATATTTATTATGGACAACAAAGTACATCAGTTATTAAACGAACAAATTAACAAAGAGCTGTATTCAGCTTATCTTTATCTTGATTTTTCTAACTATTTTAAAGCAAAAGGTCTTGACGGCTTTGCAAACTGGTATATGATACAGGCACAAGAAGAGCGCGACCACGCAATGCTCTTTTACACATACCTTCAAAACGAAGGTCAAAAGGTAACACTTGATGCAATAGCAAAGCCCGACAAGGTATTTACCTGCGATATGGATGTTTTAAATGCAGGTCTTGAGCACGAAAAGTACGTAACCTCGCTTATTAACGATATTTACGGCGCAGCATACGACGTAAGAGATTTCAGAACAATGCAGTTTTTAGACTGGTTTGTTAAAGAACAGGGTGAAGAAGAAACAAACGCAAACGACCTCATTTCAAAAATGGAGTTGTTCGGCTCTGACCCCAAAGGTCTTTATATGTTAAACCAAGAGCTTGCTGCCCGTGTTTACAGCGCACCGTCACTTGTTTTGTAATTTATGAAAATGGTGCTTTTGACCGCACTTGGTGTTGGCGGTGCTACCGTCTTTGGTGCGGCAGTAGGGTTTATATTTAAAAAGTATTCGCAAAAGTTTTCAGATATTGTGCTGTCGTTTGCGGCAGGCGTTATGCTTGCGGCGGCGGTGCTGGGGCTGATACTTCCGTCACTTGAGCTTGGCGGCAAATACTCGCTTTTAATAACCGTTGCAGGCGTGTTTGCAGGCGCATTGCTTCTTAATATTATTGATAAGCTTGTACCTCACCTACATAAGCTTGCGGGTGTTGACAGCGAGGAACATAACAATAAAAATATAAACAGCGTGCTTTTATTTGTGCTTGCAATTGCAATTCACAACCTGCCCGAAGGCATTGCGGCAGGTGTTGGCTTTGGCTCGGGCGATATTTCACACGCGCTTGTAATAGCAGGCGGTATTGCGCTTCAAAACATACCTGAGGGCATGGTTATTATAGGCCCTATGCTTGCACTCGGAATAAGCGCTAAAAAAACCTTTTTGTTTGCTTCTCTCACAGGCGTTGTTGAAATATTAGGTACGCTTATTGGTTATTTTGCAGTTAGCTTTTCAAGTGCGGTGCTTCCGTTTGCGCTTTCGCTTGCGGGCGGTACAATGCTGTATGTTATAAGCGACGAGATGATACCCGAAACACATTCTCACGGTAACGAGCGGGGCGCAACCTATGCGCTTTTGGTCGGTTTTTGCGTAATGCTTATAACCGATTACTTGTTATAGTTGAAAATTTATACTATATATAATATAATGGATAGGCAAAATGCCTATCCATTTTTTATTGAGGTAAAATGAAAATTCAGTTATCGGAACATTTTAATTATAAAAAGCTTTTCAGGTTTACTTTTCCGTCGGTTGTAATGATGGTGTTTATTTCAATCTACGGTGTGGTAGACGGTTTTTTTGTGTCTAACTATGTAGGCAAAACACCGTTTGCGGCAGTAAACTTTATAATGCCGTTTTTAATGATACTCGGCACGGTCGGGTTTATGTTTGGTACAGGCGGCAGCGCAATCATTGCCAAAACAATGGGAGAGGGCAACAATAAAAAAGCACGTGCAATATTTTCAATGCTGGTTTACCTATCTCTTGCGCTGGGTGTTACAATATCAGCACTCGGTTTTGTGTTTATAAGGCCTGTTGCGGCACTGCTTGGTGCCGAGGGCGAAATGCTTGCAAACTGTGTTACATACGGACAGATAATTTTAATATCGCTGCCTGCGCTTATTATGCAGTTTGAGTTTCAGGCGTTTTTTATAACCGCCGAAAAACCGCAGCTCGGGCTTGCAATGACTGTTGTTGCAGGTGTTACCAACATTGTTCTTGACGCGCTTTTTGTGGCAGTGTTTAAGTGGGGACTTGAGGGCGCTGCGTGGGCAACTGCCATAAGTCAGCTTGCAGGCG
Organism: Eubacteriales bacterium; assembly: GCA_045593905.1. Taxonomy (GTDB): domain Bacteria; phylum Bacillota; class Clostridia; order Oscillospirales; family QAKW01; genus RGIG9041. The sequence goes on from JAZNXL010000016.1 coordinate 28,285, forward strand.
GTATTTTTCCGCTTATATATTTCAGCTTTAAGAACACAAGTCTTTTACGGCTTGAAAAACCCATTTTTGACTGGGGCGCAGTTGTAAAAACCTGCACCAACGGCGCATCGGAGTTTGTAAGCAATATTTCAATGTCGGTTGTAGGTATGCTCTACAATGTTCAGCTTATAAAATACGCAGGTGAAAACGGTGTTGCGGCATACGGCGTAATAATGTATGTTAATATGATATTTCTTGCAATATTTATTGGTTACTCAATAGGTGTTGCGCCTGTTATAAGCTATCACTTTGGCGCAAAAAACAACGGCGAGATAAAAAGCTTAAAATCAAAGAGCGTTGTTATAATTTTAGTATCGTCGGTTGTTATGTGCCTATTGGCGTTTATACTTGCAAACCCGCTTTCGACCATATTTGTAAGCTATGACAAACAGCTTTTTGATTTGACAGTCAGTGCGTTTAAAATATATTCACTTTCGTTTTTGTTTGCAGGCGTTGCAATATTTGGCTCGTCATATTTTACCGCACTTAACGACGGACTTACATCTGCCATAATCTCATTTTTAAGAACGCTTGTGTTCGAGGTTGCGGCAGTGCTTGTGTTCCCTATTATTTGGGGCATAACAGGAATTTGGCTTTCAATTGTAGCAGCCGAAGCGCTTGCTGTTTTGGTTACTATAATATTTTTTAAAATTAAAGCAAAAAAGGAGAGATTAGTTTGACATTTAGTGTAAACCACCCGATACTGTTTGTTATCGTTGGTGTAATCATTGCGGCGGTAGTTGCACAGTCGGTATACTTTTTGGCAAAAGCATTAAAGCAAGCCAAAAAGCTTGGTATTTCAAAAACCACCATTAAGGCAACAATTTCGTCGGCGGCAATATTTACAATTGCGCCCGCTGTTGCAATACTTGTTGGTGTTGTTGTGCTTTCAAAGGCGCTGGGTGTTGCGGTTCCGTGGCTGAGACTTTCGGTTATTGGCTCTATCACCTACGAAAACGTTGCGGCAGGCAATGCGCTTACCGCGGCAGGTATGTCGGCAAGTGAAACTGTTACAAGCCCGTCAATTTTTGTTACAATTTTATGGGTTATGACAATAGGCATTGCGGCAGGTATTGTACTTGTGCCGTTTGTAACCAAAAAAATTCAGGGCGGACTTTTAAAAATGGGCCTTAAAGACAAAAAATGGGGCGAGATTTTTAACACCGCAATGTTCCTTGGTATGATTTCGGCGTTTTTAGGTTATGTATTCTGCGATGTAGGAAAGGTTGTATCGGGCGATACATCAGGGCTTATTCCTGTATGCGTAATGGTGGTATCGGCGGTTGTTATGGCAATTTGCGGTCTGTCGGCTAAAAAATTAAAAGTGCGCTGGCTTGAGGACTATGCGTTGCCGCTCAGCCTTGTTATTGGTATGGCATCGGCTATACCGTTTACAAACTGGTTAGGATAGGGGGTAAAAAGTATATGAAAAAGCAGTTATCGTATATGGACAGTGTTCACCGTGACGGAAAGATTTGGGGCATTGTTGTTGGTATTTTAATACTTTTGTTCCCTGTTGCAGTATCGGTTATTTTTAAAGCAAAGCCCGACTATGCAGTGCTTGTTCAGGGGCTTATTGCTACCGCGCCTATGTACTGGGCGGTTGGTATTGTTGAAATTTTTACATACGTACCAATGCTTGGCGCAGGCGGTACATACCTTTCGTTTATTACAGGCAACATTTCAAACTTAAAGCTTCCTTGCGCTATTGACGCAATGGAGCGCGCAAACGTTAAAGCAAGCAGCGAAGAGGGCGAGGTTATTTCGACTATTGCAATCGCCGTTTCGAGCATTGTTACAACAGTTATTATAATTGTTGGTGTTATTTGTATTGTGCCGCTCACACCTATTTTAGAGTCGGCTGTGTTAAAGCCTGCGTTCGATATGATTTTGCCTGCGCTTTTTGGAGGACTTGCGGTTGTGTTTATTTCAAAAAATGCAAAGCTTTCAATCGCACCCATTATTTTAATGCTTGTGCTCTTTATTACAGTACCCGCACTCAACGCAGGTACAGTTGGCATAATGGTGCCTGTCGGTGTACTATTTACAGTTGCCGTTGCGCGCATTATGTATAAGAAAGGTTGGCTGTAAATGTTAGTTGTTTTAGCTATTGTTTTAGTTTTTGTGCTTGTTTTATTAATTAGAACACTTTTGTTTACACCCAAGGATAATGTTGAAATTGACAATGATACAGTTGAATTTGACAAACAAAAAGCAACAAGCAATTTACAACAGCTTGTAAAATGCAAAACTGTATCGTATCACGATAAATCACTCGAGGACGACAGTGAGTTTGAAAAACTCATTTCGCTACTGCCTGATCTTTATCCAAATGTTTTTAAAGCGTGTACCCTTACAAGACTTGACGACCGCGCGCTCCTATTCAAGTGGCAGGGCAAACAAAACGGCGAGCCTGCTGTTCTTATGGCGCATTACGATGTTGTGCCTGTAGACGAGAGCGGTTGGCAAAAGGACGCGTTTTCGGGCATTATTGAAGACGGAGTCATGTGGGGACGCGGTACACTTGATACAAAGGTTACTTTTAACGGCATACTGACCGCTGCCGACAAGCTTATTGCTGACGGCTTTATACCGCAAAACGATATTTACTTTGCTTTTTCGGGCGGCGAAGAAGTAAACGGCAACGGCGCAAAAAATATTGTTGACTGGTTTTATGATAAAGGCATTACACCGAGTATGGTAGTTGACGAGGGAGGCGCGGTAGTTGAAAACGTATTCCCCGGTGTTAAGGCACCCTGCGCGGTTATTGGTATTGCCGAAAAGGGACTTTTAAACGTTAAATACAGTGTGGCATCAAGCGGCGGACATGCATCGGCACCCAAGCCAAACGCACCGATTGACAGGCTTTCAAAGGCGTGCGTTAAGGTTGTTAATAAGCCATTTAAATCGCATCTTACACCGCCTGTCGCTAAAATGTTTGATACACTCGGCAGACACTCAAGCTTTGTTTATAGGCTTGTTTTTGCAAATCTGTGGGTGTTTAAGCCGGTGCTTGATATGATTTGTAAAAAGTCGGGCGGTGAGCTTAATGCGCTTATGCGCACCACCGTTGCGTTTACGCAAATGAGCGGTTCGCCTGCGCCAAATGTTATTCCGCCTAGTGCGAGTATGGTTTCGAATATTCGTTTAAACCCGTGCGATACAGTTGAAAGCGCAGTCGAGTATTTAAAAAGAACCATAAACGATGACAGCATTGAAATTACCGCAACTGATGGCACAAACCCAAGCCGAATTTCAACAACCGACTGCGAGGGTTATAAAAAGGTTGCAACTGCTGTTGCATCAACCTGGAAGGGCAGCATTGTAACACCCTATCTTATGGTGCAGTGTTCCGATAGCCGTCACTACGGTAAAATCTCTGACAGAGTTTACAGGTTTTCGGCAATGGACCTTTCCGCCAAAGAACGCGCAACAATTCACGGTCACAACGAGCGCATACGCCTTGAAACACTTTATCGCTCGGTTGAGTTCTTTATAAGATTAATTAAAAAGCTATAAAAAAACAACCCTCTTTAAGAGGGTTGTTTTTATTTTAAATTCCATGCGGCAAGCTCGTCTTTAACATATTGCAATGCTAATAGCTTTTGCTTAACCTGTTCAACATTTAAAAGCTCGGTGTTGTTCGAGCTGAATTCGGTGAGTGAGGTACACTCTTTATTGTCGTTTTTAAACTGCTTGTCGTAGTTAAGGTCGCGTTTATCTGAAGGTATGCAAAAAAAGTTGCCAAGGTCGACTGCGTTGGCACATTCCTCGTTGGTAAGGAGTGTTTCGTACATTTTTTCACCGTGACGGATACCGATAACCTTAATTTCGTGGTCCGGTTTAAAGATGGCTGTAACCGCCTTGGCAAGTGTTTCGATTGTGCATGCGGGTGCTTTTTGCACAAGAATATCACCGCTCACGCCGTTTTCGAAAGTGAAGATAACAAGGTCAATTGCCTCGTCAAGCGACATAATAAAACGTGTCATTGACGGTTCGGTAATTGTGATGGGGTTACCTGTTTTAATTTGCTCAATCCAAAGCGGAATAACGCTGCCTTGGCTGCACATAACATTGCCGTAACGAGTACAACAAATTTTGGTTTTTTCGGGTGATACTGTGCGGCTTTTTGCAACAACAACCTTTTCCATTAAAGCCTTTGATGTACCCATTGCACTTACGGGGTATGCAGCTTTGTCGGTTGAAAGGCAAACAATGTTTTTAACACCTGCTTCAATAGCGGCGCTTAACACGTTTTCGGTGCCGAGTACATTTGTTTTAACAGCCTCCAAAGGAAAAAACTCGCAAGACGGAACCTGCTTGAGTGCTGCTGCGTGAAAAATATAGTCGACGCCGTACATTGCGTTGCGTACCGAGTTTATATCTCTTACGTCGCCGATAAAGAATTTAATTTTGTTTGAAGCCTCGGGCATTTTAGCCTGAAACTCGTGGCGCATATCATCTTGCTTTTTTTCATCACGCGAAAATATGCGAATTTCGCCTATGTCTGATGCTAAAAAGCGATTGAGCACAGCGTTACCAAAAGAGCCTGTACCGCCTGTAATCATAAGTGTTTTGCCTTTGAAACAACTCATTTTTGTATACTCCTTATATAATAAGACAAACATTATTATTAATATTATAGCATATAAACCAATATTGCAACAATAAAATTAAAAAGGCACCTTATGGTGCCTTTTTGGTTATTAGTATTGGAAAATTTCGTGGTCTTGAATTGTTTCTGAAAGAGTGTCACTGATGTGGATTGTGGTGGGGTTTTCACGAAGCTGAAGTATTGAAGCGGGAACCTCTTGTGAAGGCTCGCCGAAGATACAAAGACGTGATGTTAAGCGCTGCCATGTTACCTTTGAGCCTGCGGTTGTGATGCCGTGCATATCGAACACGAATTTAGCTTTCATAGCATCTCTGGGACCCATCATAGCGCCCATAGGCGGTACTTTTGAAATATCGCCTGAGTAACCAAAACCGCCGTGGAGTGAGTTCTGAGCGATTGTAAGCGGATGGAGTTTTGCAACCTTTGCAGGCTGTGCAAGGTATTCTTCCATTGTGGGCTTGAACCAGTCTTCAACAGGGTCAATAAACGCAAGGTGAGCCGGCCAGCCGGGACCTGAGTAAACAACGTCAGCCTCGCCGTCAGCCTCTAACATTTTTGAAAAGTTAGGTGTGTTTTCGGCGCTGTGGTAAATAAAGTTCTCACGCTTAAAGCCAAGGTCTTTAATGTTAGCTAACATAAATTTTTCAAAAGCGTAGCCAAAGCCTGCTTTATATGTAAGGGGAGCGATGTTGCCGTCTTCGTCAGCCCACTCGTCCATCATATAGAATTTAACGTTACGCATATTTACCTTTAATGCGTTGAGCATATATGCAACCTTTGCGTAGGTGGGGTTGGGGTTACACATAATCATAACGCAGGGCTTGTCGTAGCGGTCTGAGTCAACAATGCGCTGTACCATATCGGTAATCATCATAAGCTCAAAATCGCCATCGGGAACAACCTTTAATTTAACGTTGGGGTTGGTGGGGTGAACGCCGTTCATATTCAAGATGTCTTCTCTTGTAATGTTGCGTACGCGCTCAATCTCGGCAAGGTTTTTAAAGGGGTAAAAATCGTGGTCAAATCTTGTTTTAAAATCCATTGTTTTATCTAACCTTTCTTGTAAGTTTAATAGCGGTATCTACCATATTAACGCCAAAGTCCTCGGCAATCATAGATGTGTCGGTTTCGTAGCCACCTGTGATAAGTGATTCGGGTGTGTAAAGGTAGCCGGGGAGAACACCGTTTGCAAGCTCGTTAATAATAACGGGGTCAAAACCTGCAACTGCTTTAAGGTAAAGACCAAACTCAACAAACACTTCGCCCTGTAAGCCGATTACACAAGCACCGCCTAAGCGAACTACCATAATCTCGGCAGGAACTTCCTCGCTCTTAAGCTCGGGGCTTATGCCTTTTTTCTCCATTAAAACGTAACCGAGCTGGTCTTCTGAACCAAGGAGCTTAAGGTTAGCGTTTTGCCAGAGGTAGTATTCGTCGCGGTTTTTAGAATCGCCGTATTTAGCGTAAAGGTCTTTGTAAATTTCTTCGTCGTGAGCAACCTGTGCGCGAAGCTCTTCTTCGGTACCAAAGTCTCTGATAGGTACTTCGATTTCTTCTGACTCAACTTTGATAACCATATCGTCTTGCCATTTTGCTTTTTCGATTGCTTTAACGGCAGCCTTACCTAAAATGCGGCCAACGCGTTCAGCCTCGTCGTAGCTCTCGCCCTGACGGTAGTAACGGCTTGACTGGTTACCCGATGTACCTTGAGCAAAGCCAACAAGGCAGGTGGGGTAGGTTTCTTCAATTTCCATTTTTAAGTAGCAGGGGTAGTCTGCAGTACAAACCTCACTCCACTCGTGAATAAATGTGGGGTGTAAGGTGTAGTTAACCATAACGCCTGTGATGTTTCCGTCGGCGTTTTTAATAGCCATAAATGAAACGAGCGGGTCGTGGGGACCACCGGGCATTCTACGGTTACCGCCAACACCTGACTCAGCGCCGCAAAGTTCGTAGCCTGTAGCAAATGACGCCGCATAAGCATCGCCTTTAGCCTGGGCAATAAGGTCTGAAATTGTTGTTATAAGAAACTCAACGTATTGGGCAGGTTGTTTTTTGCCTGCTTCGAGGCTTTCAATGTCAAGACGACCTGAAGCCCAGGGGCCCGAGTGGGTATGTGAACAGCTAATCATAACGTTTTTACCGCTCATACCGCATTTTTCTTCTACAAGTGCACGAACCTTTTTAACGTGTTGTTTTGAGAAAAATAGAAGGTCGAGGGTAACAAAAGCAACTTCCTCAGTGCCGTTGTTAAGGTAAAGGCAAGCTGCATAAAGCGGGTCATGAGCGCCTTTGTTGTTTCTGGGGTAGTGGGGGTAGCCTGCAAGCTCTAAGCCTTGGGGCGGGGTGATATCTACCCTTTTCATACATGCTTTTAACATTTTTGGTATCTCCTTTTTTTATATTATTTTTCCGTATAACATTACTTTTTGAACGTCAAGGTCGTTATTGCAAAATACAAGGTTTGCAATTTTTCCCTCGGCGATACTGCCGTATTTATCGTCAATGCCGACTGCTTTGGCGGGATTGAGTGATGAAGCTTTAAAGGCATCGGGTATTGATACGCCTGTGTGCTTTATAAAGTTTTTGGTAGCAACATCGAGCGTGAGCTTACTGCCGCTTAAAAGACCGTTGTGGTCAAAGCTTAAATCGGGATATAAAAGCTCGTCGGGGTGTGTTGCTGCATCAGATACAAAGCTATCTGAAATTAAAATCATTTTATCAATGCCTTTGATTTTTAAAACAAGCTTTTGCATTGATGCTGGAACGTGGATAGCACCCGAGTCGCAAATAAGCTCGGCATACATATTGTCGTCAAGCAAGCATGCCTCGTCAGGACCTGCAGGGCGGGTTCCTATGCGGCCCTCGGGTCTGCCTGTTGCGTTCATAATGTGCGTCATTATTTTAACGTCGAAGTCTTTAACTGCATCAACCTGTTCGGGTGTTGCTTCGCTGTGACCTACTGCAAAAACAGTATTGGGGTTTGCTTTTTTTGCATCAGTCATAAACTCTTTTATGCCCTCGCGCTCGGGAGCTATTGCCCAGACAAGAGCGTTGGTGCCTGCGGTATCAAGAATTTTTTGGTAGTCAGATTTTTTTATTTCGCCTTTCCAGTGGTTACGGTCGGGGTTTCCGCCGTAAATAGGGTTCATATACGGACCTTCCATATAAAAGCCTGCAATTACCTTTGAGGTGATGCCCTCTTTCATTGCGTTTTGAATTGTTACAACCGCATTTAAAAACTCGTCGGGTTTAAGGTTGTAGTAAAGAGTGGGCATTTGTGTTGTTTCGCCGTGCGATAAAAAGTGCCTCGTTGCTTTTTGAACATCGTCATAAAACATTGCACCGCCACCGCCGTGAACGTGGATGTCGACAAAGCCTGGGCCTACATACCCACCGTTTGCGTCAATTATTTCGTCTGCAACAGCATCGCCGCCGATTTTAACAATCTTTTCGCCGTCGATAAGCAGTGAGCTGTTATGTAAAATCTCGTTTTCTAAAATTATGTTTGCATTTTTTATAAGTATCATTTAGTCCTCCGCAAAAAGCTTTTTTTCAACCGCCCTGTAGAGTGCGTATTTTGCGTTACAGTCGGTTTTTGGTGTGTATTTTTTAGTAATCTTAAGCGGAGAAAGCTCAATACCCGCGCCTTTTGCGGCAAGAATTGCCGCGCCTGCGCCTGCTGCCTCTGATGTTGAGGGAACGCAAACAGTAATACCTGTTATGTCGGCAATAATCTGGCTCCAGAGGTCGCTTTTTGACGCGCCGCCGAAAACAACCATTTCGTCAACCGACTGGTAGTTACCCATTGCCTCTAAAATTATGCGAATTTGGTATGCAATACCTTCCATTACTGCAAGCGCATAGTCACCGCGCTTTGATGCAAGGTTTATTCCGTAAAAACAGCCTGTTGAGTCAGGGTAGTGGTCGGGGTCTGAAGGTCCGCTCATATACGGGTAGAACATTACTGTGCTGTTGTTTTTGAGCGCTTGCTCAGCCTCTTGGTCAATAAGACTGTATGGCTCGTCTTTATAAAACAGGTCGCGGATATATCTAAGACAGGTGCCTGCGGTGTTAATAACGCCTTCGGTAACCCACGCGCCAGGCATAATATAACTGCACTTTCCGCGTTTTACGTCGGTTTTGTAGTTTAGTTTTGAAATTGCACCCGCAGTACCGAGCGATACGGTAACTGTGTCGCGGTCAAGACCCGCCGCAAGTGCTGCACATTTTTGGTCCTGTGCGCCAAGGGCAACAATACAGTCGTTTGAAAGACCAAGCTCGGCTGCAACCTCAGGTAAAACAGTGCCTACCGCCTCGCCGCCCCAGGCAAGCTCGGGGAGCTTTTGGGGGTCTATGTTAAATCTTTCAAGTACCTCTTGCCACCAGCACTGATTGTTTACGTCGTAAAACATTGTGCCGCAAGCCATTGAGTGGTCGGTAACGGCACGGCCTGTAAAGCGTGCTGTTAAAAACTCGAGCGGCATTAAAAGCTTGTATGCGTTTTGAACAAGCTCGGGCTTATGGTTTTGAAGCCACATTATTTTTGGTAAAGTGTAGTATGTATGAAGCGGTTTACCGGTGTTTTCGGTAATTTCGCTATCGCTATAAAACTTGCGAATTTGTTCAAGCTCGGCATCGCAACGGCTGTCAAGCCACGAGATTGCGTTGCAAAGCGGTTTATAGTTTTTGTCAACAGGTACTATTGTAATGCCCTGTGAAGAAATTGAGATTGAGCGAATATCTTTTGCGTCTGTTTTGCTCTTTGTAATTGCCTCTTTTGCGGTTTTAAGGGTTAACTGCCACCAAAGCTCTGCGTCTTGCTCAACATAGTTTGGTTGGGGCGTGATTAAGCCGTATTCTTGGTATGACGAGCCGATAAGCTCGAGCGACTCGTTAAACAGAATACTGCGGCAGCCTGTTGTACCTAAATCTACAGCGAGAAATATAGCCATATTTTTCTCCTTAATATATTTTGTCAATCTTATTATATAAGTAATAATGGTCTAATGCAAGGACAAAAAGAAAAAATAACGGCTAAAAGCCGTTATTTTTAATCGTGGTTACAATAAGCGCATTTTATAAGGCAGGTAAGGGCGGTTAAAGTGAGTGCAAAGAAAAACAGTAAGAGGCCTGTTAATATTGCTCCTATAACGGTAGTGCCAACAACCGTTGTAGCAAGCGGTATTAGTGAAAAGAGCACAGTTCCGAGTATACCTGTAACAGCGGTGGAAACGGCGCCGCAGTTACAACTGCAACCTTGCGGAGAAATTGCAGAAGATATTAATAAAATTGCAATAAACCCTATTGCAACGCCAAGTGTTACCCACAAAAATGCAGGGGTTAATACTATTGTTTCGGTTATTGATAAAAATGCGGCAACAACGCCTATTATAAGGCTTGCAACAACTGCTAAAAATCCGCAGCTTACTCTTTGAGGACAATTATTATTCAATGGTTTCACCTCCGTATTATACTACGAAAAAGTATGCTGCTTGTTTACAAACACTAAAAAACAGTGTATAATGTTTTAAGCACAAAGTGAGTTTAGAGGTAAAAATGAAACTATTATTTAGCGCGCTAACTAAATTTATAACGGGCGTTTTAATTGTAGGGCTGCTTGTTTTTTTGCCTGCAGGAACAATGCGATTCTTTGGCGGACAGCTTTTTATGGCGCTTATGTTTATACCAATGCTTATTATGGGAATTGTAATGCTTTTAAAAGCACCCAAGCTTTTAAAAAGCCGACTTGATTCAAAAGAAAAGCGCAGTTCTCAAAAGGGCGTTGTTGCATTTTCTGCGTTTATATTTTTGGTCGGGTTTATTGTGGCAGGTCTCGACTTTAGATTTGGCTGGTCGAGTGTACCTGAATGGCTGGTTGCAGTATCGTCAGTTGTGTTTTTTATATCATATTTATTGTATGCCGAGGTAATGCGTGAAAATGCGTATTTATCGCGTACTATCAAGGTACAACAAGGTCAAAAGGTTATTGACACGGGACTTTATGGTATAGTAAGACACCCTATGTATATGACAACAATTTTTATGTTTTTATCTATACCAGTTATACTCGGGTCGTGGTATGCGGCGTTTATATTTTTAGGCTATCCTATTGTTATTGCACTGCGTATAAAAGACGAAGAAAAACTGCTTTTAAACGGGCTTTGCGGGTACGCCGAATACTGTCAAAGAGTTAAGAAAAAATTAATACCGTTTATATGGTAAATCAAGGAGAATATAATGGATAATTACCAACAAGAAGCAAAACAAAAATGGGGCGACACCGACGCTTATAAAGAGTATGAGCAAAAGCCAAAATCTGAAAAAGCGGCGGTAGGCATGCAAGCGATTTTTGCAAACTTTGCCAAAATAATGCAAAGCGGTGCAAAACCCGACTCAATGGCGGCGCAAGGGGCTGTAAAACAGCTACAGGACTATATAACCGAAAACTACTATACCTGCACAGTGCCGATTCTTGCAGGCCTTGGGCAGATGTACGTTGCCGACAACCGTTTTAAAAACACAATAGATAAAAACGGCGAGGGCACTGCTGAGTATGTGTTCAGAGCGATTATGATTTATTGTAAAAAATAGAAAATCTATATCACACGCAAAGGAGAAAAGCATTATGCGTAAAGATTTTGGAGTAAAAACATGGGTCTATCCTATGCCTGTATTTATTGTTGCGGCTTACGATAAAGACGAAAAGCCAAACTGTATGAATGCGGCTTGGGGCGGAATTTATGATACTAATCAAATTATGGTTTGCCTTGCAGACGACCACAAGACCACCAAAAACATCATAGAGAGCGGTGCTTTTACGGTAAGTATTGCGGATAGCAAGCACGTGATTGAAGCTGACTATGTGGGCATTGCTTCGGGCAACAAGGTTGTCGATAAAATGGAAAAAGCAGGTCTTACAACCGTAAAATCACAATTTGTAAACGCGCCCATAATCAACGAATTTCCTATGACTGTTGAATGCAAGCTGTTAAAGTTTAATGAAGACGGTATTTGCATAGGTGAGATTGTAAACGTCAGCGCAGATGAGTCGGTACTGGGTCAAGACGGACAAATCGACCCCCAAAAGTTACAGGCTATAACCTACGACCCCGTGCACCATACCTATATTAAACTCGGTGAAAAGGTCGGCAATGCTTTTGCTGACGGAAAGAAATTGAAATAATATGGAATTATCAAAATTTTTCAAAAGTGTACTCGACCAGGATAGCGCACCTGTTGTTATATGCGATTTAGAGCATACGGTGGTTTATATGAACCCTGCGTCAATAGCGCGTTATCATACTGACCTTACAGGCAAAAGCCTAAAGGCGTGTCACAATGCCGATTCTAACGAAAAAATTGACCGCGTAGTCGCTTGGTTTGCAAAGAGCAAGAATAACAACACAGTTTTCACTTCGCGCAACGATAAAGAAAACAAGGACGTTTATATGGTTGCTCTTCGTGATGACAACGGTAAGCTTATCGGATACTACGAAAAGCACGAATATAGAAATCGAGAGGAAAAACCGCTGTATTCTCAAATAGAAGAATAAAATAAACCGCTGAAGCGTAAAAAACTTCAGCGGTTTTAATATTATTTATCAAAAGAAACAGGTTTTGTTTCACCTGTGGCAAATGCATTAGGACCGGGGTCTGACATTGAAAAATACATTTTAGCGGCTTTGGTTGTACCAAAATCTCTGTTAGAGCCGGAGTTTTGCACCTTGTTAAAGGCATCGCGGAACATCTGATTGTGCGCTTCCTCGCGGTTTAATAAAAAGTCGATTGTTTCACGCACCTTTTTGTCGTCAATCTGACGGTATAGGTATTCATAAACCACCTTTGCGCGCTGTTCGGACGCGATATTGCTAAGAAGGTCGGCGCAGAGGTCACCTGTTACCGTTACATAATCGCCTGTCCAAGAGTAACCCGAAGCGTTTATAAGACCGGGGTTAAGACCAAGCAGCACGTGCGACTGAATTTCGCCTGAAGGCACCTTTTGGGCATCAACATCGTGTCCGTTTAAAAGATTGATGGTCTGCGCCACCATTTCCATGTGACCAAGTTCTTCTGCGGCAATGTCAAGGAATAAATCTTTAATTTCGGGGTCTTTAATTCTGAAACTCTGTGACATATACTGCATAGCTGCCTTAAGCTCGCCGTTACCGCCGCCAAGCTGTTCTTGCAAAAGCGCTGCATACTGAGGGTTTGGTCTTTCTACCTCAACAGGATGAAAAAGCATTTTTTCGTGTTTAAACATAATTTTACCTCCGTTTAATTACTACTATATACTTTTTCCGTTTTTACAGGCTATATTCAAGTCGTTTGCATATTTCAATGCAATAAAAAGGGTTCCCACAATAAGACGCTTCGTTAACAAGTTGTCTTTGCTTTTTTATATGAATATTTTACTTGAAAAACAAGCACGACTGTGCTATAAGTATTAAATATAATAATTTTTATTTTCAGGTAAATTATGAAAACGAACTATAAACTATTAAAGCTTGCCTGCTACACTGTAAACATCACAATGGCTTTTGCGGGCAACATTTCGCCGATACTATTTTTAACCTTTCGTTCACTTTACGGGGTTTCTTATTCACTTCTCGGTCTTTTGGTTGTTATAAATTTTGCAACGCAGCTTACCGTCGACCTTGTTTTTTCTTTCTTTTCACACAAGTTTAATATTCCGACGGTTGTTCGTACAATGCCATTTTTAACAATTATAGGTTTTTTGATTTTTGCGTTAGTGCCAACCTTTGCACCGCAATATGCATACATTGGCATTGCAATAGGCACCGCCATTTTTTCAGCGGCGGCAGGTCTTGCCGAGGTGCTTATAAGCCCTATCATTGCATCAATTCCGTCAGATGACCCCGATAGACAGATGAGCGGACTTCACTCGGTCTATGCGTGGGGAGCAGTCGGTGTTATAATTGTTGGCACTCTGTTTTTGCTTGCGTTTGGTAAGCAAAGCTGGAATATATTAGTATTGTTGTTTTTGATTATTCCAATTATTTCGGCAGTTCTTTTTTGCTCAACGGGTATTACCTGCGTACATAATGCCGAAAAACCGAGCGAAATTGTTTCGCTTTTTAAAAAGCCTGCACTGTGGGCGAGCGTTATAGGAATTTTTCTTGGCGGCGCGACAGAGGTCACCATGGCCCAGTGGAGTTCGAGTTACCTTGAAAATGCACTCGGTATTGACAAGGTGTGGGGCGATGTGTTCGGTGTTGCGATGTTTAGCGCGGCACTTGGACTTGGGCGTACACTTTATTCAAAAATCGGCAAGAACATAACACGCGTATTGTTCTTTGGTGCAATCGGTGCGGTGGCTTGCTATCTCGTTGCGGCAATCAGTAATGTTGCACTGATTGGTCTTGTTGCGTGTGTGCTGACGGGCTTTTGCGCGTCAATGATGTGGCCTGGTTCACTTGTTATTGCTACCGACCGCTTTGAGTCGGGCGGAGTTGTTGTGTTCGCGTTGATGGCAGCAGGCGGCGATATGGGTGCTGCGATTGTACCTCAGCTTGTGGGTGTTGCAGCTGACAGCGCGGTACAAATGCCTGCATTACAAAGCTTAGCAGTCTCGCTTAGCTTAACCCCCGACCAGTTAGGACTTAAAATAGGTATGCTTATAGGAATGTTATTTCCGCTTGCAGCTATTCCCGTTTACTATATTTTACATAAACACAGAAAATTTTAACGGCATTTGCCTTCTTAAGGTTCAAGTCCTTTTCAAATTTCAATGCAATAAAAAAGGCACCCAAAAGGGTACTTAAGAGACTTGCAAAAAGTTGGTAGCGATAGCGAGACGTTGCGAGGGCGTTTACAACCAAGCAGACGAGCCGAGCGTGACTTTTTGCAAAAAGGAGAAGCAAGGTAGCGGGCGAAAGACTTTTTTAAAAAACAAAAAAGTCGAAGCAAAGCGGACTTTGCTTCGACGTGGTCGGGATGACAGGACAAAGCCGCTTCGCGTCTTGCGTGCTTGTCGACCCAAAGGCTATGCCTTTTGGTACCCGACCGCGCACCACTCACCTAAAAAACAGTTCACTGAACTGTTTTTTTACGGTTCGTGCCTTCTTAAGGTTCAAGTCCTTTTCAACAATAAAAAACACAGCTGATGCAAAAGCACCAACTGTGTTTTTTTGGTCGGAGTGACAGGACTTGAACCTGCGGCATCCTGCTCCCAAAGCAGGCGCGCTACCAACTGCGCTACACCCGGGCGTACTGGAGTATTATAGCAAATCGGGCCTCTGAACGCAAGGTTTTTCCGATTGATGTTTCCGGTCTCCTATGGTATGA
>JAZNXL010000017.1:0-29162 GCA_045593905.1 Eubacteriales bacterium
ATCTAATCAGACGCGAGGCCATCTTTCAGCGATAAATCTTTGGCAGTTCTGCGATGCCACAAAACTGCTTTATGCGGTATTAGCAGTCGTCTCCAACTGTTGTCCCCCTCTGAAAGGCAGGTTCCTCACGCGTTACTCACCCGTCCGCCACTAAGCTTTCTCAAAATCTGTCCGAAAACTTCTTTCGATAGGCTCCGTTCGACTTGCATGTGTTAAGCACGCCGCCAGCGTTCGTCCTGAGCCAGGATCAAACTCTCTAAAAAAATTTATTTCTTAAAAAATTATCTTTTCCAGACTCATAACATTTACTGACTTTTGTAAGTTAATATCTGTTAATTGTCCTTTTTTTCAAAACAATTAACGGGTCCTTTTTATGATGCTGTTTAATTTTCAAAGTTCATTTTGCATACCCCTGTTTCAAGGCTGCCCAAATATAATAACAAATACATCCCCCTTTGTCAACACCTTTTTTGAAAAAAATTAAAAAACTTTTAAAATGTTGTAATAGCACATAATCACTTGCTTTTTTAACATATTTCGCCATTAAAAATGGCAATTTTCTTCATTATATATAAAATAAAGAAGGACCGATTTATCGGCTCTATTAAAGTTTGTAGTTGTTTTAGTGAAAAGTCTTGATTTTATCAGGACTTTTTTGCATTTTTATACATTTTTATCTTGACATATTGTAGCCGATAGGCTATAATATAATTAGGAAAAGTTATTGAGGTAAATGTATGAAAAAGTTAACTAATATTATTAATGCCGTAGAATCTTTAAGTCAAAAAGATTTAGAAATACTATCCTATGAAATATTGAAGATGCTAAAACTCTCTCCTGATTCAAATGTTTGTGTTGGTGAAGAGTACAATGTTCACACTTGCCGTAAATGTTCGTCAAACCAAATATTAAAATACGGTAAAGATAAAAACGGCAAACAACGTTATAAATGCAAAAGCTGCAACACGGTATTTTATAGCACTTCATATTCTACAATTTCAAAGTCTCGTCATTCGTTATCTACGTGGGAAAGATATATTATTCTTCTACTTAATGGAGCCTCATTATCTGCATGTGCAAAGGAGTGTAATATAAGCGTTCAAACCGCGTTTACTTGGCGTCATAAAATTTTACATGCGCTACAATCCGATCAAGCCAACAGAGTACTTGGTGGAATAGTAGAAATCGACGACATGTTTTTCTCTATCAGTTATAAAGGAAACCACAAAAATAGTAAAAACTTTACCATGCCGAGAAAAGCATATAAGCGCGGTAATGATAATACCGCAGCAACCGGTGGAAAGGTTTGCGTTTTGTGCGCTGTCGAACGTAACGGACAATCTTATGCAGAAACCATAGGTGTTGGAAGCGTTAGTGTTCCTCAACTTGAGTATGCTTTTAAAGAGCGTCTTTCATCGGATTCCATCGCTTTAACTGATAAAGCGTACAGCTTTAGCAATTACTTTTCTAACTCCTCAATTGAACTTATACAACTTGCTTCTCACAGTATCCCAAGAAATCAATCAAGTCCGCCCGAAATAAAAGGGTCCTACCACATTCAAAACGTAAACAATTTTCATCGTAGATTTAGGAGAAGTCTAAAAAACTACAATGGAGTGGCTACAAAATATTTGAATCATTATGTAAATTTATTTGTTTGGATTGAAAATTACAAGAAAATATCTGAAAATAATTTAGCATCGCAAATGTTGCAGTCTATCAATGATAGCAATTCATATATTCCCTATAATCAGCTTACTGCATTGCCACCAGTTCCTTGTGTGGCCTAATACAGTTTCGTTATTTCATACCTTTTAGGATCGGCAAGATAGTTCATTTGAAGGATTTTTTGTGTTGTACTTTTAGAAACGTTATATTTTTCTTTTGTATATTTAAAAAAATCTTTTCGGCTACCACCCCATTTCATAAAATCAATAAATATAGATATATCTCTATTTAAACCCTGTGATGTTGGAATTTTAATTGCTTCTTTACTTTCCCAATCAAATTCATTTTTTTCAAACCTACTAACGACACTTTGGATAGTAATCTCTTTGTATCCAAATTCCTCGGACAACAACCTATAACATTCCTTTTTTGTTATATTTGAAGAACCATTATATAACAAGGTGTATTTTTTATAAATCAATTCTATCATTTCCCGTAAAGATAAATAATCATATTTTTCATATACATAAAACGTTTTTCTCAACCTAAGTATTCGTTTAACGTCGCTTAATCTGTTTTTTATGCTCTGTATACTTAAATTGTATTTTTTAGAAGCTTTTTTATAAAAAGATTTATCACTTCCGTTCCAATGTTGTTTTTCAAGATATATAGTATAATTTCGATTGAATGTTTTTTGTGTTTCTAAAAATTTTTTATCCTGAGCATATGATACTAATGTGCTTTCTTCTTTCCTTTTTTCACGTTCTGTTTTATACGCATAACCTCTTACTCTAAATTGTTTAATTAACTGTTGAATTCTTTGCTTTGACAAACCAAAAGAAGCCCCAAGTTCTTTCATTGTTTCTCCTTTGCTCCATCGGTCATATATTTCTTTTGATCTTTTATAGTTCCTAATTTCAACCTTGTTTTGAAGAAATTTATTTTCAATTTCAGCTGCACTCTCAATTATATTTTCGGAAACAATTTGATTTATCGATTTATAATAACCAGGCGTTACCATAATGCTAAGTAATTCTTTATAAGCCTCTATTGGTTCTCTATCTCTATTGCGGTCCTTCCAAGAAAAAAGGCACATATATCCCTCAATCAACTCGCTTGATACTCCATTGAACGAATTAATAAATCTTTTCAGCCGCGAATGATATGAATTTATTTTTTGAACATATTTGTTTACCCACGGCCTTTTTAAACTTTTATGTTTTCTTATAAGCGTGGCCTGTTGAATAGGATATAAATTTGTTTTTGCAAATTTCTTAATTGCATGAGAACCATCTGAATATAAAGATATCAAACTATTTTTATCTATATGCTTGTTTAGGACACCTTCTATTTTCTTAGCCGTAGGATTTCCAAAGCCTGCGATTTTTGCAACGGAAACGCCATAACTATCTAACGCACAAACGATGCATACTTGTTCTTTTGAGGTTCCTGGTATATGATTCTGTTTGCCTCTTTTACGGGGAGGCCTAACCAATTCAAATTCAAACTGCCCACTGCGGTTTCCTTTATGGTTCGAAAGAATATATGTTTCATCTATAACAATATTTCCTTTTAATAAAACTTTTTCTTCTAATATTTTCAAAGCATAAAATAGCCTCAATCTATTATCGAATGCTGCTTGTACACTTATATCACATAAATCGGCTGTTTTTTCTAAAGAATATCCATTATACAAGCAATCAATAAATTTAATCCACTGCATAAATGATAGATTGCTTCCTGATATAATCGCGTTGTGAAATAATGAAAATACATTTCCACAATCCTTGCATTTATAGCGTTGTTTTTTCTCGTTACTTGTGTTTTGATATCCATAACATATTAAATTGTTCGAATTACATTCCGTGCATTTGATAGAAACATTTATTTCATCTCTTGAATTTAAAATAAATTCTTCTATTGTTTTGCCACCAACTTGTTTTGTTAAGATATAACTGTTAGCAAGATTAGATATGTACTTTAAATCTTCTACGCTACATGCCGAAAAAATCTTTTCAATAGGATCTTTTATCTTAACAATTATACTTTTTTGCGTATGGTTATTTAGGGAAGTGCTTTTTAACTTTCTATCAGATATAAATTCTATCTCGTTATTTGCTCTCTTTTTCCAATAAGTAATTTTTTCGTTTTGAAAACTATTCTTTTTAGAGATGTCGTTACGCCAACTTTGTGTTTTTGTGTTGTGGAGTAGTTTACTGTTTCCGTACTGCGAATGTTCTGCGGCCGTAAGCTCGGCAAACGGAGAATCATATGCTTGTCCTATATGATGTATAACAATACAATCGTCCTCGTTATCTGTAAAATACGGAGAACTTCCTTCAAGCATCAATTCTAAGTTTGTTTTTTGTTTGCATGTTATATATAAGTTAAAATCTATATCTCTAATTAAAGATTTTCTTGTAACAATAGCTTCTTTTAAATTAAGAGATTGTAAAAAGACAAACTCATCACAACTTGAAAACGCATTATTTATATCATTTGAATAAGGACTAATTTTTTTAATTTTTTCTTTTTGTAAACGCAAATCCTCTTTTTGTGCAACAACGCTGGTTGATTCTATCAAATCAAAAAAATCTTTTGAAACATTGTTAAATAATTTTTTATTCATTTTATAACCTCTAAACACATTTTAAGGAGAATAGTATGAAACTAAGATTAGTACACACCTATAAGCAGACGCGCATTTATTGTCCGAATGGAACAATAATCAATGCCACAACCGAAGATGTCATTAAATTTCTTACTTCATTTAAAAAAGTAAATCGATTCAAAGGTAATGACGGATATTGGAACAATGAGGTGTCCGACATTGAAGACGCGCCGGGAATAACCCTCGCTTTTGTTGACGATACAAATAAATTGATAATCATTAACGAGAGTGTTTTTGATGGAATTTTAAAAGAAAACACAAGATACATATCCGCAAGCGAATATGCAGAGTTACATGGTAAAAGCAAAGCTATTGTAAAAAGGATTTGTGCTGATGGCAGAATAGAAGGAGCATATAAAACAAGTTCGGGTTGGCTAATTCCTAATAATGCTCCGTATCCTAAAGATGAACGTTTTGGCAACACAAAAAGAAGTTCAAAACCTAAACAGTCAGAACATCAAGATTGACAAACCGCGTGCGGTATAATATAATTGTCATACACTAAATCGCCGTAAACAATAAAGTTGCGAGTAGACCATTTAGTTGTCATATATCCACATCCAGGGTGAGGTCCGAGACAGACGGAGTAATGGATGAGTAGAGGGATAAATAAGAGGGCTTTGCCGATTTGAGCGTTGCGGCTTGGAGGGTTCTTTCTTTGGCACCGGATGCGGTTGTTATAGGGATTGAATCGATTACGTTCAAAGTACAGTAGCAAGGAAAAGAGTTACAGTCCTTGCACGAGGTTGTTAATTTTAACACTTCACTTACTTCCTTTTTGGAATGTAGGTGAGGTGTTTTTTATTTACCAAGCAAAGTTAATATAATAAAATCCCTGCGTCGCAAACGCAGAGATGTGTATTGTTAATTGCTATAGTTTTTTCGTAAAAGTAATCATTTTATTTCGTGTAAAACGGTATTAAAATTACTTTATACCGCATACAGTATAACTTAAATTGACAAAATATTCAATAATAATAGGCAAAATCTACTACTTGAAATTAAAAATAAAGGCTTTTAATAATGAATTGTTGTATTGGAGGTGGTATATACATAAGGAGGAATTGTAATGAAAAAAACAGGAGATTGTGTTTACCACAGAAAAGATGGTTTATGGGAAGCAAGATATGTAAAAGAAATCGATGTTTTTGGAAAGAAAAAATATGGTTCCGTGTATGGCCACAGCAAACGTGAAGCAAGAGAAAAACGTCAGGATGCATTAGATCGTATTTTACTTTATCAAAAAGCAGTTCCGACACGTAGAATCACGGTTGCTCAATTAACGCAAGAATGGCTTTTTATAAACCGGAATCGTGTCAAGCTATCTACCTATCAACGTTATTGTGGGTTTGTTAAAAACCACATAGAAAGCGTTATAGGCGGTCTTTCCGTGGTTTACGTTACTACGGCGACAATTCATGAGTTTTCGCTTGAACGCTTGAAAACTGGGTTGTCCCCTCAAACAGTTAATTCGATATTAATTTTTTTACATTCATGTCTTAAATATGGGCATCGACAATACCAATTGCCGTTACCTGAGTTTGTATATCTAACCTGTGAGAAAAAAGAAATGCGGGTTTTATCAAAAGAGGAACAACAACATCTTGTGGCATATCTAATTGATGATATAGATATTTATAAATTCGGAGTTCTTGTTGCTCTTTACACAGGAATTCGTATTGGTGAACTATGTGCTTTACGATGGGAAGATATAGAGACTGATTGCATTAGGATACGACATACAATGCAGCGACTTAATAAAAAAACAGGAAGTGGAACGGAATTGTTTATAGGTGCTCCTAAAACCACCACATCAATACGCTTTATTCCAATACCTTCATTTTTAAGAGATATGATGGAAGAGTTTAGATCCAACGGTGTTGGACAACAATATTTTTTGGGCAATAAAGAAAAAAGAGTAGTAGAGCCTCGTATTATGCAATATAAGTTTAAAAAATATTTGCTTGAAGCAGGAGTTGAAAAAGCGAATTTTCATGCGCTTAGACATTCATTTGCAACTCGAGCTGTTGAGGCGGGATTTGAAATAAAAAGTTTATCGGAATTACTTGGTCATGCCAACGTGAGCATTACATTGCAAAAGTATGTACACAGTTCATTTGCTCTTAAACAAAGTAATATGGAGTTGCTATCTTCTATGTGGTAATTAAAAAGTAAATAATCATTATTTCAAGACAGAGAACACCGGGTTCTCTGTCTTTTTTCTTTTATAAGTATGTTTTGATTACTTTTACGAAAAAATTATATGATTGGAAGTATTTGTATGGCAATTAAAATTGTTAATCCCTTGATAGTTGATGAAGTTACATATCAAACTATTTTTTATGAAAAATTATTTGGTGACGATTTTAAAGTTAACATAGATAGAAACACAGATGGATATATTGACGGAACAATTTTTGAGCACAAACAAAACATCATGAGTTATGGTCGTTCAAAAGCCCTTTCACAGGCTCTTATCTATCTCGTAAGATTCAACAGAGATGGTATCCCTGTCCCCAAAAACATAATGCTTGTAAGTCAAGACGAGAAAAAAGTCTATCTATATGATGCAAACGATTATTTAGATATTATAAACGACATTCCAAAATATTCTACTTTGCAAGCAAGTCAAGGAATAATAGATTTTAAAGAAAGAAAAGATCCCAAAATAATCAAATATGATTTAGACAACCTTTCTAAAAGCTTAGAATTGTTACATATTCTAAATCAAACTCCAGAATATGTAAAAATTGATATAAACATACATAATGTTTTTGGATGGTCATTGTATTTCTATGCGAACGCATCTAAACCAAAAAAAGTTGAATTCTTTAAAGAAATTAGAAACCCTAAAAAAGAATTATCAGATTTTATAAACCCATGGAAGGGTGAGGAAAAAGATTTTTCTTTGATTATGGATTTGCTGAACGACCCTCTTGTTCAGAAAAAACTGGGCGCTTATTATACTCCGTCTCTTTACGCAAAAAAAGCAGTTGAATTAGTAAGGATGGCCATACAAAAAATTCCCGAAGGTAATGATTACATTATCTTAGATAGATGTGCCGGAACCGGTAATCTTGAAATGGAATTGACAGAAGAAGAACTGTCACATGTTATTGTTAATACTTATGAAGTAAAAGAATGGCATGCTTTAAAGGATAGATTGGGAAATTTAGTAAGATGTATCTTGCCACCTATTCCACGGGAAAAGAATACCTATCCCATGTTTGACAAAGACGGTTGTTTAGATGGCTCTAACGCATTAACAAAAGCATTTCTTTTAAGAGAGGAAATAAAAAAATATATTGATGATCCAAACTGTAATATAATCATTTTTGAGAACCCACCTTATTCCGATGATGCAGGAGATACTCCTATAACAGGGGTATCAAGAGGTAATTCTGAAGCTAATGATTTAACCGAAGTGATGAATTCGAAATTCAAGTCAGATTTTAAAGGATTAGTTTTAAGTAAAGATCCGTTAAATGTTTTTATTTGGTCTGGATTTGAATATTATTTAAAAAAACCAGATGATGCATATATAGTTTTTGCGCCATTGAAATACTGGAAAACTGGTCATTTAGTAAATAAAGAGTTTGTTAAAGGATATTTATTTAATAGAGCGCATTTTCATGCCGGCGCAGAAGCGGTTTCTTGTATTTACTGGAACAATAGGGATTTTTCCCCTTTAGAAACGATTAAATTAGAGGTTCTTGATATTATTGATGAAAGAATAAAAAAGATTAAAACTATTGATGTAAAAAAAATTCATGTAGCCCCAAGTGAAAAACTATTTGATAAAAGAAGTTTTCCTGAGGACAAAAACAATGGAATATATTGTCAAAGAAACGGTTTAGAGGGCCTAAAGCAAAAAAGCACAGGAACTAAAAACATTTATAATAAAAATATTATCGGTTGGGTTCATTTGGTGGGAATGGCATTCAATCCAAAAAATTGTAACCTAACAAGAACTACGCTAAATTTAAGAAAAAACGGATTTTATCTTAGGGCTGACAATTTCATAGAAAAATTACCTCTTTTTTGTGCAAAAACCTTTACTCCACAAAATTGGTATGAGTCAAACTTATATTTTACAAGTGGAGATGGTGGAGATTCTTATATCAAAGATGAAGAATTCCTTAAAAAATGTTTAATATATACTTGCTTAACACAAAAAAATAGATGTAGAAGTTTAAATGGTTCCGATGGAAGAAGTTATCAAAACGAATTGTGTTTTGAAAAAGAAACTTTAGCCAGAAAAAAATTAGACACAATTATTAAAACAATTCCTTTATCTAACGAAGAAAAAATGCTTATAGCAGAATATCATGATATTATAAAAGAAATTAGCAAGAAAGATAATGTTACGAACGAATACGTCTACGAAGAATACGACAGCTCGTTTAAATATGGGGTTTTTCAAATTGAAGACGAAATTAATGTAAGCATTGTTGTTGGTCAAGACAAAAAAGGAAAAGATATTCTTAAACCTAAATATGGTGACTTGCATAATACGCTCATTGCTTTTAAAAAGAAAGTTCAAACATACTACAACGAAAACATTGTTGTCGATCTACTTAAGTATGAATTGCTAAAATAGGCTATTTAATTATGAAAGAATTCTATTTATGACTTACAAAACAATATTTTTGCCAGACTGGATTATGACAATTTTATATGTTCTATCAATAATTCTTTCTCTGTTTATATCAACTATTGCTTTATTGTTATATCCATTTAAGTGGTTAAAATTCAAGTTTCATATCGTAGTTTTCGCGCTCTGCATGATATTAGGCTGTTATTGGTGTTTCACAAACAAGGAAAAGGCTTTTTTGTATGCTATATGCATATTTTTTATTATTACCTTTTTGATTGCAATCATAAATTTAATAAGATTAGCATTAAATAAAATTAGCATAAAGCTCTCCAAGTTTTATACCAAATATCCCTTGGTTAAATTTTGGATAACCATTCCTGTTTTTGTTAAAAAGCAAGACACACAAGCAATAAAAACAATATGTGAAGGTGACAGTGACAAGAACTCTTAATAGAAAATACGCTCTTTAAAAAGGGCGTTTTTCTTTTGCTTTAATGTTTTCCTTGACACATACAATGTGATATGGTACTATTATATTGCATTAAATGCAGTATAAAAATACCAAGTATATTCCGCCGAACAAAATAGTGTTGTGTGGCAACACCGGGATGGGTATGCGTTACAAAGGTTATAAGTGGTCGCTGCCTGATTGTGCGGAGTAGTTACCATTGATACACTTGTTCTTTTTTGGTGGGAGAGTGTGCGCGAAGCAAATATACATTGCCGCAATCAATAGTAATAACAATCAAAAAGCAAGGATACAGGGAAGTCTGTCCAGCTTTCTTGTCAAGTATGATAATAAAGACGTACTTACCTTCTTTCTTTATGAAAGTAGGTGGAGTGCGTCTTTTTTTATTATTTATTTTAAGGAGTAAAATGATGAACGACACAGACAAAAGACGATTAGCACGTGCGCTCAAAGAGGCATTAGAGCACGTAACAGCAGAAGCTCGTTGCTACTGCCTGCAAGACGAGCCTGAATATCTTGAAATCAAGACAACGCTCGAAGAGAAAATTCGAGCATTAAAGGAGTAACACTATGAAAAACGCTATTGTTAATATTTTTGTTAAAATTGGTGCATTTATTAAAGCACATACTGTACTTTCTATTGTTGTTGGTGCAGTTGTTTTAACGACTGCTATCGCAACTCCTGTGGCTATTTATGTGCTTAAAGACGAGCTGGAAGAAATTACTCCTTATACTGAGTCTTCTATTCCTGAACTGGACGAGAAGCTTGAAGAACAAGCTGAACAACAGCAGGAAGAGGGTCTTCCGAGCCAGGCTGAACAAGAGGCCGAAGAACAAACTCAACAAGAAACTGTTGGCGAGGCGGTTAAAGAAGAGAATAATACTATTCAAACCAACTCACAACAATCTGTTCAACAAACACAAACCACTACTTCAACCACAACCAACAATACCAGTGTTGGTACCTCAAATAATGTCACCACCAATTCCGCAACCACTTCTGTTCAACCACAAGTGGTTCAACACGCCGATACTAAAACGGGCATATCTTGGGATGGCAAATCTCCGATTATTTATACATATCCCGATGGAACAACAGGCACAACACCAATAGAAGGTGCGACCTACGAAAGTGTTCCTGGACTTATAACTACTTATTATATTCTTCGCGATTTAGCCGGAAGGCCTTATGATAGTGATTGTTCTATTTGTGGTAAAAAAGTAGGCAGTGGTCAGAATAATAAATGTTTACAAGTTAATAGAAATTCTTATTGTGGCGACTGCGGAGTCTATTTTACAGCATATACGTGTCATACTTGCGCTTTTGAAAAAGCGAGCAACGATTTTACGTTATATTGTACACATTGCGGAAAAATTAGCGGTACCGGAATAAATGGAACATGTTTGCGGTATTGGACTGTGGGAGAACATGTTTGTATTAATTGTGGAACTACAGTACCAACTAACACTTGTCACACATGCACTTCGGGATGTATGTACTGTAAAAAGACTATGGGTAACGGTAGCAACGGTACCTGTTACCGCGAATATTTTAACCAATCTAAATGCCCAAGTTGTAATGTAGCTGTACCTAAAAACACTTGCCATTCATGTAACTAAAGGAGTTTGAAAATGAAATTGTTTAGAGAAATATATTGCGCAGAATGCGGAGAAAAGACAAATTGGTTTACAAGAACCAGGTTGGGTGATAATACATATGTTTGTTCAAAATGTACTCAAGATATACCTTCATACATTAAAAAATGTGTCGATGGCATTTACACATTAGATGATTTTCGTAATTTAAAAAAATATATAAAGAAATCGCAAAAAGAATACGAACCTATTTTTAAAGAAACAAGTTCGTATAAAGATATTCATTTAGATGCATTTCACGGACTGCTTTATTTTAAATCAAGTTGGACAGATCCGATAGTTTGTTTTAAATTATCGAGCATTTTAGAATTTGAACTATCTTTTTCTCCTAATAAAATTAAAGAAGGTATTATAAGCGATAAGGTAAGTGGTTATGTTTTATTTCATATGGTTGTTTCTAATCCTTTGTTTTATGTAGAAAAAATAATAGATGAAAATGCCAAGGCACCTGCAAAAACCAGTCTTTTTGGTAGAAAAGTAGAATATGAAAATCCTAAAAAGATGACTGATTTTTTAATAAACTTTCACACTGCATATGATGAATGTATGGAAAAAGAATATGGTTCTATTGGAAAAAGCGAAAGGGAAGATATAATTAATCGAGCACTTGCGCTATTTATGTTTGATAGTTTAGAAGATGTAACTATGGAAAACTTAAAATCACAACGGAACAAGTTAATAAAGGCTTTTCACCCTGATGCATCGTCTCAATCAGACACAAAGTCCGCTCAAAAAATAAATGAGGCGTATGATGTTTTAAAGGAAACTATATTTAACAATTAAAAGAGGAAACAACCATGAAAATATCAAGTAAAATTCGAGCACTTTTTAATTTCAAAGGAGAAGCACACGAAATAACTCTTGCTGCGGCGGAAATTAAAAACGATAAAATCTTTTTGCATCCCGAGGATGACCCTAAACACACATTTATGATTAAAACCAAAAGTATCGATATATTGATTGAACCAAATGAAGAGGTTGATGAAGAAAACATTACTATAATTGATAACAAAAAAGCTCGATCTAAGAAAGATGGAGAATCAGAACCATATTTTAAACCTAATTCAAATAATGTTCGTCAGTTTAGCTTATCAAGATATTTGACAAAGAAGAAGCGCATGTCCATACTGCTTTATCCGGAAGAGTACGATATGATTATGGATAACATAAAAAATCATGGATACAAAAAGACAGAATATTTTTTAGCTTGTGTTAAATCCGCCAAGAAACAAAGTGTCGATTCTGCATATAAATATTATACAAAGTTTTATAAAGAGAAGCGTTCGGAGGATATTAAAAAAGCAAAAGAAGCCCAACAAAGAGATTATAATGAACGTCAAATGATTGCGCAGGCAAGGCCGAGCGCGCACTAACTATTACTATTCACCATATTAATCGAAAAGAGAACCACACTATTTTTGAATCAGTCGTCTTTCGCTTGGCAATTGGAGCCTCTGGGATTGACGCCTGAGGTTAGTGTGGTTCTCTTATTTTTATATTAATTATAGCCAATTGGATACAATGCGTTAATTTTAAAAAAATTTTTTTGGATATATATTCTATAAATACTGTAAAATATACATCATTCAAGCCATTGTATGCAATAAAGTGAATATTATACACACCAACTACAAACTTTAAAAGAGCCGATTTATCGGTCCTTCTAGTTTGATTATTCAGCTGTGTATGCCATAAGAGCAATAGCTCTTGCGCGTTTGATAG
Organism: Eubacteriales bacterium; assembly: GCA_045593905.1. Classification (GTDB taxonomy): domain Bacteria; phylum Bacillota; class Clostridia; order Oscillospirales; family QAKW01; genus RGIG9041. Next base: position 12,784 of record JAZNXL010000017.1, read on the forward strand.
CAGTTGTAAGCTGTCTTTGATGTTTAGCGCATGTACCTGTTACACGGCGGGGAAGAATTTTCTCACGCTCTGATGTGTATTTTGAAAGTTTTGCAACATCTTTATAATCGATAGCTTCTACTTTATCTACGCAAAAAGAACATACTTTACGGCGCGGTCTTCTTGCGCCTTTGAAATTATTTTCTTTTTCCACTTGAGATTACCTCCGTTATAGATTAAAATGGCAGCTCGTCGTCACTAACTTCTTCAAATGCCATATCATTGCCGCCAACTGCAGCAGGTGCTTTGAATTCAGTAGCAGAGCGTACAGATTCTTTTTTAGATTCTGCAAAGAGTGCCTCGTCAACAACAACCTCGATTGCTGTGCGTTTGTTACCCATTTTATCCTCGTAGTTACGGCTTGTAAGCGAACCTACAACAGTAATGAGTTGGCCCTTTTCAAAAAACTTTGAAATAAAGTCTGCCTGATTTCTCCAAGCAACAACATTAATGAAATCAGTATCGTATGAGCCTTCAGCGTTTTTATAGTTGCGCTGAACTGCGAGTGAAAAGGTGGTAACGCTAATACCGCTTGTTGTTGTTTTGAGTTCGGGTTGTACGGTCAAACGACCTGTAAGAATAACCTTATTAAGCATTGTTACGATTCCTTTTCGTTTTTAAAATTATTTTTCGTCTTTGTTTACAACGATTGAGCGAATAACGCCGTCAGTGATATTGTAAACACGGTTGAGCTCAGTGATAAACTCTGCAGCTGCCTCGAAGTTTACAAGTACATAGTGGCCTTCTCTGATGTAGTTGATTTCGTAAGCGAGTTTTTTAACGCCCCAATCTTCTACAGACTCAACTTTACCGTTCTTTTCGATAAGAGCTTTAAACTTATCAACAATAGCGGTATGAGCCTCCTCAGTTAAATCAGGCTTTGTGATGAAAATAGTTTCATACTTGTGCATATTAGCCATAATTTTTCTCCTCCCTTTGGACTTATGGTCTGCATCTTTGACACAGACAAGGAATAACGTATTTTTACGTTATTTATCGACCATTTGCGCGTAAGTACACACGCAATCACAATACATTATATTACTTTTTTTAAAAAAGTCAAGATTTTTTTATTTATACTCTTTAACAGCAATAACATCGGGTGTGTCAAAATACATACTCGGATACTCTACACTGCTATCGCCCGTTTCTAAAAACCGTACATCACAGTCTATTTCAGGTTCTTTATAATAATGTTGGTTTTTTTCAAACTCAATATATTTGCCCGCCTTATATTTTTTAAATACAGCGGGGCCAATACCAACAGGCTCTATGCTCGAATCGAGTGCCGACTCCAAATCGATTTTAAATGCACCGTCTTTATACTCTGAGTTTTTTCCGTAAACATCGAAAGGTACAACAAACACACTGAGTATTTTTTCAAGCTGTTCAAGAGATTCAGTTTCAACGCCTATTTCAAGCGTTTTATCATCAATAATCTTTATTCCCTCGATATGGTTAACCGGCTGTCCACCCATTTTATCAAGTGCTTTTTCGATAAGAGCGCGCTCGGCGTATCTTTTTGCAACCTGATTTAGCGGTGTGCCGTAAATTTCGCCTAAAAGCTCACAGTCAAGCGGGAACATTTTTGCAATATCGTCAATAAGTGTCTGCTTGTCTTTTGAAGGGGTATAGTCTTTGTCAGTCGAATAGTAAAACGCAAACAAATCGTTAGCCTCGGGATAGAGCTTAATATGCTCTTCAGCCTCGGTGCCCTTGTATCCAACATCGGTATAAAGCCTTTGCACCCAATCGTATTCTTCTAAAAGCACAGGCTTTATGATTCTTTCGGTTATATATTCCTTGGTTTTTTTAGATGGCTTTTTAAGCTCAGCCTCTATATCCTCGTCAGTTATTTTTATTAAAGAAGCGTTTTCGTTGTTATAGCGGTACTCTTTAAGCCCTAAAAGCTTTGACGAACCAACCGATGCCCAGCCATTGTAATTAATGTCGGCATAAACATACAGCGAAAACGCAACGTCTTTTGCGGTTACGTCTTTGCCGTTTGAAAACTTGATATTATCGCCTATTTCAATGGTATATTTTGCATACTCCTCAAACTCTGAATCCCAAACAACATTGGCAATACCAACGCCTTGTGAATATGCATCAAAAAGTATAGCTGTCTCGCCGTCGTCGGCAGTAACTTTTGTAAGCAATGTTTCTTGTGTCATAGACACAGCACCAAAGTCGAGATTACCGGTAACCGAGAACGGATTAAACACTCCTGTAAAGAATGACACGTCAACCTTTGTTTTGCCGCCGTTACAAGAGGTGGCGCTAAGCAAAAGTACAACGCTTAATACAATTAAAAACAAACGTTTTTTCATTAAAGTTTCTCCCAACACACTTTACTTATAAGAGGTTCAATGTCACTCCACTCAGCCGCTTGTGTGCCGCTACAGGTAACATTGGCAGCTGATGTTGCGATAGAAAGCTTTATAATTTCTTCAATCGAATAACCTTTATCAAGACCAAGGCAGATTGCCGCAACCATTGAGTCGCCTGCGCCAACGGTAGAACGAACGGTAACAGGTACGGGATGTGCGTAGTAAGCTCCTTCGCTATCAACAAAAAGCGCACCGTCACCGCCAAGTGATACAACTACCTTTTGTATACCCTGCTCAACGAGTTTTTTAGCGTATGTAACTGCCTCTTTTTTATCAGCAATAGCTACTTTAAAAAAGCGCGAAAGCTCGTCAATGTTAGGCTTGATAAGGTACGGCTTTGCATCAAGAGCAGGTTGTAAAAACGCGCCGTCAACATCAAGCACGGCACAAGCCTCGTACGCATTACAAAGTCTAACAAGCTTTGCATACACGTTAGCAGGTGCGCCCTTTGGTGCACTGCCTGCTAAAACAACTATATCGCCTTTTTTGATTGTTTTTGAAAGCTTATTTTCAACCTCGCCAATAACATCGGCCGAAACAGGAGCGCCCGGCTCGTTGATATCGGTATTAACATTATGCTTTGTATCAATAACCTTAAGATTTACACGGGTGGCGCTTTCAACCTTGACAAAATCGGTATCGATTTTCATTTCGGCAAGTGCATTTTCAATATCAGTGCCTGTCGAACCGCCAACAATACCCATAGCAATGCTATTTCCCGAAAGCTTTGATATTACCTTTGAAACATTTATACCCTTGCCGCCGGCATCAGTACGCATTGTTACAATTCTGTTTACACCGCCAAGCTCAAGGCCGTCTATTTCAACTGTTTTATCTATTGCGGGGTTAAGTGTTACTGTATAAATCATTTACGACATCTCCTTTGATTATATAGACAAAAAACAAGTCGCAAAGGACTTGTTTTTTATTTTATTTTGCATAGTCAATTGTGCGGTTTTCACGAATGAGGTGAACCTTGATTTGACCGGGATACTCAAGCTCACCCTCGATTTTTTTGCAAATATCGTGTGTGAGAAGTACCATTTGGTCGTCACTGATTTCAGACGGATTAACCATAATTCTGATTTCACGACCTGCCTGAATAGCGAATGTTTTTTCAACACCGTCAAACGAGTTGGCAATTTCTTCGAGCTTTTCAAGACGCTTAATGTAGTTTTCGAGGTTTTCACGTCTTGCACCGGGACGAGCTGCCGAAATAGCATCAGCCGCCTGTACCAAAACTGCAATGTTTGTTTTAGCTTCTACCTCGCCGTGATGCGCTTCAATAGCATGAACAACGCCGTTTGACTCTTTATATTTTTTAGCAATATCAACACCAATTTGAATGTGTGAGCCTTCCATTTCAAAGTCAACACTCTTACCGATGTCGTGTAAAAGACCTGCACGTTTTGCAAGCGCAACATCCTCGCCCATTTCAGCAGCAAGAATACCGCAAAGCTGTGCAACCTCAACCGAGTGGTTAAGAACGTTTTGTCCATAGCTTGTTCTGTATTTTAAGCGGCCAAGCAGCTTAACAATTTCGGGGTGAAGGCTATGAACACCTGCCTCAAACAATGCGCGTTCGCCTTCTTTTTTAATAGTAATATCAAGGTCACGTTTAACCTTTTCAACTGTTTCTTCAATACGAGCAGGATGGATACGTCCGTCAGATATAAGCTTTTCGAGGGTAAGACGGGCAATTTCACGTCTTATCGGGTCAAAGCTTGAAAGGGTGATTGCCATAGGTGTATCGTCAATAATAAGGTCAACACCTGTGATAGTTTCGAGTGAACGGATATTTCTACCCTCACGGCCGATAATTCTACCCTTCATTTCGTCACTCGGGAGTGACACTACCGATACGCTCGACTCAAAAACGTGGTCAGCTGCGCACTTTTGAATAGCGAGCGATAAAAGGTTGCGAGCCTTTTCTTCTGAGTTTTCTTTGTAGCGTGATTCGTACTCGGTTATTCTTACAGCATATTCGTGTGAAAGCTGTGAATCTACCTCGTGTAAAAGTTCGGCTTTTGCTGCCTCGGCGGTATAGCCCGAAATACGCTCGAGCACCGAAAGCTGAGTGCGCTTAACATCGTCAACCTCAAGCTGAGTTTGTTCAACCTTTTTGAGTTTTTCGTTAAGCAGTTCTTCTTTTTTGTCGAGATTATCGTACTTTTTATCAAGTAACTCTTCTCTTTGTTGCAGGCGTTTTTCCTGTCTTGTTACCTCAACTCGACGCTCCTTGAGTTCAAGTTCTTGTTCAGTTCTTTCTTTATGTAACTGTTCTTTACCTTCAAGGACTGCTTCTTTCTTTTTAGTGTTTGCAGTTTTTATAGCTTCGTTGATAATACGCCTTGCTTCTTCTTGCGCTGAACCGATTTGTTTTTCTGAAACCGATTTTCTATAGAAAAAGCCTAATATAAACGCAATAAATCCGGTAACAAGGAGGGCTGCAACTAAAATCAAAATATACATAGGTTGCATTTTGTTTCCTCCTAAAATGAATTTATAAAAAACCTATTGTATATTATACATCTTTTTAAAAAAGGTGTCAACATAATTATAAAATAACTATAGTAAATTAAAAAATTGTGTGATATAATACAATTAACTTATTATAACCAAAATTTAGGGAGATTAAATGGCTACTAAAAAAACGACAAAAAAGAAATCGGCTGCCAGAAAAGACAAGCCGCAAATACAGGCTAAAAAGCCAATACGCAGAGAGGTGCTTGACAGCGTTTTATCGGTTATTGCATTTGCAGTAACACTTTTGCTTGTGCTGTCGGTATACAAAAATGTTTTAGGGCCTTTTGGCACGGTGCTATACACGGTTTTACACTCGTTGTTTGGCTATACCGCTTGGCTTTTGCCATTGTTTACACTGTGGCTTGGCGTTAACCTTATGCGCCCCGAGCACCACGTATCAACACGCGTTAAGCTTGTGACAGGGCTTGTGCTCACCGTTTCAATATCGGGACTTTGCTATTTGTTCGAAGCAAACGAGTTTTTTGAAAGTTATACATTTTTAACTTTCTTTTCAAAAGCACTACCCGAAATGGCAGCACGTGCAGGTGGTATACTTGGTGGCTTTTTTGCGTTTCCGCTTATTTGCCTTGCAACAAAAATAGGTTTTGCCATTATAACTGTTGCTCTTCTTATAATATCATCACTCACATTTTTTGATGTTACACTTTTACAGGCGTGGCTTAAAATTAAATCGCTGTTCGAAAGCGACCAAGAACAAACTGACGAGCCACCCGCTATAAAACCCGAAATCGTTAAAAAAGACCGCCGCCGCAAAACTATTGATGTTTTTGTTGACGACGAGCCGACAGAAGCGCCCGCATACGAGCCTGAGATTGTTGTTGACGGTGATGAGGTTGAAATAAAGCCGTTTTCGAGTATACCGTTTTTTGTTCACGACGACGTTAACCCAGACGAGTACATAACTTCAGCCGACGCACTGCCGTTTGAAATTTCAACCGAAGCATTAAATCCCAAAAAACGCACCCGCTCATCTAAAAAAGAAAAAGAAGGTGTTTACGAAGGCGTTCAGCAAGAAATGTATATGTTTCCGCCAAAATCACTGCTCGAAACACCAAAGGTTACAGGCGGTATCTCGCGCACCGAGATTATGCAAACCGAACAAAAGCTTATTCAGACGCTCAGCGATTTTGGTATTGATGCAACTACAGTCGGTGCATCAGTGGGACCAATTGTTACCCGCTACGAAATTTCACCCAGCAAAGGCGTTCGTGTTTCAAAAATCACATCGCTTGCCGACGATATTGCGCTATCGCTTGCGGCAACATCAATTCGTATTGAGGCGCCTATCCCCGGTAAAGCCGCAGTCGGTATTGAGGTTCCTAACAAAAACAAATCTACAGTATTTATAAAAGAGCTTTTAGACTCTGACGACTTTTCAAAAGCAAAAAGCTCGCTCACAGTTGCCCTTGGTAAAGATATTTCGGGTAACCTTGTGTTTGGCGACCTTGCCGATATGCCTCACCTTCTTGTTGCAGGTGCTACAGGCTCGGGTAAATCGGTATGTATTAACTCAATACTTATTTCGCTTTTATATAAAGCGTCACCCGAAGACGTAAAACTTATATTAATCGACCCTAAGGTTGTTGAGCTTGAGGTTTATAACAAAATACCGCACCTTATCGTTCCTGTTGTGTCTAACCCTAAAAAAGCAGCAGGTGCTTTACAGTGGGCAGTTAACGAAATGGAAAAACGTTATAATATGTTCACCGTTTTTGGTGTGCGTAATATTCACGGTTATAACGAGCACGTTAAAAAACACCCCGGTGACTGCCAGAAGATGCCGCAAATTGTTATTGTTATTGACGAGCTTGCCGATTTAATGATGGCGTGCGCAAAAGAGGTTGAAGACTACATTGTTCGTCTTTGTCAAAAAGCAAGAGCAGCAGGCATTTACCTTATAATTGCAACACAGCGTCCGTCAGTTAACGTTGTTACAGGTCTTATTAAGGCCAATGTTCCGTCGCGTATTGCGTTTGCGGTAACATCGCAAATTGACTCGCGCGTTATTCTTGACGCATCGGGTGCCGAAAAACTTCTCGGCAAAGGCGATATGCTGTTCAAAGGCAGAACAATGGGCACACCTCTACGTATCCAATGCTGTTTTGTAAGTGATTCAGAGGTTGAGGCTGTAACCTCGCACATTGTTAAATACTCGGGCGCTGCCACCTATGACCAAACCGCAAACGAGGCTATGGAAAGCTACTCGTCGCAAGACGGCGGCTCAAAAGCGAGCGGTAACAGTGAAGACTCGGAGCTTGACGATATGTTCTGGGATGCAGTTAAGTACGTTATCGAAACAGGCAAGGCATCAACATCAAACCTGCAGCGCAAGTTCAGCCTTGGCTATGCGCGTGCAGCCCGTATTGTTGACCAGATGGAAGAAAAGAATATAATCGGTCCTTACGAGGGCGCAAAACCCCGTCAGGTGCTTATGACACTTGCCGAGTACAACGAAATGATGGTTAAAAGAGACGATTAATGAAGCGTATTTTTATTGTTGAAGACGATGTTAATATTTCCTCAATAGTAGCGTTCAACCTAAAGGCTGAGGGCTTTGATGCGCTGTGCGAAAGTGACGGTGAAAACGCGCTTTTGCGACTTAAAACCGAAAGCTTTGACCTTGTACTGCTCGATATTATGCTACCCTCAAAATCAGGGTTTGAGGTACTGCAAGAACTTCGCACTTTTTCGAATATACCCGTTATAATTCTGAGTGCAAGAACAAGCGAAGACGATAAGCTTTTAGGGCTTTCGCTTATGGCTGACGACTATGTTACAAAACCGTTTTCAATAAAAGAACTTATTGCTCGAATAAAGGTTAACCTTGCGCGTGTCGAGGGTACAACCGCTGCCGCCGCAATTACCGTTGGCGGTGTGACGGTAAACGAGTCAACACTCACGGTAACAAAAAACGATGCAGTTATACGCGTTAGTAAAAAAGAAGCCGAGATTTTGCTTTTGCTCTTTAAAAACAGGGGCAATGCAATGTCGCGCGAACAAATTTTAAAAAGCGTGTGGGGGTACAACGAGTATCTTGGCGACACCCATACAGTCGACGTTGCAATAGGCAGACTCCGCGCAAAAATTGAAGACACACCAAGCGAGCCGAAAATTATTTTAAGCCGCCGCGGTGTTGGGTATTATGTAATATGAAGCATATACGCACAAAATTTATAATTTCAATGACCGCGCTTGCATTTGTTGTGCTTTTGTTTACAGGCATTGCGCTTATTGCCAACATAAGCATTAACTACAGGCGCGAATTTTATAACGACACAAAACCGATAATGACAAGCAGCGCCGTTTCAGAGTGCAAAACTATAGACGAGCTTTCAACAACGCTTAAAAAATCACTCGACAGTCAAAAAAGTTTTTATATTTTAAAAGACGGCACAGTTGTTTTTGCATCGGTAGACGGCGGACAACTCAAAGCCACTGACAACTTAGAGCGTATTTTAGCAGGCGGTAGCGCTACCGAAACCGATTTACTGTGGGAGGCTCTTGATTACGGCGTATGCCTTAAAGACGGTCTTGCGGTTTATGTTAAAGACACCTACGTTTTACTTACTGAGCAAATAAAGGGCATTTCGTTGCATCTTATACAGGCGCTTATTATCGGCTTTTTACTATCGGTAATAATAAGCTTTTTGCTTTCTAAAAAGCTTACCCGCTCAATCGGTGTGCTGAAAAAGGGCGCCGAGCGTATGGCGAACGGCGACTTTGCGCCTATTGAAGTTCCGTCAGTTGACGAAATCGGCTCGCTTGCCAATGTGCTCAACAGCATGGGCTCACAGATTGAAAAAGACTACGCTGAGTTTGAGCGTCAGGAAAAGGTGCGCCGCGATTTTGTCGCAAACGTCTCGCACGAGTTAAAAACCCCGCTTACCGTTATTAAAAGCTACTCTGAAACACTGTCGCAAATGCAGCTTGATACCAAAACCCAGCAACAGTTTTTACAAACAATCGATACCGAAGTCGATAGAATGAGTGAGATTGTTTCAAAGCTTTTAGAAATTTCTCATATAGAAGCAAATATTCAAACATCAACCGAGCAAATTGATTTAAAAACCTTGGTACATCAAATTACAAGTCCGCTTTTGTTACAGGCATCACAAAAAAATATTGAGGTTACAACAGCAGGACAAGGCAGCGCCGTTACAAATAAAAAAGGCGCCGAAACAATACTTACAAGCATAATCGAAAACGCAGTAATATACACAAACCCGACAGGCTACATTAATATTACTGTAAAAGATAACGCCGTTACTGTTAAAAACAGCGGCGCAGGAATTGAAAAAGACGACCTTGAACATATTTTTGAGCGCTTTTACCGTGCCGACAAAGCACGAACAAGCGGCACAGGCGGCACAGGACTCGGACTTGCAATTGCAAAAGAGTGTGCCGATGCCATAGGCGCAAAAATAACTGTATCAAGCGTTGCAAAAGAATATACTGAATTTACGGTGAACTTTAATGCAAATTGACACAACCTGCTTTTTTACAGGCCACAGGGAAATATCGCCCGAAAGTTACAACCACATTTATCAGCTTGTTTTATACCACATACAAAACCTTTATAAACAAGGCATAACCGATTTTGTGTGCGGCGGCGCACTCGGGTTTGATACCCTTGCGGCGAACGCCGTAATCGAGGCAAAGCAAACGCTCGATATAAGACTTCATCTTGTTTTACCGCACGCCGACCAAAGCAAAGCTTTTACCGACGAACAAAAGTTTGAACATGAGCGAATAATGCACTATGCCGATAGCATCGAGGTGCTTTTTGAACATTATGTACGCGGATGTATGCATCAAAGAAACCGTAAGCTTGTTGATAAAAGCTGCTGCGGTATTGCGTTTTGTAACAAAACAACAGGCGGCAGTGCGTACACTGTAAAATATGCAATTTCTAAAAACCTGCCGATATATTTTGTAAAATAACTTATTTTTATTCATAATTTAGCAATAATATCTTTATACAATATTATAAAAACTAAACGGAGAACAGTCGATGGAATACAATTATTACGGTTATAGCGGTTATACCCCGCCCGAAAAACCAAAAAAAGAAAAAAGGCAGCTTGGCACAGGCGCAGTTGTTGCAATATCGGTAATAATATCGTTTGTTGTTGGTATTTTGGGCGGATATGTCGGGACATCATACTACAGTCGTCAAAACACCGACGGTTCGTCGGGAGTTGTTATGTATAAATCGGTAACACTAAAAGACCAGAACGGCGACAAGGTTAAAAACCAAATGAGCGTTGGCGAGGTTGCCGAGCTTGCAAAAAGCAGCGTTGTTGAAATAACAACCGAAGCGGTTGCAACAGGCAGCTTTATGATGCAGTACGTAACCGAAGGCGCAGGCAGCGGTGTTATAATAACCGATGACGGATACATTGTAACCAACCACCACGTTATAGAAAACGCAACATCAATCTCGGTACGCTTAAGCAACGGCAAAAGCCACAAAGCAACGCTTATAGGCTCTGACCAAAAAACCGACCTTGCGGTAATTAAAATTGACGCAAAAGAGCTTAACGCCGCAGTTATCGGCGAGTACAAAGACTGTAAGGTGGGCGACACCGTAGTTGCCATTGGCAACCCACTCGGCGAGCTTGGCGGTACTGTTACTGACGGAATTATAAGCGCTCTTGACAGAGACGTTACCATTGATGGAAATATTATGACGCTTATGCAAACCAACACCGCAATTAACCCCGGAAATTCAGGCGGAGGTTTGTTTAATACAAGCGGGCAGCTAATAGGTGTTGTAAACGCAAAATCTTCAGGCGAGGGCATTGAGGGTCTTGGCTTTGCAATACCGATTGACCTTGCAAAAACTGTTATTGAAGACATAATAGAGCACGGGTATGTTACAGGCCGCGTCGAGTTTGGGTTTGAGGTTTTAGAAATTTCAGACTATCACTCGGCAATGTACTACAGGGTAAACGCACTTGGCGTTTATGTTTACAGCGTAACCCAAAACTCAAATGCAGCCAAAGCAGGTGTTAGAGCGGGCGACTTTATTAAAAGCGTTAACGATACAAAAATCGAGTCTGAACAAGATTATAAAAAAGCGACAAAAGGCCTTGGCGTTGGCGACAGCGTTTCACTCACCGTCGAAAGACAAGGTCGAACACAAACCTTTGAAATTGTCCTTGAAGAATACAAGCCGATTTCGCAAGACTCACTTTCGTTCTAAATAAAAAAGCGGGGTAAAAACCCCGCTTTTTTTGGACTAGTCTTTTTTATTGCTGTCCTTTTTGTTAGAATCTTTTTTGTTTGTGTCTTTTCTGTTTTGGTCGTTCATAAGTTTTCTCCTGTTGAAAAATTGTGACTGTGACTCCAAAAGTTCGTCGCTGTAATGCAAGATTGCGTCAAAATCATCGGCGCTCATCGGCATATCGCTTCGGTTTTTGTTGTCATAATCAAAGGGATACTGTTCATACATATTTTTTATCTCCTTCAATATTGTTATTGACAATATTAAGTCGATTATTATTAGAAAATTTTGCCTAAAATCATTTTAAACCAGGGGGTGTTTTAAATGAGAGATAATACCATTTTACTTAAAGAAAAAGCACTTTTTCTTTATAATTCAAATAAATTAAAAGATTTAAAGCTTATGCTCTCTGCCATAAACGAGGTTGACCTTGCCGAGCTTTTTTACGAATTTGACTCAAAAACAAAAAGCGTTATATTCAGACTGCTTCCAAAAGAGCTTGCCGCCGATGTTTTTGTTGAACTTGACGAAGACGTTCAAGCCGAGCTTATAACAGGCTTTTCAGACAGTGAAATCTCTAATATTATTAATATGATGTACGTTGACGATGCAGTTGACGTTGTTGAAGAAATGCCTGCAAACGTTGTACGGCGTGTGCTTGCGCGCGTCGAGCCCGATATGCGTAAAATGATTAACGAAATTTTACGCTACCCCGAAGACTCGGCAGGCAGTATTATGAACACCGAGTACATCTATTTAAAGCCAACAATGACCGCAAAGCAGGCGCTTTTGCATATCCGCGACACAGGTATTGATAAAGAAACGGTAAATACCCTTTACATTATTAACAAACACCGCAAGCTAATGGGCGAAATATCAATACGCGACCTTATATTTTTGCAGCCCGAGCAAACTATCGACATTGCGCTTTCTAATAGTGACATTATTTATGCAACAACCACCGACGACAAAGAGTACGTTGCACAAATTTTCAACAAATACTCGCTCACAGAGTTACCTGTAGTTGACAACGAAAAGCGTCTTGTCGGCATTATCACCGTTGACGACGCGATTGACGTAATTACTGAAGAGGCAACCGAAGATATTGAAGTTATGGCAGCGATTACCCCTTCGGATAAGCCGTATCTTAAGCAGTCGGTTTTTGCAATTTTTAAAAGCCGTATACCCTGGCTTTTATTACTTATGCTCTCTGCAACCTTTACAGGAATTATAATTTCTAACTTTGAGGGCGCGCTCGCAGTCATACCAATACTAAGCGCGTTTATACCAATGCTGATGGGTACGGGCGGTAACGCCGGCGCACAAAGCTCTGCCACCGTTAACCGTGGTCTTGCGTTAAAAGAAATAACACTCAAAGATGCGCTAAAGGTTATTTTAAAAGAACTTGGCACATCGGCACTTTGCGGAGCTTGTCTTTTTGCCGCTATGTTTATAAAAATGCTTACCGTTGACAAGTTTTTAATAGGTAGCGAAATTACAATAAGCGTTGCGCTGGTTGTAAGCCTTACCCTGTTTTTAACGGTTATGCTTGCAAAAATAACAGGCGGTCTTTTGCCTTTGCTTGCAAAACGGCTTGGGTTTGACCCCGCCGTTATGGCAAGCCCGTTTATTACGACAATAACCGACACAGTAACGCTTGCAATATATTTTGTTATTGCAATTAATGTTTTGAACATATAAAAAAGCGAGGCTTTAAAGCCTCTCTTTTTGCATTTACTTAATGATTGATTCGCCTGTCATTTCTTCAGGTTGCTCAAGCCCTAACATTTTAAGCATGGTAGGTGCGATGTCACAAAGTCTTCCGCCCTCACGTAGCTCACAGTCATAACCAACAACACAAAACGGAACAAGGTTTGTTGTATGCGCTGTAAAGGGTGAACCATCAGCTTCATACATTTTATCAGCGTTGCCGTGGTCAGCAGTAATAATAATGCTGCCGCCCATTTTTTCAACTGATGCTACAACCTTGCCAACGCAGGTATCAACTGCTTGAACAGCGGCCTTTGCGGCATCAAATATACCAGTATGGCCTACCATATCGCAGTTTGCAAAGTTGAGTATTACAACGTCAAACTTGCCGCTTTCAATATTCTCGCAAGCTTTTGTTGCAACCTCAAACGCGCTCATTTCAGGTTTTAAATCGTATGTTGCAACCTTAGGCGAGTTAACAAGCACACGCTCTTCGCCCTCTGATATTTTTTCAACACCGCCGTTAAAAAAGAAAGTAACGTGCGCATATTTTTCAGTTTCGGCAATTCTGAGCTGAGTTTTGCCAAGGCTTGAAAGATACTCGCCAAGGGTGTTGTTGAGTGTTTGAGGTTTAAATGCAACGTGAACATTTGGCATTGACGCATCGTACTGTGTAAAGCAAACGTAGTACGGATTTAAAAATGCGCGTCTTACAAATCCCGAAAATTCGGCGTCTACAAATGTACGTGTAATTTCACGAGCGCGGTCAGGACGGAAGTTGAAAAATACAACGCTGTCCTTTTGACCGATTGTTGCGTTTTCAAGACAAACTGTAGGCACAACAAACTCGTCGGTAATGTTTTTGCCTTCAGCATCAATTTGCTCGTATGATGCGCGGATAGCCGCAACGGGGTCATTTGCTTTAACGCCCTCGCCGTATGCCATAGCCGCATAAGCCTTTTCTACGCGGTCCCAACGGTTGTCGCGGTCCATTGCGTAGTATCTGCCCATAACGGTTGCAACCTTACCAACGCCAATCTCGTTGCACTTGTTAACAAGTTCTTCAACAAAGTCAGCACCTGATGTAGGGGCAACATCGCGTCCATCAAGGAAGCAATGAATAAATACTTTTTCAAGGCCTTGCTTTTTAGCAAGTTCGAGTATTGCATAAAGGTGGGTGTTGTGCGAGTGCACGCCACCGTCTGACATAAGACCAAAAAGGTGTAATGCCGAGTTATTGTCGATTGCGTTTTTAACTGCGCCTACAAGCGCCTCGTTTTCAAAAAAATCGCCATCGTTTATGCTTTTTGTAATTCTTGTGAGTTCTTGATACACAACACGGCCTGCGCCGATGTTGGTGTGGCCTACCTCTGAGTTACCCATCTGTCCGTCGGGAAGACCAACGTCCATACCCGATGCACCAATGTAGGTTATTGGGTTTTCGGCAAAAAGTCTTGTAAGATTAGGTGTAAGCGCCGCTTTAATTGCGTTGCCGTATTCACTGTCGTTTTTACCAAAGCCGTCAAGAATACACAAAACCAAAGGTTTTTTCATAAAAATATCCGTCCTTAATTATTTTGCGGCATTAACGATAATTGCAAAGTCTTCGGCTTTAAGTGAAGCACCGCCGATAAGACCGCCGTCAATGTGCTCTTTAGCTAAAAGTCCTGCCGCATTTTTTGCGTTCATTGAACCGCCGTACTGAATAACGATTTCGTTTGCAACGTCAGCGCCGTAAATTTCTTTTACAACGTTTCTGATTGCACCGTTAACCTCGTCAGCCTGCTCATCGGTTGCAGTTTTACCGGTACCGATAGCCCATACAGGCTCGTAAGCAATAACTGTCTTTTTAGCGTCGTCAGCCGAAATGTCTTTAAACGCAATTTTGGTTTGCATAGCAACAGTTTCAACTGTAATGTTCTTTTCTCTTTGCTCAAGTGTTTCACCAACGCAAACAATAGGAATAAGGTCGTGAGCAAGAGCAGCCTTTAAACGAGCGTTTACAGTATCGTCGGTTTCGCCAAAGTACTGACGTCTTTCGCTATGGCCGATAATAACATACTCACAGCCGACAGCTTTAAGCATTTCGCCGCTGATTTCACCGGTGTATGCGCCTGACTCAGCCCAGTGAATATTTTCGGCGCCGATTTTAATGTTTGAACCTTTTGCAGTCTCAACTGCAGTTGTAATATCAATAAAAGGAACGCAAAGAACAACCTCACACGAAGCATCTTTAACGAGCGGCTTCATTTCGTTAATGAGCGCTGCAGTCTTTTCGGGGGTGTTGTTCATTTTCCAGTTACCGGCAATAATATATTTTCTCATTGTGATTACTCCTTATCCATAAGACAAGCGATACCGGGAAGCTCTTTACCCTCTAAGAATTCGAGTGAGGCGCCGCCGCCTGTTGAGATGTGTGTCATTTTATCAGCAAAGCCGAGCTTTTCGATAGCAGCAGCCGAGTCGCCGCCGCCGATGATTGAGATGCCGCCGCTTTCAGCAACAGCAGTTGCAACAGCTTCGGTACCTGCAGCAAAGTTTTTCCACTCTGAAACGCCCATAGGTCCGTTCCAAACAACTGTGCCTGCGCCTTTGATTGCATTAGCGAACAACTCACGTGATTTAGGACCGATGTCAAGACCCATCCAGCCGGCAGGAATATCGTCTGAGTTAACTGTCATGTGCTCGGTGTTTTCGTCGTATTCGCGACCAACCTCGTTGTCAATCGGAATAAGGAATTTAACGCCTTTAGCTTCGGCTTTTTCCATCATTTCTTTAGCAAGCTCAACCTTGTCGTCTTCGCAAAGTGATGTACCAACTGTGTGGCCGAGTGATTTAAAGAAGGTATAAGCCATACCGCCGCCTACGATAAGTGTATCAACCTTTTCGATAAGGTTGTTGATAACGCCGATTTTGTCTGAAACTTTAGCGCCGCCGAGAATTGCAACAAAGGGACGTGCAGGGTCAGCAAGTGCTTTACCCATAACGCCGATTTCTTGTTGAATAAGGTAGCCGCAAACAGCAGGAAGGTAATCAGCAACACCTGCAGTTGATGCGTGCGCACGGTGAGCAGCACCAAAAGCATCGTTTACAAAAACGTCTGCCATTGAAGCGAGTTCTTTAGCAAACTCGGGGTCGTTTTTCTTTTCGCGTTTGTCAAAACGTGTGTTTTCAAGAAGTAATACTTCGCCTTCTTTTAAAGCAGCAGCTTTTGCTTTTGCATCTTCACCGATGGTGTCTTTAGCAAATGCAACGTTAACGCCTAAAAGCTCTGAAAGTCTTTTTGCAACAGGAGCAAGTGTAAACTTAACTGCATCCTCGGGCTCGCCCTTGGGTTTACCCATGTGTGAACAAAGGATAAGCTTTGCTCCTTTTTCCATTAAATACTTAATTGTGGGAAGAGCTGCAACAATTCTTTTTTCGCTTGTGATAACGCCGTCTTTCATAGGTACGTTAAAGTCGCATCT
>JAZNXL010000018.1:0-29515 GCA_045593905.1 Eubacteriales bacterium
ATCGAAAGATAGGCGTCTTTTTTATGCCTTTTTTGAAAGAAAAGTGTCTAAACGCTGAAAGAATTTAGCAATTAAAGGTGTAGCCGAAAAAAGATTTTCCGTTTTTAGAAAAAAGTCAGCAATTAAAAGTGAAAAGAAAATTTAGCAGAGGGGGTTAGTAAATTGCCTCGCTCGGTGGGAATAAGTGAAAGAATTTTTTCAAACACCCTTGTGGTTTGGCATTTCCCAGTGCGAATTAGTGAGAGACTTTTTTCAAAACATGGTGAACAAAACATCTTTGGCAGTCGGAATTAGTGAAGAGATAAAAACTTTTTCAAAAAAGGGTGAACGATCGGCCATTCTCTGTGCGAATTAGTGAAAGGGTTCTCTCAAATGCACCTTGACAACTGAATAGCACCGACCTGATACGACCTTGCGATGATACGAGCGAGGCAACGCTACGGTGAGAGTCCGAGCAGGAACTGAGGTTGGGCAATTTTTTAAAAACACCCGATAATTTGCGGTCTCTCTGTGGGAACAAGTGAAAGGAATTTTTGCAAACAGACTTAAAAAATACCCTTTCCCATTGCAAATAAGTGAGGAGATAAAAATTTTCTCTCAAAAAGGGTGTGCATTTGGGCTTTCCCAGTGGGAATTAGTAGAGGGATAAATATTTTTTGACGATTTGGGTGTCCAAAACCCTATTCCCATTGCAAATAAGTGAAGGGTAAAAAATATTTTTCAGAAATCCCGACAAATGGGTGTCCAAAACGATACCTCTTGTCCAAATGAGTGAGGGGGTGCAAATCGGGGGTGTAATTCCAAATAAGTGAAAGGAGGTGGTTACCAAAACCATTTAAGCGGTCGGAGGTCTTAAATATATAAATAAATATATAACTTACTCTCCGAAAAAGAATGAATTTTCAATCTATAGAAAGGAGTGAGCAAATGGCAAACAACAAGGTCTACAGCCGAGCAGAGATGCAAGAAGCAGGCATAGTCACCTACGACTATGCTTTTATGGACAAGTCCGGTGAATATATCGGAACGCTCGAAATGAAAGCAGAAGCAAGGGGCGGAATGCTTCGTCTTTTTCTTCGGTTAGTAGACGGAAGAAAAATCATAACGCCGGTGTTCTGGTGGCAGAGGTACTTAGGCTTCTACGAAATGGACAACGGCACAAGACTAAGGCTTGTCTACGGACAGAGCAGCAAAGGCAGTACCTATTTAAAACAAATCGAAAAACTTTAGGAGGAAACAAAAATGTTTGAATACAAAATTATCAAGAAAATCGGAGTTGCAGGAGAAAACCGCAACGACACAAAGGAAATCAATATCATCAAATGGAGCGACAACGCACCGTGTATCGACGTGCGGCGTTGGAGAAACGGTAAGCCTCTAAAAGGCATTGCGTTTTATCCCGATGAGATTGACGAGCTAATCAAGCTACTCAAAAAAGCAAAAAAGGAGGTCATATAAATGGCAAGAAAATCAGACTTTACTCTGCCGCCCATACCCATTGATGCTATCTTTTCAACGCAGGCGGAAAGAGACGATGCGCTCTTAGAGCGAGTACACAATATTCCCATTGAGGAGCTACACCCCTTCAAGGATCACCCGTTCAAAATCCAATCGGGCGAAGAAATGGACCGAATGGTAGAGAGCATTCGCAAGGTCGGGGCGATAACCCCCGCCCTTGCACGACCGCTTGAGGATGGCGGCTTTGAGCTGATATCGGGACACCGCAGACTTGCGGCGTGTCAAGTATTGGGACTTAAAACGATGCCCGTAATCGTTCGGGAAATGACTGATGATGAGGCGGTGATCGCAATGGTAGATGCAAATTTGCAAAGAGAAACCATACTTCCCAGCGAAAAGGCGTTTGCTTATCGGATGAAGTTGGAAGCGATAAAGCATCAAGGTAGGAGTACTTGTGGACAACTTGTCCACAAGTCGAGAGACGGTATATCCGAAGATGAAAGCGGAAGGCAAATTCAAAGATATATCCGCCTAACATACCTCATCCCCGAATTACTCACCAAGGTAGACGAAGGCAAAATCGCTTTCAGTCCGGCGGTGGAAATCTCATTCTTGACAGAGAATGAACAGCGAATCCTGCTTGATGCTATCGAACTGAATGACTGCACACCATCCCACGCACAGAGCATACGGCTGAAAAAGCTATCACAGGATTGTGTACTGACCAAAGATCAAATATACGAAATAATGTCGGAAGAAAAGCCGAACCAACAGGAGCATTTGCGGTTTAGGCGAGAGGATTTTAACGGATATTTCCCGAAATCCTATACCGAACAGCAGATAAAGAAGGATATTCTCAAGGGCTTGGAGCTTTTGCACCGACACCGACAGCGAAATCGTGATGCGAGATAAAAATCGCACATTTGTAAAGGAGGAACACTATGATTACAATTATAAAAGATAACAATCCCAACCATATTTTCGCCGCCTTAAAGCTTTGCGAACAGCTTTATCACGACGGCAAAATTCCGTTATATGTGTTTCGGAATATGGTAAATCAGCACGCTGACGTGGTGGATGCTTCAAAATTCAATTTCACCATTCAGCAGGAAGGAGAAAAAGCCGGATGATGTATCGATACAATGAATTTGACGAACGAAGGGTGGTGATTTATGCCCGTGTTTCCACCGAGCACGAAGCTCAGATATCCGCACTCAGCAATCAGCTGGAGTGGTATCAGCAGTACCTCGACCATCACCCCGAATGGAACCTGATCGACCGCTATATTGACGAGGGTATCACGGGAACCTCGGCGGAGAAGCGACCGGGCTTTACGCAGATGATCGCCGATGCCAAGGCACACAAGTTTGACCTTATCATCACCCGTGAGGTGTCCCGATTTGCACGTAACACCGAGGAAACCCTGCACTTTACAAAGATGCTTCGCCGCATCGGCGTTGAGGTATTCTTTATCAATGATAATATCAAGACCTTTGACGGCGACGGCGAGCTTCGCCTCACCATTATGGCGAGCCTTGCACAGGATGAAAGCCGCAAGACCTCTATCCGAGTGAAAAGCGGTCAGCAGATCTCAATGGAAAAGGGTGTGTTCTACGGCAACGGCAATATCCTCGGCTATGACCGAGTGGAGAAAATCGTGGAGGGCAACAAAAAACAGGTGGATTTTCTTATCAATCCCGTGCAAGCCGAAACGGTACGAAGAATATTTGATATGTACCTTGCGGGACACGGACTGATGGCGATAAAAAACGAAATGGAGCGAACGGGGCGCAAGACTGCTACGGGACTTTCCAACTGGCATTGCACGGGGATCTCTCAAACGCTCAAGAATTCCTTTTACTGCGGTATCATTACCTACCACAAGGAATACACTCCCGACTTTTTGGTGCAGAAAAAGGTGAAAAACTACGGTGAAATGGCATTAACACAAGTGCAAGGCAGACACGAGCCGATAATAACCGTTGAAGAATACGAAAGGGTGCAAAAAATTATGAAAAGCAAAACGGGAAAACTCAAAAATCCAACCACAGGAAGAAAGCTGACGGGTGTAACACCGCCTAAGACCGTATGGGGCAGACTGATGATCTGCTCCTGCGGCAGACGGTTTAACCGCCGCAAATGGAGAACCAACGCTGACGGCGAAAAGTTCTTCGGTTACCAATGCTACGGCACAACGCAGACAGGCACTATCAAAAGTCGCCTAAAACGTGGACTGCCAATTGACGGCATCTGTCAGTCACCGATGATTGCCGAGTGGAAGCTGCAGATGATGGCAAATTATATCTTCCGTCACTTCCTTACCAATAAACAAAAGGTATTGGAAATTGCAAACTCCTTGCTTGAGGAGCATATCGGCGACACCGAGGTGCAAGTACAGGATAATTCAAAACTGATCGAGCAGAAACAACGTGAGCTTGACAGAGCCAACACCAAGCGCAGAAATCTTATTGATTTGCTCAGCAATTGTGATATTACCCGTGAGGACTATCAGGAAGCACGTGCCGATGTGGACAGGCAGATTGATATGCTGAAAGCGGAAATCGAGGAACTGACACCTGCAGTTGAGCCGACCGAGGAGAAAGAAATCGATTACGAAAGCAAGATAACCGTTCTCCGCTATGCCTTGGAGCAATACACCAACTTCGATACCGACGGCGATATCCCCGAAAGTGTCATTGAAGCCTTTGTAGAAAAAATCGAGGTTTCAAAGGACTGCTTCAGGTGGTATCTTCGTGGTGACTTCGGCGGCGACTCTCCCATTCCTATGAATGTGGAGGGTAACCGCAAGAAAGGGGCGACAATCTCGCCCCAGTACATAATTCCCCCTGCAAACTTTGGCGACTCAGGCGGCTATTAAGGATATGAAATAATCTATCCAAATAAACGATTTATCCCCGCCGATTTCTCGGCGGGGATTTTTGTTGCAGTTTTAGAACAGTAATGGTATAATTTCATTATAATTTAATAGCGTGTGGTGATTTTATGAACAAGATATTTGAAAAGCACGAAACCTTATTTTGTATGCTGCTTATCATTGTTTACATAGCAGTTAATTCCGTTTGTGTTCAGAATTTTGGATATACGAGCAGTGTTAGTTTTATTGTTAACACAATATTATCTATGTGTTTAGTAGGAATAGTGCTGTCACTCAAAAAAACCGACTATTATGGATTTACAAAGGTCAAAAATTTAAAAAAGTATTTATATTTTATCCCATTGGCTATAATTATAACTGTTAATCTATGGAACGGTTTCAATATAAACAATTCGGCAAGCGAGATAGTGTTCCACATTCTGACTATGATAAATATTGGATTTATTGAAGAAGTTATTTTCAGAGGCTTTTTATTCAGAATGATGGCAAAAAGCAGTATTAAAAGTGCCATAATTGTAAGCGCGCTCACCTTTGGAATGGGCCATATTATCAATTTGCTAAACGGAGCAGAGCTTATCCCAACCTTGATGCAAGTTTGCTATGCCACTGCAATAGGTTATTTATTTGTTATTATATTTTACAAAAGCAAATCACTTGTCCCCTGTATTATAACGCATTGTTTGGTAAACTCGCTTTCTATTTTTAACGTTGAAAATACCGTATCCATATACATAGCGCCCGCGTTTTTGATAATTATTCCTCTTGCATATGCAATTTATTTAAATAAAAATGTTATAGAATAATTTCATGACCCTAAAAGAAATTTAATACTTAGCGAAAGGAAAAAGTATGAACCAAGTAATTCGGCAGTTAAAAGAAAGAAAATCGGTGCGTGTGTTTACTGATAAGCAAATCACAGCTGATGAGGTATCGGCTATTTTAGATGCGGCGGTAAACGCGCCGACGGCCGGCAATCAGCAGCTTTATACTATAATTAACGTAACCGACCCACAACTGAAAGCGCAGCTTGCAATCAGTTGTGATAATCAGCCGTTTATTGCAAAGGCACCGCTGGTGCTTGTGTTTTGTGCCGATTGCCGCAAATGGTACAATACTTTTTTACAATATGACTGCAACCCGAGAAAGCCCGGTGTGGGTGATTTGATGCTTGCAGTAAGCGATGCTAACATAGCTGCGCAAAATGCGGTTGTAGCGGCACATAGCCTTGGAATAGGCTCTTGCTACATTGGTGATATTATGGAAAATGCCGAGCAACAACGAAAACTACTCTCACTACCCGAATACGTTTTCCCTGCGGCTATGCTTGTATTTGGCTACCCTACCCTTCAACAAATGCAACGTCAAAAGCCTCCCCGCTCAAAAATGCACCACATTGTGCACCAAAACGGATACAGAGATATGGACGCCGAAGAGCTAAAACAAATGCTTTTTATAAAAGCAAATTCCCAAAGCTTTGAAGATTGGATACAGGCATTTTGTAAAAGAAAATACAACTCTGACTTTTCTAAAGAAATGACCCGCTCGGTCAGGATGTTTTTAGACGATTTTGAAAAATAATAAGATTACTGGCAGGTGTATTAAGTGAAGATTGTTGTATCAATTGATTCTTTTAAAGGAAGCTTATCGTCTTTACAGGCAGGTAACGCCGTTAAAGACGCGATTTTAAGATTAAATAATAACGCAAACGTTATAGTAAAGCCCCTTGCTGACGGCGGCGAAGGGACCGTAGACGCGCTGGCATCGGGCTGTGATTCACAAATTATAGAATTAACTGTAAAAGGTCCGTTGTTAAAGCCGACCAATGCTAAATACTGCATTTTAAACGACACAAACACCGCGGTTATAGAAATGGCAACCGCATCGGGTATAACCCTTATATCTTGTGAACAACGAAACCCTTTAAATACAACGACTTATGGCGTTGGCGAAGTTATTAAAGATGCAATAAAAAGAGGTTGCCGACGGTTTATTATCGGTATAGGCGGCAGTGCCACAAATGACGGCGGAGCAGGTATGCTGAGCGCACTCGGTTATGAGTTTTTAGACAAAAACAACAACCCGATTGAATTGGGTGCAAAAGGTCTTAAAGATTTATACATAATTAAAAACGACAACGTTATACCAGAACTAAAAGAATGCAGTTTTAATATTGCGTGCGATGTTAACAACCCACTTTGCGGTAAAAACGGATGCAGCGCAATATTCGGTCCGCAAAAAGGCGCAACACCGCAAATGATTGAGGACATGGACACTTGGCTCGAAAACTATGCAGAGATTGCGAAAACTGTTTCTGACAAAGCAGATAAAGACTATGCCGGAGCAGGTGCGGCAGGCGGTTTGGGGTTTGCGTTTTTATCGTTCACAAACGCAGTACTAAAATCGGGAATTGAACTCGTTTTACAAGAAACAAATATAGAAAATGATATAAAAACCGCAGATATAGTTGTAACGGGAGAAGGCCGACTTGACTCACAAACCGTTATGGGAAAAGCACCGATTGGCGTGGCAACGCTTGCTAAAAAACACGGTAAAAAGGTAATCGCTTTTTCGGGGTGTGTAACTGACGATGCCGAGCTGTGCAACGAGCACGGAATAGATGCATTCTTTCCTATTTTAAGGCAGGTTACAACGCTGGAAGATGCGCTTGATACTGACACCGCATATAAAAATTTAACCGCTACTGCTTATCAGGTGTTCAGATTACTGGTTTAATAATAATCATTCCCCACCGACAAATCGGTGGGGATTTTTTATTAAAAGCATTTGATTTTTTTGCTCGGCTCGTTTATAATTTAACAGTAAACGGAGGGTAAAAAAATGGGATATAAAATTATTGCAAGCGACCTTGACGGTACGCTTTTTAATAAAAAAGGTGAAATTAGTGAGCAAAACGCTGCCGCTATTGAAACGCTTTATAACATGGGCGTACACTTTGTACCATCATCAGGGCGCTCATATTACGAAATGCCAAAAGTGTTAAGGGACAACCCCTTTATTCGTTATTACATAGGCTCTGACGGTAGTACTGTTTATGACAAAAAGCTTGACAAAACCCACTCGCTTGATATTTCCCACCCGCTCAGCGACTTTGTACTCGATAAGCTTTTTAGCTACCAAATTAATATGATGCTTCACGCCGACAACCGTTCGTACGTTGACGCGGATATGCATATCGCCACCGTTTACAAAAGCTATAACTACAGCGATAGTTGGGTGGAGTTTGCCTTTGAAACAAACATACCCGTTAAAAACTTTAAAGAGTTTTGTTACACAAAAGATATTGATTCGGTATGCGTATTTTTTAAAAACTACAACGACCTGTTAGAGTGCAAAGAGTTTTTTGGCGCGCATCCCGACCTGCTTGTAGCACAGTCACACAAGTACAACCTCGAAATCTTTTCGAAAACCGCAGGCAAAGGCAACGCGCTTATGTTACTTGCCGGTATTTTGGGTGTTGACCCTGCCGATACCATCGCGGTTGGTGACAGTACAAACGATTTGACAATGGTTGAAGCTGCAGGGCTTGGTCTTGCAATGGACAACGCAGTTGACGAGCTAAAAGTCGTTGCCGACCAGATTATTTGCAATAATCAAGAGCACAGTGCAAAATATATTTTGGAGAATTTTATAAAATAACATATTAATTGGCAACTACCGCTCCCCTGCTGATTATTCAGCAGGGGTTTTGCCGTTTAGTGTCATTTTTTTACCGATTAGTTTTAACTTGTTGAATCAACGCGCTTTGGGTGTTATGATAAAAAGATAAGGAGTAGTATTATGAAGTGCGAAGTTATAATAGATAAAACGAGCGAGCAAAAAGTTATCATATATTCAAACCAACACTCGCCCGTTATTGAAGAGATAAAACAATATATAGAAAGCTGTGACGCCGAAATTATAGGCTACACAGACACGCAGGCGGTTAAGCTTAATTTATGCGATATTTACTGTATAAGCGTTATAAATGGCAAGGTCTTCGCCGTTTGCAAAGAACAAAACTTTTTGCTTAAAAGCCGACTTTTCAGTTTTGAAGATATGCTGCCAAAAAACTTTGTAAAGATTAATCAGTCGTGTATTGCAAACATAAACAAAATTGACAGGTTTGATGCGTCAATCTCGGCATCGCTTATGATATATTTTAAAAACGGCTACAGTGACTACGTATCAAGGCGACAACTTAAAAATGTAAAAGAAAGGCTTAAAATAAAATGAACAAATACTTAAAAGAGTTTTTACACCGTGGGCTTATATTCGGAGGGTTCGGACCTATTATTATGGGTATAATTTACGCAATACTGCAAAAGAGCATTGAGGGTTTTTCTCTCAATGGCTACGAGGTGCTTATTGCTCTTGTTTCAATATATATTTTAGCGTTTTTGCAAGCGGGTGCGTCGGTGTTTAATCAGATTGAACATTGGGGTATTGCAAAGTCTCTCGGTTTTCATTTTTTAACACTATATATTGCATACATTGGTTGTTACTTATTAAATAGATGGATACCCTTTAATGTAAACTTTATTTTAATATTCACCGCCATTTTTATTGCAACATATTTTATGATTTGGTTAACTGTTTTTATCTTGGTAAAAGCAGTTAGTAAAAAACTCAATAAAAGCATATAAATCAATATATTTCGTATAAAACACTTGAAAAAAGTCGGTATTTAGTATATTGTATAGTTATAGGCAAAAACCCTATAAATTAAAAAGGAGAGGAAAAACAATGGACAAGTTTTTCAAAATTTCAGAGCGCGGTTCAACCGTTAGAACTGAAATCATTGCTGGTCTTACAACCTTTTTTGCTATGGCATACATTGTTGTTGTAAACCCCAACCAAATTGTTGGTTTTAGCTTTGATGTTCCCGGTGTACCTCAAATCTGGAATGCGGTTTATATCGCATCAATCATCGCAGCTGTAATCGGTACAATGCTTTATGCACTTTATGCAAAGCTTCCGTTTGCACAAGCTTGCGGCATGGGTCTTAACTCATTTTTCTTTACATCATTTGTGCTTCCGCAAATTATTGCAGGCGGCGATGTAATCAAGGGTTATCAGGCAGGTCTTGTTATAATTCTTATTTCAGGTCTTATATTCTTACTGCTCTCGGTAACCGGCGCACGTAGCTACATTGCAAAAGCAATGCCCGAATGTATTAAAAAGGCAATTCCTGCAGGTATCGGTCTTTTTATAGCATTTATCGGTTTCCAAAACGTTGGCATTATTCAAGCTAACCAGTACACACTCGTTCAGTTTGTAAAAATCAACGGCGCAAAATGGGCTGAAATCGCTCCCGCAATCATCGCACTTTTAGGCTTTATTATTATCGCTATACTTTCAAAGCTTAAGGTTAAAGGCTCTGTTCTTATTGGTATTTTAGCTACATCAGTTATTTACTACCTTGCAACATGGCAGGTTCCCAGCTTTGATTTAGGCTCAATCACAGCACCTTTTAAAGATTTTGCTGAAATTGGTATCACAGGCGTATTCCAGGCTGAATCTTGGAAAAATGCTTTCTCAGGCGAAATGCTTGGTGGTATTTTCTCAGTAATTATGCTTATTGTAACATTCTGCCTCGTTGATATGTTCGACACAATCGGCACACTTTACGGTGCAGCATCAGAGGCTGATATGCTTGACGAAAACGGTGACCCTGTTGACATTGACAAATCAATGGCATGTGACTCAATTGCTACTGTATCAGGTGCTATTTGCGGTACTTCAACAGTTACAACATTTGTTGAGTGTGCATCAGGCGTTGCAGCCGGCGGCAGAACAGGTCTTACAAGCCTTGTTACATCACTTTGCTTTGTTCTTTGCTTGTTCTTATCACCTGTTGCAAGCATTATCCCTGCAGCAGCTACCGCTCCTGCACTTATCTATGTTGGCGTATTAATGCTTAAGAACTTCTCAAAGGTTGATATGGAAGATATGCGTAGTGCAGTGCCTGCATTCTTAACACTCGTTATGATGCCGCTTACATATTCAATTGCTAACGGTATCGGCATTGGCGCTATCTCGTATACTCTTATCACATTATTCACAGGTAAATACACAAAGAAAGATATTGCAGTAACAATTATTGCTCTTCTCTTTGTTTGTAAGTTTATCTTTGGCGCTATCTAATAGATGCATAAAATTAAAAGACCTCTCTTATGAGAGGTCTTTTTTATATTGTGTAAGTGTTATTTTGGGGTGTGAGTTGCCCGCAAACTCGGTTTTTGAAATCTTTTGAAACTGTTTTAAGTCACGGTTAAAAAACTTGTCGGCAGGATATTTTCTATTATAGCAAAAAACATAAATCTCTGAAACGTTTGAAAGCTCGATTTCAAAATTTTCGCAAAACACAAAGTCGTTTGTTCCTTGCTCAAACAGATTGTCGCATACTACCGCGTCACAGCCTTTAAGCAATGGCACTGAGTAAGCAGTGGTGTATACTTTACAACCGTTTGTTATATCGGCAATTTTTTCAATAACAACCGAATCCTTTGTCTGCCGTCTTCCGCCAAACATCATACCGTTTTTATTATCAATACATACTATAAGCTTCATAGTTTATCTCTTTTTCCAGGTTGTAAATGATATAGCAAGAATAAGCGGGAAAATTTCGAGTCTGCCGAGCAGCATTGCAAAGGTAAGAGTCAGCTTTGATAACGGTGAAAATGCGGCATAGTTTGACATAGGGCCTGCAAGTGAAAGCCCCGGACCTACGTTGTTAAAACATGCGGCGGCGGCAGAAACGGTAGTTTGAAAATCAAACGGCTCGAGCGCAAGAATCATTACTATTGCAACAAAGCAAAGCGAGTATATTGCAAAATAGTTGCTTACATTGCCGAGTGTTTCGTCGTCGAGTGACTTGCCTTCAAAATTAATTGTGTTAACCGAACGCGGATGTAAAAGTCGCTTAAGCTCGCGCTTAATCATTTTATATATAATTACAACACGAGAGATTTTAAGACCGCCCGCAGTTGAACCTGCGCAGCCTCCAAAGAACATTAAAATAAGCAGTACTGTTTTTGAAAACTGCGGCCACAAATTAAAGTCGGCAGTTGAAAAACCTGTTGTTGTTATAATTGAAGAAACCTGAAAGCTTGAGTGCCTGATTGTTTGCATAACATTATTGTAAAGCGGATAGATATTTATTGAAATAAGTGTAACCGCCGCCACAACAATGCCAAGATACGCCCAAAGCTCTTCGCTTTTAAAAGCAGATTTAAACCTGCGGATAAGCATAAGGAAATAAACGTTAAAGTTAATACCAAAAAGAAGCATAAACACAGTGATTACCCATTGGATATAGGGGCTATAACCGCCAATGCTATCTGCTTTTGCTCCAAAACCGCCTGTACCCGCGGTACCAAATGCGTGTAAAAGACTTTCAAAAAGCGGCATATCGCCAAGCAAAAGCATTATAACCTGAACTACGGTAAGTACAATATACATAAGATAAAGTATTTTAGCAGTATCCTTGGCCTTGGGTACAATTTTACCAACAATTGGCCCCGGCATCTCGGCGCGCATAAGGTGAATTGAACGTTCAGAAAGGGGTATTATTGCCATAACAAATACAAGCACGCCCATACCGCCTATCCAGTGACTAAAGCTTCTCCAAAACAGTATGCCATGACTCATTTGTTCAACATTTTCAACAATAGATGCACCTGTGGTTGTAAAACCGCTGACAGTCTCAAAAAGCGCGTCAATATAGTTTGGAATTTCGCCAGAGAGTACGAACGGCAATGCGCCGAGTGCAGACACAACAATCCACGCAAGCGACACGATTGCAAAGCTTTCTTTAGCGTAAATTACCTTGTTTTTAGTGTTTGAGACAAGTATTATAATACCGCCCAAAACCGCACTTAAAATGATTGTTTGCAAAAACGCGATTGCCGGCACCGACTCACGATAAATAAGTGAGACGGCAAAAGGTAATAATAGCAAAAGCGCTTCGGCAACGCAAATTATTCCAACTGTTTTTAAAACTATGCGTCTGTTCATTTATAACCTCTATTTTAAAATATCCGAAAGGTCGGAAATGTAATGACCCGATGCTAAAACTATTATCTTATCGCCTTTTTGCATAAAATCGTCACCTGCAGGTATGATTGCGCGTTTTTTACGAAGTATACCTGCAATAAGAACATTATTTTTAAGCTGCAAATCTTTAAGCGGAACTTTTGTATAGTCAGTGTCGGTAGTAACGTTAAACTCAAGCGCCTCGATTTTATTGTCCATAAGTCTGTAAAGCGCTTCGACCTTGGTGCCCAGCGAGTTTTGAAGCGCACGAGCATAGGTTACAACAACATCGGTAACTGCCGATTTTGAAGAAACTATAGACTCAAGACCAAGACGAGCGGCTATTGAAACAAACTCGGACTTATTTATTTTGGTAATTACCTTTGATACCTTTTGTGCCTGTGCAAAGCAAGAAAGAAGTATGTTTTGCTCGCCCATGCCTGTGAGCGACACAAATGCATCAACGTTTGCTATTCCCTCTTCTAAAAGCAGCTCTTGTTTTGCGCCATTGCCAAGAATAATGGTGGCTTCGGGCAAAATTTTGCTAAACTCTTTTGCAATAGCGGGATCTTTTTCAACTATTTTAACCTGTGTGCCGGTTTCAATAAGTTTTTTTGCAAGGTAATAGCTTGTTTTACCGCAGCCGATAATCATAACGCTCTTTGCCTGTTTTTTAAGCGCGCCCATTTGCTTTAACAGCTTGTAAACCTCGTAAGGCGCAGCAACAATGCCTATACGGTCACCCTCAATAAGTTCAAAGCTACCATCAGGGATATATAC
The DNA here is from genome assembly GCA_045593905.1 of Eubacteriales bacterium. Taxonomy (GTDB): domain Bacteria; phylum Bacillota; class Clostridia; order Oscillospirales; family QAKW01; genus RGIG9041. Next base: position 13,169 of record JAZNXL010000018.1, read on the forward strand.
GTTTTCACCCCTGCTTACTGCACAAATAAGAAATTTTGCTTTAAATTTGTTTTTGAGTTCATATAGCTTTGAATTGCAAAGCGGAGAGTCTTTTGAAAGTATAATTTCTATCATTTCAAAGTTGCCTGATGCAAACTTTTCAATTCGCTCAGCAGACGGGAACTTTAAAACGTTGTAAATATCGTGAGCGGTAAGCTGCTCGGGGTTTACATGTAACGAAAGTTCAAGCTGATGGCTTAAAAACTCAAGACTTTGTGTACTGTATTTAGGGTTACGAATACGAGCAACAGTGTGGTGTGCGCCAAGCTTTCTTGCGATAATACAGCTTAGCATATTAACCTCGTCAGAGTTGGTGGTGGCAATAAAAAGACGTGCGCCGTCTACTGCTGCCTCTTTTAATATCTCGCTGTCAGTGGCATCGCCGCAAACAGTCATAACGTCAAATATGTTTAATACTTCGCTAATGGCAGACTCATCGTTGTCAACAACGGTAACATCGTGACCTTCGGCAACAAGATTTGATATAAGACTTGTGCCTATTTTTCCGCAACCTGCAATAACAATTTTCATAAAACAATTCCTCATTTTTTAAATGGTTAATCTATATTATATATTAGTTTATATTATATTTCTATAGTTTTTGTATTTTTTATAATTTTAAAGATAATATATTGACAAAGAAACGCTGTTTTGCTATAATAGTTAGGCATTTAAATAAGGACCGTTAGCTCAGTTGGTTAGAGCAACCGGCTCATAACCGGTTGGTCCGGGGTTCGAGTCCCTGACGGTCCACCAACTAAAAAAGCCACCCAAGAGGGTGGTTTTTTTAGTTTATGAGTCGGTCGGCGGGGGCTCGAACCCTGTACCAACAAAAAAAGCACCCTTTTGGGTGCTTTTTGTTGGTATATGCTTAAAAGATTTTTTCGGGGTCAACTTCGTATTTATCTAATATAATTTTAAAAAACTCAATTAATGCGAGAAGACCGCCAAGACCAAGGCAAAACGAAAGTATAATTTTTGCAACACCTTTTTTGTTCTCGCCCATCATAAAGTTGTGAATACCGAGTCCGCCAAGGAAAAAGCAAACAAGAGCTATTGTAATTTTATCTTGACCGGCAAGGTCGCCTGATTTTGCCTTGATTGCAACACCACAATTTAAACAAACCTCGGCTTCAGGTGCTACAGCCTGACCGCAGTTTTGGCAAAAAGCATTACCAACGCCAGTTTTTACACCGCACTTTAAGCAGATAGCCTGATTATCGTTCATAAATTCGCCACAGTTTTTGCAATACATTATATGTACCTCCGTTAGATTTATTTACATAAAAATTTTAGCATATTTTGTTTCATTTTGTCAATAAAGAGAACACCCAATTAACTAAAAACCCAACACCAATTAATATTATTACAGCTCGGTTCAGGGTTTTGTTTTTAAAAAGTTTGCCATCAAACAAAAAATACAAATAAATAACAGGTACTGACCAAAACATTGAATTATGCGCAAATGCCGATGCAAAATCGAGCTTTAAGACTGAAATAAGCGCACGAGTAATGCCACAACCCGGGCAATGTATATTAAACAATGCTCTATAAATACAGGGTATTTTTAAAAAATAAAATACTGCCACTACTAGCAAATAACAAAGTGTAAGCAATATCTTTTGTTTTAGTCTTTTTACTTTTGTCATATTCAGCCTCAAGTTAAATTATAACTACATTTTATCATAAAATAAAAAAAGGTACAAGAGCTTATGTCTGTACCTTTATTTCGTTTTTTGAACTGCCGTTTGTTAAAATATCGTTTATATTATCAATTGTCGTGGTTGCGATATTATAAAGCGCTTCGTTTGTTAAAAAGCCTTGGTGCGAGGTAACAATAACATTTGGCATTGAAATAAGCCTTGCCAATACATCGTCGTCGATAATATGCCCTGAAAAGTCTTCAAAGAACAGGTCGGACTCTTCTTCGTATACGTCAAGACAGGCAGCGCCCACCTTACGAGCTTTTATACCATCGAGCAGAGCCTCAGCATCAATCAGCGCGCCGCGCGAGGTATTTATTATTACAACACCTTTTTTCATTTTTGCAATAGAGTTTTCGTTAATAATATGCTTTGTCTTTGGTGTTAACGGACAATGCAGAGATATTATATCAGACTGGTTGAAAATTTCATCAAGCGTTACGTATTTAACATCAAAATTTTGGTCAGGATATATATCGTACGCTAAAATATTCATACCAAAGCCTTTACAAATATCAATAAACACTTTTCCTATTTTACCTGTGCCGATAATACCGACAGTTTTACTGTAAAGGTCAAAACCCGTCATATTGTTAAGGCTAAAATTAAAGTCGCGTGTGCGTATATATGCCTTGTGTATACGGCGAATTGATGTTAAAAGCATTGCCATAGCATGCTCTGCAACCGCATAAGGCGAGTATGCAGGCACGTGCACCACCTTGATTTTACCTTTTGCATATTTTAGGTCAACATTATTATAGCCTGCACACCGCAAGGCAACAAGCTTTACACCAAGTTTTAATAACTTGTTTATAACTTGCTCGTTTACAATGTCATTTACAAAGACGCAAACGGCATCGCAGCCCGATGCAAGCGATGCGGTGTCTTCGGTTAGCTTTGTTTCGTAAAATTTAAACTCTATTTTACAATCAACACTTAAAAACGAGTCTTTATCGTATGGCTTTGTATCAAAAAATGCAACTTTCATAACTTACTCCTAAAACACTAAAACAATATATAATTATTTTGCAGCATTTTGTAATAATTATTGAAACATTTTTGAAATTATTGTATACTCTTCTTTGGAGATGATAAAAATGAGTATTAAATGCGATTACCATATACACACCCTTTATTGTGACGGCAAAAACACCCCTGAAAAGTTAGTTAGCACTGCTATTTTAAAAGGCTACTCCACTATAGGTTTTTCGGGTCACAGCTATGTTGAGTTTGATAATGTTGGAACAATGAGCCCCGAAAACGAGGATAAATACTTTAACGAAATACAGCAACTAAAACAAAAATATGCCGACAAAATTGAAATTTTGTGCGGCATTGAACTTGACACTTGTTCAAACATTGACACGTCGCGCTTTGATTACAGTATTGGTTCTATGCATTACATAAAAAAGAACGGCAAGTACCATTTGATTGACTATAATGTTCAAATGTTTTCAAATTTTATTAACGAGTTTTACGGCGGCGACTTTAACGAGGTTGCAAAAGACTATTACAAGGCTTTGCCAGACGCTATTACAAAAACAAACGCATCAATAATAGGGCATATTGACCTTGTTACCAAATACGAAAAGGTTTTAGAACTAAAAAAAGACGACCGTTATTATGAGGCAGCCTTCGATGCGATTAAAAAGCTTGTTAAGCTTAATATTCCGTTTGAGATTAACTATGGCGTAATATCACGCGGATATAAAAACTATCCGTATCCTGAGGATGTACTCTTAAAGGAGATAAACAGGCTTGGCGGTGACATTACAATTAACAGCGACTGTCACAATGCAGAGTTTTTAGGACAACACTATGACGCTGCAGTAGAAATTGCAAAGCACTGCGGCTTTGATAAGCAAGTAATATTTACAAACGGCAAAAAGAAGTACATAGAACTATAAAAAAAGCGAGTGATAAACACTCGCTTTTTATTATGCTTTTACTTTTACAACAATTTTAGTTACATCTTGAGGTAACTCTACTGCTCCGCCCGGCATATGCACGTCGTTGGGGTAAAGCACCAAAAAGTCGCCCTCGTTTAAGGTTATGGGTTGTGTGGGGCATTTAAAGAGCATATAGTCGGCGCTCTCGTCTTGCTGATATGGTTCGGGGCAGTCTTCAATTTGAGCAACGCCGATTTTTTCTTGGCCTTTAACGATATACTGAATATCGATATATTTAAAGTGTGCCTCTGAGATTTCGGCATCAGTTTTTGTGGTGTAGCGTTGTACCATAAAATAGATATTATCGCCGTCAACTACGTGTTTGCCTGATTCAAGAGATTCAAAATCGGTTGTTTTTAAAAGTTCGAGCGCCTTTGAAACAAGACCAAGTCCGTCGTAGTTTTTAATGTGTTTAACGTTATCAAAAATCATAAGTATTGCTCCTTTTTTATTTAATAGTAACACTCTTTTTTATTTGTTGCAAGTAAATACATAGCCAAATTTTTAAAAATACTGTCCGTTTATTGACAGGTAACGCCAAACAATTTATAATTTTTAGTATGAAAAAGTTAAATGTTGCGCTTGTAGCGCTAAATTCAAAATACATACACTCGTCGCTTGGCGTGTGGTACATATCAGCAGGTATTAAAAGCTACAGTAAATACCCGCACAACACCTGTGTTATCGAGGGCACAATCAACCAAGACTTATCCGAGGTTATTAACGCTATTATTGAAAAAGAGCCCAATATTATTGGACTTTCATGCTATATATGGAATATAACCAAAGCGTTGATAGTTGCACGCGCGGTAAAAGACGCACTCCCCCACTCTAAAATTGTTTTGGGAGGTCCCGAGGTCAGCTTTAATGCGGGTGACGTGCTTTTTAAAAACGCGTTTGTTGACTATGTTGTATCGGGCGAGGGCGAAAAGCCATTTGCCATGCTTTGCGACTGCATTGCCGACGGCTTTGAGCCCGATATTGACGGAGTTTGCACGCGAGATAAAATAACTGCACCGTATATTTTAGACGATATTCCGCCAACTCCCTATAGCGAAGAATATTACAACACACTCAATAACAGAATAGTTTACTTTGAGGCATCACGTGGATGCCCCTTTAACTGCGCCTTTTGTTTGTCAAGCAGGTGTACAGGTGTTAAGCATTTTGAACTTGAACGCGTTGAAAAAGAGCTTTTAAGCCTTGCAAACAGCGGCGCAAAAACAATTAAGTTTGTTGACCGCACCTTTAACGCGCACAAAGTCCGCGCAAAAAACATTGTAAAGTTTATTTGTGATAATTACGGCAAAGCAATTCCAAACGGCGTATGCTTTCATTTTGAGATTGCAGGCGACATATTAGACGACGAGCTTATATCACTTTTCACGAGCGCACCAAACGGTGCAATTCAGTTTGAGATTGGTATGCAAAGCTTTAATGAAATAACTCTTGAGTACATAAACCGCAAAACTGACACGAAAGTGCTTATACAAAACATAAACAAGCTTGTAAGCGCACGTAATATGCATATCCATGTCGACCTTATCGCAGGTCTTCCCTACGAAGACTTTAAAAGCTTTAAAGAGAGCTTTAATATAGCGTATAATCTTAATGCAGATATGCTTCAGCTCGGGTTTTTAAAACTGCTCCACGGTGCGCCGATGCGTGAGGACACCGATAAGTTCCCTTGCGAGTATAGCCCCGAGCCGCCCTACGAGGTTATTTCAACTCCTTGGCTGTCAAAAGCCGATATTGAAACGCTCAAGGCGGTTGAAGACGCGGTTGACAGGGCGTATAACAGTGGCAGGTTTAAAGACACTATTGACTATGCGATTAACTGCGGGCACAGTCCGTTCGAGGTGTTTTTGCATATTTCACACCATATTAAATGCTCGGAAGGCGTATCGCTTAAAGAGTATACCGAACAGCTTTATAGCGCAATTTTAACGCTTGAGGGCGTTGATGCCGACATACTGCGTGATAATATGGTTTGCGACCTGTTTAAAAGCACAAAAGGCGCAAAACTACCCGATGTTTTAAAGCGCGCTGACCCAAGACTAAAAAAAGCGGTAGCTATGCTGGGACACACAAAAGGCACAATGTTTGCCGCGGCGGTTTTGTATTCGAAAAATCAGCTTGTCTACGTAAACTACGACAGACCCGACCCTGTTACAAACAGTTTCAAGCTAAACTTTTTACCGCTCGATAAGTTTGAATAAAAAAAGACACCTTATGGTGTCTTTTTTTATATGCGTTTTATTATGTTGTCGTTGGCTTTTACAATGCAATCGGGTGGGGTTACTCCCCTAACTGCCGTCAGCGGATATACTGATGTGCGCCTGCCTATTATTGTGCCGGGATTTAGCACACATCCGCAACCAACGTCGGCGTAATCGGCAAGAATACCGCCAATTTTTCTTAGCCCCGTGTCGATATTCTCATCACCTTTTATGACTATGTTTTTTCCGTCGGCTTTCAGGTTTGAGCATATTGCACCCGCTCCCATATGCGAATGGTTGCCGAGCACCGAGTCACCGATATAGTTATAGTGCGGCACCTGAACGTTATCGAGCAAAATACAATTTTTAAGTTCACTCGAGTTGCCAATAACACAACCCTCACCCGTTATAACGTTGCCGCGAATAAACGCGCCGGGGCGGATTTCGGTATCGGAGCCAATAACAACAGGCGGCTCGATAGTGGTATTGGAATACACCTTAACGCGTTTGCCAATAAGCACACCTTTTTTAATTTCGATATAGCCGGGGATACCTGTTTTAATAAGTTCTAAAATATAGTCGCCGATTTTACTCAGCATATCCCAAGGGTAGACGGAGTTTTCAAAAAGCGATTTTAAGTATGGGTTAGAGCAGTCAAAAAGCTCGTTGGTTTTTACAAATTTATTCAAGGCTATGTCCCTTCTTTTTAATTGCTAAAATTATTTGGTCGGCATATTCTTTGCAAAGTTCAAGGTTTTCGCACTCAATCATAACGCGAACAACAGGCTCGGTGCCGCTTTTTCTAAGCAGAGCTCTACCGTTTTTACCAATACGCTCCTGTACGAGTGAGAGCGTATTCAAAACATCGCTGTCGGCAAGAACAAGGTCTTTGTCTGCAACACGCAAGTTTTTTGTATACTGCGGATAGATAAAAACAGGCTTGGCAAGTTTTGAAAGCGAAAGTTTAGTGTCGCAAAGCTGTTCAGTCAGCATTATTGCAGTTAGCAAGCCGTCGCCTGTTGTTGCGTACTTCTTTAATATTATATGTCCTGATTGTTCACCGCCCAGGCTAAAATCACCCTGTTGCATACGCTCATATACAAATCTGTCACCCACCTGTGTTTGCTCGTATTCAACACCGATATTACTAAGGCTTTTAGAAAGTCCGCTGTTTGACATAATAGTTGCAACAACGGTGTTATTATTAAGCATACCACGTGATTTTAGGCGGTTTGCAAGAATATAGAGCATTTTATCGCCGTCGACAACGCTCCCGTTTTCGTCAACAGCGATACATCTGTCACAGTCACCGTCAAAAGCAAAGCCGATATCGAGATGGTTATCTTTTACAAGCTTACAAAGTGTGTCAATGTGTGTTGAGCCGCAGCCGTCGTTTACGTTAAGGCCGTTAGGCTCGGTACCTATAACTGTAGTTTGTGCACCAAGGGCATTAAACACCGCCTCGGCAATAGTCCATGATGCGCCGTTTGCGCAATCGAGCCCTATTTTCAAATGCTTATACGAGTGTGAGGCAAGTGAAATAAGGTAGCCAACATACCTGTTTCTACCCGAAACGTAGTCAATAATTTTGCCGATATGCTCACGCTTTGCAAACGGCAGGTCGTCGGTGGTTGTATCTTTATCTATATAGTCTTCAATAAGCGCGGTCACAGTATCGTCAAGCTTTTCGCCCCAACGGTTGATTACCTTGATACCGTTGTCATAAAACGGGTTATGCGAGGCGGTAATCATAATAGCGCAGTCAAAACCGTCGGTACGCGCAATGTACGAAACGCTTGGGGTTGTGGTAACGTGAAGCATATACGCATCAGCGCCCGATGCAATAATGCCTGCCACGATTGAGTATTCAAGCATATAACTTGAACGGCGCGTGTCCTTGCCTATTACAATACGCGGACGTGAGGTTTTGTGGTCTTTTTTATAGTACCATCCCAAAAATCTACCAACCTTATATGCGTGCAGTGAGGTGAGTGTTAAGTTTGCCTCGCCCCTGAATCCGTCAGTGCCAAAATATTTACTCATAATATACCTTCCTTTTTATTTAATATATTACGAGCGTTAAAAAATATACTAAAAAAAGCAGCCAAAGGCTGCTTTTTAAACTTTTATTATATTGCTCCAGGCGTGTTTGCCGTCTTTGTCGGTCACGCGAACTCTGAGCCATTTTTCTTTTGGGAAAATAGAAAAGTCATAGCTTGTAATATCTTCGCCGCGAACAGTTCTTCCGGGTCTTATTGAAAGGTTGGAAAAAACGCTTACAATACTACAGGGTGAGCAGGTGATTTTTAAGCCGTCACCGCTACGCTCAACATAAACGTCGGGACCTTGAGATGCGTAAAAATCGCCACTTTTAAGTCCTTTCAAAATTGACGAGGGTGAGCTATCATCGGCTTTTACCATAACCCAACCCTTGCAGTTATCACTACCGTCATAAAAGTGGGTATCATCGACTGCAAATATACCCAAGTAAATACCTGCGTTTGCGCAAAGGTCGACAAACATATCAGAATATGCGCGCAGGCTTTGGTGCGACTCGGATGCGGAGTTATAAATCTCGGTTGCAAAAATACCGTTAAGCGCTTTTGCATCGTCAACGCTATTGAGCGACCAATGCGGGTGCGCAAGGACTGCGAGACCGCCGTTTGCATTAATTGCATATATAATTTGTTGATTAGAAGCAGTTTTTGGAACATCGGGGTCAGTATTCATACCAAGCGCTACAATATGCATAACGCCTTCTATTGCTTCGTTGGTACCTGTGTTGTATTCAATGCCCGATATTATCTTAAGGCCGCAAAGCTCGCCTTCAGGGTAATATTTCCAATGGTCAGTAAATGCTACTGCATCGTAGCCGTTTTGTTTATATTCGAGGGCTACCTGTTCAGGTGTGTTTGCACCGTCTGAAAGGCTTGTATGGATATGGAGTCCCACTTTATAATAACCGTTTTTCATAATTTATACCTCATACGTTGTTATATTTTATACACCGTATATTAACCAAATATAAATGTAAGCAGGAATTATTGCGGCAAAGGTAAACGGAATACCGATTTTAAAGAAATCAGAGTTTTTAACTGTATAACCCTCTCTGCGAAGAATACCAATACCTGTGATGTTTGCCGAAGCACCGATGGGTGTACAGTTGCCGCCGAGGGTTGCGCCAGAAAGCAGACCAAAGTATAAAACCGTGGGGTCAACATTAAGTGCTGTAGCAAGACCTGCTATAACAGGTATCATTGTTGCAACGTATGGGATGTTGTCAATAAACGCCGAAATAGCAACCGATGCCCAAACGATTACAGTATAAAGGAAGAAGATGTTGCCGCCGCCTGCTTTTGCTAAAAGGTTAGCAGCAGCCTTTATAACGCCTTGTTCTGCAATACCGCCTATCATTAAGAAAAGGCCAAGCAAAAGACCGATTGTTTCAAAGTCGATTTCTTTTAAAGGTGAAACGATTGAAGAAAATGTTTTCTTTTTAATAAAGTTATAAACAATGCCAATTACCATAAGCGCACAGCAAATAAGACCGTTTGTGATAGCGGGTTTATTGGGGATAAACGAAGCTGCAATCAAAAGGAGTATTGTTGATAGCAATAAAATTGACGGAACGTAGTCGGTTACCTTGGTGCGCTCGTTTGTTTTGGGGATAGGTGCTTTTTCTTTGCGGAAAAGATAGGCTAAAATAAGTGCGGCAAGAACTGCACCGAGCTCTACTGCAAAAAAGATACTAGGTTTGCCCTTGTACCAGAAAAAGTCCATAAAGCTCATATCAAGAGCAGAGCCGAGCATAATTGCAGTTGTATCGCCAACGAGTGTTGCAGCGCCCTGTAAGTTTGACGAAACGGCAATACCTATAATAAACGGGACAGGGTTTGTTTTTAACTTTTTGCAAATTTCAAGAGCAACGGGAGCTACCATTAAAACGGTTGCCACGTTATCAACAAACGCCGAGATAACACCTGCAAAAAGCGACATTGCAACTGCTGCCCACATTACGTTGGGTACTTTTTCCATTATCAAATCGGCAAGAAGCTCGGGCATTTTGCTCTCGATAAACAAAGCAACAATACCCATTGTACCTGCAATCATAAGCAGTACGTTAAAGTCGATGTTTTCTAAAATTTTGCTGACAGGGAGCATGCCCGAAGCAATAAAAACAAGTGCTGAAGAAAGTGCAATATAGGGTCTGTATTTGCTGAATACTAACATTAATACGTAAGTTACAGCAAAAAGAGCTATTGCAAAATAAATCATAACCTATCCTCCAAAATTTGTAGAATTATAACTAAATAAGTATATCATACCTTCAACAAAACCGCAATAGATTATAACGCAAAAAGATAAAAAAGCATATATTAAATCAGGTGATTTTATGAGAAATAATTATAACGTTCCAGAGGCAATCGCTATAATAAACGGCAAATATAATAACTCGACAATTATTGGCATGGTTAAGTTTTATCAAAAGCAAAACTGCGTTTTGGTGGTAGCGGACATAAACGGGCTGCCGCACACCGAAACAGGTTTTTATGGGTTTCATATACACGAGGGCATTAGCTGCGGCGGAATGAATTTTGCAAACAGTAAAAGTCATTTTAACCCCGTCGGCACCCAACATCCAAAACACGCGGGCGACCTGCCGCCGCTGATGCTTTGCAAAAACAGAGCATATTTATCAGTTTTAACCGACCGATTTAGTATTAAAGACATTATAAACCGAACAGTTATTATTCATAGTATGCCCGATGATTTTACAACGCAACCTTCAGGCAACGCAGGAGAAAAAATCGCCTGCGGGGTGATAAGAAAAAACAAGCCGTGATAATCACGGCTTGTTTTATTAAGCTATACTACTTCATCAATGTTTAACGAATATCCAAGTACTTCGCCAATTGATTTTATTTTACCTTTTATTGTAACAACATCACCTTTTGATTTTTGTAACAGTAAATCTTTTTGTGTGTCATCTTTTATGTAGCACATAACTGTATCAAAATTCCACTCATCAGCGTTAACGGGTTCAATACTAATGTATGAGCCGTCGCTGTCAAAGCTACTGATTTTACCGGTTACCTCAACATATTTGTTTTGATAATCTTTTTCAGCTTTCATTGCGTTGTCTTTTAAAGCATCAAGCATTGTCTGTAAGTCAACAACCTCATAGGTCTTTTCTTCAACTTGAGTATTAACAGTTTCATCATTGCTTTTGTCATTATTATTAGTTGTTTCTTTATCGCCACTACCACTCGCAATTACTATAATTAAAACAACTACAATTACTGCCCAAAACCACCATTTCTTAAATACTGGTTTCTTTACTTTAAGTGATGCACCACAGTTAACACATACTATAGCCTTCTTGTCAACCTCTTGTCCACAATTTTTACATACTTTCATCTTAATTCCTCCTATATACCAAATTGGGATATTAACAGTATACCAATATGGAATAATAATGTCAAGAGGTGATATTATGAGATTAAAAGAAATACGAAAATCTAAAGGAATATCCCAGCTAAAACTTGCTATAGACTTAAATATGAGTCAAAACACAATAAGCCGATATGAAACAGGCGAACGTGAGCCGGGGATAAACGAGCTTATAAAAATTTGTGACTATTTTGACATTTCGATAGATTATTTGCTTGAAAGAACCGAAAACCCCAATATACAAAAAAGTAGCAAAAATTAATGTGAATCATCGTATGTAAGGGAAAATAAAAAAGACAAGTCGAAAGACTTGTCTTTTTTGGTAGTTTAAACTTTGTAACATAAGTAATTATTCTTGTATGACCGTTTTTTCTCCTTTTTCTTTGTATCGAATAAGCGCGATAATTGTGGATGCAGTACAAAAAAAGTCATTTGCAAAAGCAACGGGATACATTTTAAATGCGCTGTTCAGCAGCCAAAAAAAGCACCAAAAAACTGCAAATTGTCGTAAACGCTTTTCGGTTGACCTACTATTTGAAATAACGGCAAAAACACCTGCAAGCAAAGGAAAAATATCTGACCAAGTCTTAAACGATAACAATGAAAAGCCCGAAATCAGAACGATGAACATAATAATAACAATTGGATGTGTTGCCCAGCTCCATTTATCTTTTTTTGAAAAAACAGCAAGCATAACAGCGCTTAAGGCACAGGCCAATGCGCTGGTTACGTCTCCCTGCAGAAAAAAGTATACTACCCAGCATGATTGACCAAAAAAATTCCCAAGTATTATTGCAACCCTGTGCTTAAGTTGAAAAGACAACGCCGAAAACGCCATAGCAACAAAACCTATGCCGTAAACCAAAATATAATAAATAACACCTAGGGTTTCAATTAAACCCTGAGGACTATAACTCATGTTTATACCTCATTTATATTTTATCTATATCAAATCTTCAAAATAACTGCTCTTATATCCGTGCGATTTCAAAAAAGAAAACGTAGCTACAAGCTTTTCTTCAAAATCAGGTTGATACCGCTTATAATCGGCATAAAAATACTGTTCGTGTATCATTACTCTAATACACTCGCGCTCTTTTAATTCATTAAGTTGTGTTAAAATATCCTCTTGTGAAAAACAATTGAGCACAATATCAATTGAAGCAAAGTTCATTCCGCCGATTTTAACAGTTTCCCCATTACGTATTTTAATTGCTTGATTTTCTTCTATGTTATATGATGTTCTAGGCGCTTGTTTATTACCAAAAAGCCCCAACAACCCAATCACACGATTATCCGCAAGCGCTTTTAGACCGTCTTCGGTAGTACGGCAACAATGAATTGTCGTTGTTTTTGCAAGTGACTTAGGAGAAGCAAAGCGTATAATCTGGTCGTTCACCTTTTTACAATGCTGATAAACTTCATCATATCCGGAGAATTCATATGGATATGCATTCTCAAGTTCAGAGTGAAAGGAAAGCTTTAACCAATCGGAATTTTCTTCCCACTGTGAATAAAATTTTGAACTCATTTGCGAAAGTTCAAAATCGGTCATTCGATAAAACAAATTTAACTGCACCTTTAAATTAAACTCATCGTGCAAACGCTTGTACATTGCAAGATAAGGGTGTTCAAAAATACTTTGATAATTACTCTCAGTTATTTCTTTTAAAAATCTAATATTATCGTCAACTGTGAAGCAAAACGTTTTGATATAAATCACCGCCTCTCGTAATTATAGCATAAATGTGGCGGAGGGGCAATACCTCTTCACTTATCATTATTACTTATTACTTTGCAAAAATCATGAATGTGGTTTTGTGAAGGGTGAAAAGTACAAAAATAAAAAGTCACACAATGTGTGACTTTTATTATTGGGTAGTTTGAACTTAATGACACGAATTAAAAGCGTCTGAAAACCGAGTGATTTACGATTTATTTAAGAGTTTAGATTGCCTATATTGTTCGGCTTCGGGTATATCTATCCACTCAACAGTTTTATCAAAATTCTTTCGAACTTCTGCTTTGATTTCATCCAAAGAAACAGCAAAGAATTCTCTACGTGTATTAATTTTATTTAATTTTTTAGATTCGAAAGCGTTATGTAAAGCAGTTTCTAATCCAGGGGCATCCTCCGTGAAAATCATTGCATGAATATCAAAGTTGAAAGGTACCGAAGCATCACTCAATTCGTCCACACGTTCCTGAGGATCAAGCCTTCTGGTCATACCTATTTTGTATATATTTTCTCCAAACGCACCTATATTGCTTATGATATATACATACCCTGCTTTGCGATTTGCTTCCCTATAGTCAACATCTTCAATAGCTTTATTCGTGTCGTTAATTTGGCTTTCCAATTGTAATTTCTTCTCTAATAATTCATCAGTTTCGCCATTTCTTTCAATTTGTGCCAAAACAGTTTTTAAAGCATTTTCATAATGTGTCTGTTCTTTCTTAAGACGTTTTCTTTCCTCTTCGATTTCTTTAAGCACTTTTGCCTCTTCGCGTTCTTGTGCTCTTAATTCTTTTTGACGCTCTTTTTCTTCTTGCTTTTTCTGCTGATAATCCAATGCCAGTTTAACTTCATCGATTTTTAATCGAACATATCCCGGTGAAATACCTATTGCCATAGTTTTTCCCAATTTAGATATTTGTTCGCTAATTTTTTCTATTCTTTCAATGGAACGATCTAAATTCGAAACTTTAACATTAGAAACAATATCATCGCATTCGACATTAAAAGCACGCAATAGTAACTTTTTATAATTATTTACCATTGCGCGCCCCTGAGCAACACTACCGTTTACCTGCCAGTTTGTGTTGCCATAAGCGGCATCATCGTTCTTAATACATTGCTTTTGTTTATCTCTTAATTTATTCAATTCTTCTTTGTATAAGTCGGAATTCGCAAACTCAAAAGTAGGTTTGTACAACCCATAGTCCAATGCATTAATATTCACTTCAAAAACAGCAAGTTGCTTGCGCTTTTCTAATATTTCATGATCAAGTTTGCTAACTTGTGTGTTCAAGGCACCAATTTTGTCATTGTTGTTATTGATAGTCTTTTCTAATCCTGCAATTGTTAATTTAAGACTAGATATTTGTTGATTAAGATTTTCAATATCTCTTTGTTCAGGTGAGAGTAAATCCGTTAATCTTTCCACTTCAGCTTGTAAAGTTTTTTCTTTTTTAGAAGGTCCAAACAATCCCATTGGCGTATTTCTCCTTAACAATGATTTATTATCCGTTAAATTTCGTTTAATATTTTAGTTATATTATCATGTGACAATATAACTTTTCTTGGCTTTGTGCCATTACCTACACTTATTATTCCTTTTTCTTCCATTAAGTCTAGTAGAGCACATGCCTGACTATATCCTATACAAAAATTTCTTTGTAACATAGATGTGCTAATTTTATTTTTTTCTAAAACCAATTTAATGGCATCTAAAAGCAACTCTTTTGAATAACAATCTGCACTTAAAAAATTACATTTACAACCACTCATTAAAACACCTCTTTTTAAGAATTATATCATACATTTACATAAAGTGCAACATCGTTGGGCGGTAGCCCACATCGTTTGTGCGAAGCATAACACTGTTTGCGCACAGCGCAACCTCGTTTTGTGTCCGCAAGCGGAATGATGTTGACCTACGGTCAAATGATGTTGTGTCCTGCGGACACAAACACAAAAAGAAACACTTCCCAAAAGGAAGTGTTTCTTTTTGTCATTCGTGTCCGAAAAAGAACTGGTCAAAAACCGAATTTTTCTTATTCAAACCTATATATTAATTTTATCATATTGAGAAATAAAATTGTTATTCACGCAAACGTCTGTATTAAAAACTATTTTTTTAGACAAAATATTCCCTTTTAAATATATAGTGATTTTTTCTATGTTCTCAAAAGATTGTAAGTTGACATCAGTTAAGAAAAAGGGAATAATTCGCAAATTATCTTTGTTAGACTCAATAACTCGGTTTAAATTCATATTATATTCGTTAGGGAACTGGAATTCATGATAATGCGGTGGTATATTAGTGTCCGTATATGCTATACCTCCTTCAAACATCGGAGCGTGTATTTTAGAACCATTTTTCATTTTGATTTTACATGAAACTTTATGAGGAAAAAAAGATTTTTCATACAAAAATATGTTTAAGGCTAATATCATAATGCAACCGGAACAGTTGATTCGAGTTTCCCCTTGTAAAATACGTCCTGTCGCATTATACACAATATGTTTATCTAAAAAAACAAACCTTAATTTACAAAGATAATTCCATATCAACTTTATTATAGGCGGTAACAACACAACGACAATTGCTAATACAGACAAAACTTCGTCCCAGTGATTTTTTAAAAAAAGAATCATTCGTAACTTCCTCCATATTATAAAAAAGAATATATAAATAAAAATATTTTAGATTACCATTTATATGTTATTATAGCATAAAATCGGTGTAGGCGCAATACTTATTCCCTCTTACCTATTACTTATTACTTCCCAAAAATCCCGTATAAAATTAATTTTGAGGTAAGAGTGAAGAGGTAAGAAGTAAGAAGTAAAAATCCCGCCCACTTTCGTGAACGGGATTTTTGGCTCCCCCTGTTGGACTCGAACCAACGACCCTGCGGTTAACAGCCGCATGCTCTACCGACTGAGCTAAGGAGGAATATTAATGGTGACCCATAGGAGAATCGAACTCCTGTTTTCAGCGTGAGAGGCTGACGTCTTAACCGCTTGACCAATGGGCCATCTGGTGCACCATCAGGGACTCGAACCCGGGACCCACTGATTAAGAGTCAGTTGCTCTACCAGCTGAGCTAATGGTGCAAATATATGTCGGCATTACATATTTTCCCGGGCCGTCGCCAGCCAAGTATCATCTGCACAACGAAGCTTAACTACCGTGTTCGGAATGGGAACGGGTGGGACCTTCGTGTAATCAACACCGACTATATATACACATTTGAGAG
>JAZNXL010000019.1:0-25579 GCA_045593905.1 Eubacteriales bacterium
GTGTTTTGCATAAGCATTGCAATGGTCATAGGACCTACACCGCCGGGAACGGGGGTTATGAACGACGCTTTTTTGCTAACGTTTTCAAAGTCGACATCGCCATAGAGTTTACCGTCTTCGCCCCTGTTAATGCCAACATCAACAACAACCGCGCCTTCCTTTACCATATCAGCGGTAACAAAGTGTTTTTTACCTACAGCCGCCACAACAATATCAGCCTGACTTACCGATTCGGCAATATTTTTCGAGCGCGAGTGGTAAACAGTTACAGTTGCATTTGCGTGGAGCATAAGCATTGCCATAGGCTTGCCCACTATGTTGCTTCTGCCGATAACAGCACAGGTTTTTGATGCAACATCAATGTTGTAATATTTTAAAAGTTCCATAACACCTGCGGGTGTGCAAGGCAAAAAGTCAAAATCACCTGTCATTATTTTACCCACGTTTACAGGGTTAAATGCATCAACGTCTTTTGAAGGGATAATGCGCTCAATGACAGCCGACTCATCAATGTGCTTTGGAAGCGGCATCTGAACAAGAATACCGTGAATATCGCTGTCAACATTAAGCTGGTCAATAAGCTTTAAAAGCTCATCCTGTGTTGTAGCACCGTCAAGTTCGTAGCTTTTTGAATAAAAGCCGCAAAACTCACACGCTTTTTTCTTGTTATTTACATAAACGTGCGATGCAGGGTCGTCACCCACAAGAATAACGGCAAGACCGGGTTTTACTTTGAGTGTTGCCGCCTCGTCTTTGATTTTTTGCTTTATATAGGTTGATACCTCTTTACCGTCAATTATCTTCATTTTGCTCATCTGCCTTTTCTAAAGTATCGTAAATTCTCTTTGCCTCAAGCTCTTCGGGGCTGAGTTCAATATTTTCAATATCTTCTTTTGTTATATTAAACTGCGTATCATAACTTTCAGTTACAGGCTTTGTTGTAACAAAGCCATTACTTTTTTTGCGAAGAACAATAATAAGTGCAACTGATGCTACAAATACTGCAAAAGCAAGTACCATCATAATGCGAACACCAAAAATTTTAAGGTTGAATTCGGGGTCGCGCAGCGGCTCTAAAAGTCCCCTGCCAAGTCCGTACCAAGCAGTATACCACAAAAATGCTTCGCCATTAAATTTGCGGTAATCAAGGTAGCCATAGATAAGAATAAGACCTATGGTATTCCAAAGCATTTCGTAAATAAAGAGCGGATGCACAAGAATACTTGCGCCCTCGCCAAAATAACCAAGACCCATAGCCCAAGGAAGCTCGGTTGCGGTACCGTAAACCTCAATATTTACAAAGTTACCGAGGCGACCTATTATTTGACCGATTAATAAACCGATTGCCATAACATCGGCCATTTTTCCAAAGCTGCATTTTTTGAGTTTGCAAATTACAAAAACCGAAATCGCGGCAAAAATTATACCGCCGTAAATTGCAATTCCGCCGTTCCATATAGCAATAACATCATAAAATGATTTAAAGCTTGACAAATCACCCAAAACGTATGTAAGGCGTGCGCCGATAAAAGCTATCGGCAAAGTGTATAAAATGCAGTCTATAAAATCGTCCTCGACTATTTCAAAGCGTTTTCGAAGGTTATTACAAACAAAAAACGCAACGAGAATTCCTATACAGATTATAAGAGCGTACCAGCGAATTGAAATGTTTTCGCCAATGCTAAAGGCAATGGGGTCTATTTTAATTTGACCTATGCCAAGACCGGGAAAAGATACCGCGTTATAGTTCATTTTTATTCTCCTTTAATAACTGACATTGCTATATCGAGCGGACAAAACAGTTGTTTTGCACGGCTTAAAATATCCTGTGCAGTTATTTCCTTTAGCGCAACCGCCGAATCGTACGGCTCGCTGTTTGTAAAGTATGCATTTGTTAAGTTTCGCACAACGCTTGAAACATTATCGAGCGATGCTATTATATTTCCGTAGGCAAGATTACGTATTTGTAAAAACAGCTCATCTGAAACTCCGTTTTTAAGCAGTGAATCAATTTCGCTTTTTACCTCTTGTAAAACTGCCTCGGGGTTGTCGCACTCGCCTGCTATGCAGCAAAATGCAAAGGTGTTTGAAACCTCGTAAGCGGCATCAAACTCGGAATTGATAATGCCTTTGTCGTAAAGGCGTTTATAAAACCCAGATGCCTGACCAAAAAGCATTTCAACAAGCATTTCAATCTCCATTGTTTTTTTAACAAGCGCGTAGCCGTCAAGTTCGGTATCGTTATCTTTAATACCAATGTGGAAGATTGGTCGGGACACAGGCATTGTTTTTTCGAAATATTCTTTTACAACGCCAACAGGCTCTTTGGGAATAACCTGTGTAATTGTTTTGCCCGACGATGTTTTTAGCACTTTATCACAAACCGCTAAAATCTCGTTTTCATCAACGTTACCCGATATTGAAAGCACCATATTTGAAACGTCGTAAAAGGTGTTGTAGCACGACATAAGCGTATTAACAGTAATAGGCGCAATATCGTCAACCGAGCCTGCAATATCATATTTTACAGGGTGAGTACCGTAAAGACAGTTAACAAGACCAAAATAGCCCTGCCACGACGGCTCGTCGTCGTACATTTTAATCTCTTGACCTATAATTCCCTTTTCTTTTTCAACATTTTGCTCGGTAAGATACGGATTTGAAATAAAGGTTAAAAGAACAGTTAAGTTTTTTATAAAATCATTTGAGCAGGTAAAGTAGTATGCGGTTTTATCATTAGATGTAAAGGCATTTGCCTTTGCACCTGTTTTAGCATAGTAATCAAATGCGTTACCCTCTTTGCCCTCAAAAAGCTTATGCTCTAAAAAGTGGGCGGTGCCGTTGGGTACTATCACAGTTTCACCGTCGCAAACAAACTCGCGGTTAATTGAGCCAAAGCGGGTTGCTATTTGGGCACAAACGCGGCTTTTTGTAGGCTTTTTTAAGATTTGTATGGTAAGGCCCGACTTATGCTTAATATAGAGCCAGCTTTCACCTACAACGCTATTGTGTTTAGTCTGCATTGGTATCACCTCCTACGCCTTTTAAAAGATAAACTGTATCAAGGGTTACCTGTTTTGCAATAGCTATAACACGCGCGGGGGTAACCTTTTTAATTTGCTCAATTTGTTCCTCGGGTGTTATATCAATGCCCTTCATATCACAAAAAACCTTGTTTGATAAAAGCATTGAGAGTGAGTCACCCATCTGTGTATACGAATCAATAATACCCGCTCTTGCGTTTTGAAATTCCTCGTCAGAAAACTCACCTTTTTTCATAAGCTCAAGCTGATTCAAAATTTCGTCGTGGGCTTTCTCATAGTTTTCGGTTTCGATACCGCTGTAAACAAACATAACGTTTTTTAATGTATCGACCGCACTTGCGCAGTAATAACAAAGCGATAAGCGTTCACGAACGTTATTAAAGAGTTTTGAGGTGGGACTTCCACCGTAAATTTCGTTAAACATACGAAGCGCAAAAATGTCGTCTTTTGCATTATCGCCAAGCCTGAAGCCGAGATTGAGTTTGCTTTGAGCAACATTCATTGGTTCGGTTTTATAGGTCACGTCAAAAACGGTGTTGTTAACTATAGTTGTAAAACACGGTCTTTTACCGTTATCGAGCAGGTCGATAATGGGTTTAAAAAGCGCTTTTGTATCGCAGCTTGCACCTGCATAGCCAATATAAAGCATCGACTCGTTTAAAAGCGTTTTAAAATAGTCGCAAAGGCCTTTGGTTGTTATTGTGTTAATAACCTCGGCATCACCTTGCTCGTAAATACCGTATACATCGTCTTTAAACATTGTTTGCTTACATTTTTCGAGCGAATACATACGCTTATCATTAATGAGAGCTGCAATAAAGTCTATAAGATTGCGCTTTTCTTGTTCAACAAAGTTATCGTCGATAATAGGCTCTGACAATGTTGCCAAAATAAGCGAAACAATGTTACTGGCAACCTTTTCGCCCTCAAGTGTAAAGCGGTCGTCAATAAACGCCGACGATATTGCAAAGCGTTGAAGGTCACCTTTTTTAGAGGTTGAAATAGTAAACGACGCGCCGTAGTTTTTATTTAAAAACTCGCAAATTTTATCCATCTGCCCGTATTTTTTGTTACCGCGTTTTAAAACAGCGCACAAAAGTGAAATGTACGATGCGTTTTTTGCATTGAGCGGAACATAAAACTCAACCGAGACTGTTGCAGTTTTAAAGCTATCGTTAAATATATTATTAACTTTTATACCCGAATTTGTGGTATACGAACTGTAATTCATTAATAAAACCTCTAAAACAAATTTGATAATAGTATGTGATTAAACTCTCACTTTTATAATTTTCACAGGGCAAAGCTCTTGACATTTGCCGCAAGCGATACATTTTGATGCGTCAATTCGTGCTACATTTTCGGTAACCGTAATTGCACCTGCCTCGCACGATTTTTCGCATTTTTTACAACCGATACAGCCCGAAAGACAGTTTTTGCGTGTTGATGCGCCCTTATCAGAGCTTGAGCAAGCAACAGCTATTTTTGCCGATGCCGGTATCATTTCAATAACACTCTTGGGACAAACGTTTACACAGGCTTTACAGCCAATGCAGCTGTCAGCATCAACCTTGGCAACGCCGTTTATTATTGAGACTGCACCAACAGGACAAACTGTGGCACAGCTACCAAAGCCAACGCAACCATAGGTACACATCATATGCCCTTGCAAAAGGCGTGTTGCAGCCGCGCAGTCGCTCATACCGTAGTACTGATATTTTTTGTTAGCAACATCGTTACCGCCACTGCATTTTACAAAAGCGACTGTTTTTTCTTTAAGTTCGGCGTCAACACCGATAATTTGTGAAATTTTTTCAAGACCGTCTGCAGTTAATGCACCGCAAAGGTTAATAGGCGCACCGTTAGTTATAATTTCAGATGCGTAGTTTGAACAACCGGCGTAGCCACAACCGCCGCAGTTTGCACCGGGCAAGCATTCGGTAATTTTTTCAATACGCTCGTCTTGTTTTACGGCAAAGGTTTTTGATGCAAACCAGAGTGCCGCACCAAGTACAAGACCGATGCCGCCTACAATAGCACCCGCTATTAATGCTTTAATAATCATACGGCACCTCCTCTAAAACTGCATTCCTGCAAAGCCCATAAACGCAAACGACAAAAGCGCAGCAGTTATAAGAGCAATAGGAAAGCCTTCGAATGCTTTTGGAATATCGCAGTGTTCAATGCGCTCGCGAACACACGCAAACATCCAGATTGCGAGTGTAAAACCAAGCGCACAAAACAGTCCGTTTAGAATTGAAAACAACAAGCTGTAGTCTTCAGTTATATTTGTAAGCGCAATACCAAGAACTGCGCAGTTTGTTGTAATAAGTGGAAGATATATACCGAGTGCGCTATAAAGCGACGGTATAAGTTTTTTAAGCGCCATTTCAACAAATTGAACAAGTGCTGCGATTATTAAGATAAACGCGATGGTACGCATATACTCAAGACTGAAAGGCACAAGTAAAAAGTGATAAACAAGCCACGTTACAAGCGACGAGATTGTCATTATAAACGTAACTGCAATACCCATACCAAGTGCGGTATCGGTCTTTTTTGAAACACCAAGGAAGGGACAAATACCCAAAAACTTTACAAGGCAAAGGTTTTCGACCAAAATGGCGTTAATTGCAAAAACAAATATGGTTGAAAGTGATGTCATTATTTTGCACCGCCTTTCTTGTTTTTAAGGTGTTGAACAAGCGCTATAGCAAAGCCAAGCACCAAAAAGGCGCCTGCAGGGAGCGCGAGTATTGAGAGCGGAGCAAAACCGCCAAAAAGTTCAAAACCAAAAATAGTACCTGCGCCCAAAACCTCACGCACAAGCGCAACACAGCAAAGCGCAAAGGTAAAGCCAATACCCATTGTAAGTCCGTCGAGTATTGACGGAAGCGGTGTGTTTTTTGATGCAAAGCTTTCAGCACGGGCAAGAATTATACAGTTTACAACAATAAGCGGTATAAAGAGCCCGAGCGAGTTTGAAAGCGCGGGTAAGTACGCCTGCATAAGCAGGTCGATAATTGTTACAAACCCTGCGATTACAACAATGTATGCCGCAATACGAATTTTTTGCGGAATGAGTTTGCGAAGAATTGATATTACTGCATTTGAGCAAATAAGCACAAAAGTTGCTGCCACGCCCATACCAAGTGCATTTAAAAGCGTTGTAGACGTAGCAAGGGTGGGACACATACCTAAAAGTTGTACAAAGGTGGGGTTATTTTCGACAAGTCCTTCTTTTAAAAACTGTTTAAAATTTATTTTACTCATCGCCTTCCACCCCCTGTATCTTACTTGCAGCATCTAACGCAGCATTTACGCCGTTTAAAAACGCGCGTGAAGATTTTGTAGCACCGCTAATTATTTGAACTGTGTTATCTGATGACGGGTCGTTTGTTGTTATGTTAACAGTTTTGCCTATAAACTGTGATAAAAACGACTCGGCTGTTATTTTTGTGCCAATACCCGAGGTTTCAGACATTGAAACAATTTTTGTGTTAACAACCTCACCGTTTTGGTTAATTGCAACTATTGTTTCAATTTCACCGCCATAGCCTTTTGGCGAAACCTTAATACAAATTCCAACGTCGTTTTTAGACTGCCATGCACCTGTTACAATTTCACCAAGGTCATCGGTATAAATATCAGTAAAGCCTTTAGCTTTGGGAAGCACTTCGGTTAGTGCCGACTGTATTTTCTTTTCGTTTAACTCTGAAATTACAGGCTCGGTGATATTGTTTACAACAGCCACAAGAATTGCCATTATTCCTGCGATGAGAAACAGCGTTATTGAAAGGCTGAAAAACTCGTTAGTTTTTCTTTTTGAAGAGTTTTGCATATTTCTTCTCGCCTCCAAACTTTGTAGGTGTTGTGTGCTCATCAATAAACCAAGTGAAAAAGTTCATAATGAGTATTGCAAAAGATACGCCCTCGGGATAGCCACCAAAATAGCGTATAAATACTGTTATAAGTCCGCAACCGATACCATAAATAATTTTACCGATTGGTGTAACAGGGCTTGTTGCGTAGTCGGTTGCCATAAAAATCGCACCAAGAATAAGTCCGCCGCTGAATACACTGTATAACATAAACTGTACATTCGAGATAGCGGTTGTTTTAGGGAATAAAAAGGTTATAATCGCAACCGTTGAAATGAATGATACAGGAACGTGCCAGGTAATTACGCGTTTATAAAGAAGATAGATACCGCCTATAATTAAGAGAATGGCCGATGTTTCGCCTATACAGCCGCCAACATTACCTATAATGGTGGTTGAAAGCGGAATATCTTTAATAATTGATGCGTTACCGTTTTTTAAATATTCAAGCGGTGTTGCGCTTGACACAACATCAGCGCCGACATTTGCAAAAAGTGGAAGGCCTTGTGCGGTATGGTCGAGTGCGCCGTCAGCGTGAATCCACTTTGTCATATACCCCGAAAACGAGAGTATAAGCAAAATTCTGCCGCATATTGCAGGGTTTGCAATGTTTTTACCAAGCCCGCCGTAAAGCATTTTTACAACAACAATAGCAAAAGCTGCACCAATAACAACAAGCCAGACAGGTGCTGCAACAGGCAGGTTAAAGCCAAGTAAAATACCTGTAACCACTGCAGAAAGGTCGCCTATTGTTTGTTTTTTGTGCATAAGGCGGTTATATAAAAACTCAAAAAACACGCAAGAGATAACGCTAATAGCAACAATTACAAAAGCTCTGAACGAAAAGAAAATTACCGAACCGATAAGCGCAGGTAAAAGCGCAAAAATAACATCGCGCATTATTGTTTGGGTGGTTTTGGTATCTTTAATATGCGGTGAGGAAGAAACATAATATAAATCGCTCATTATTTTGTTACCTCCCTTTTTCGTTTTTCGATAATGTTTTGTTTTGAAAGACGCATATACTGAACAAGCGGAATTTTTGCAGGACATGTAAACGAGCAACAACCGCACTCGATACAGTCAAGCGCATTTAAGCTTTCACACTTGTCAAAATTACGTTGTTTTGCATACATTGCAATGTAGTTAGGAACAAGGCGCATAGGGCATGCTTGTACGCAACCGCCGCAACGGATACACGAGCCGTCGCTGTCGGGCTGAATTTCGGCGTCGGTAAAGCACAAAAGACCAGAGGTGCCTTTAATAACAGGTGCATCAAGTGAATATTGACAAGCACCCATCATAGGTCCACCCATAATGATTTTTTTGGTGGTGTCTTTAAGTTCGCAGTACGTTAAAAGATGCTCAAACGATGTGCCAAGGCGAACATTATAGTTACCCGGTTTTTTAACACCGCTGCCTGCAACAGTTACTATGCGGCGCATAACAGGTGTTCCCTGAACAACAGCACGGTAGATTGCGCTGACTGTGTCAACATTATATATTGAGCAGCCAACCGAAGAAGGAAGCTTACCCGAAGGAACTTCGCGATTACAAATTGCTTTTATAAGCTGTTTCTCGCCGCCCTGCGGGTATTTTGCGTGAAGAACAACAACTTTAATATGTGTTTTATGTGTTGCTTTGTGTAGTTTTTTGATAGCGCGTGGCTTATTTGACTCTATACCGATGTATGCGGTTTTTAAGCCGAAAATTTTACAAAGTATTTTTATACCGCCGATAAGCTCGTCGGTGTTTTCTAATATCAAACGGTTGTCGTTTGAAAGATAAGGCTCACACTCAGCAGCGTTGATAATAAGGGTATCGACCTTATCGTTTAAAGCCGAGCGAATTTTAACAGCAGTAGGAAACGATGCGCCACCCATACCTGTAATGCCCGCTTTTGCAATAATATCTAAAAGCTCATCACTTGAAAGCGAGCTATAGTCGGGATGCGGCTCGAGTTCGAAGTCTTGTGTGTCTTCAAAATCGTTTTCTACAACAATGGCAGGTGCCATATTGGCGGTGGGGTGCGGTTCAAGACCAATGCGGATAACAGTACCCGAAACGGTTGCGTGAACAGGCGCTGATACAAACGCATCAGTATCGGCAATTTTTTGACCCATTGTTACCTTATCGCCCACCTTTACAAGCGGTTGACAGGCGGCACCGATATGTTGTGAAAGAGGATATATCATTATTTTTGACGGTGCAACCTTTTCGATTGCCATTTTACGTGTTATTTTGTGGTAAGGTGTGTGAACACCGCCGTGAAACCTATGCGAAAAGTACGATTTGATGGTATATGTGAGAGCCGAAAGGCTAAAACCTTTTAAAACAGCGGTAAGCACGAGAAGCATAAAGCTGATTAACGTGTACACAAGCAAAAAGAGCGGTATTCTTAAAAGTATTAAAAGCTTGCGGTATACTGCAACTGTGCCGATTGCATACATACGAAGGTTAATATTAAAATAAATTAACACCAGAACGGCAAACACCACAAACAGAACTGCTGACGAACAAAGTATTGTGTTAACGCCACTGTTTTTGTATGACTTGTCGTGTGAAAGTGTTAGCAAAAAGCCGAACAATAAACCAATAAGACCTACATAGATAAAGAGCGACAAAATAAACAGTGTGTTTGAAAACGGCAAAAAGCCGGGGATTTGTGTTGAAAAATATTTTATAACTGCGCCCAGATTTCCGAGTATTTGTACAAGCGAGCCTATGTTACTGCCGTCGTAAACTGTGATGGGGTTACAAAACGGAACAAAAGACATAATAATTGCAATTATAGAAAGGGCACGTATATAGAACATTTTGGTTTTTAATACTTCTTTAATGTTCATTAATTCACCTCTAAATTTTTTATAATATATTATTATAATATATATTATTAATAATTGCAATAAAAAAAGACAGCTTAGCTGTCTTTTTGTCATTTTTTAAATGATATTTTACTTTCGGTGCCTTTAAACCATTTAACAATGTTACCTCTATGTAGTATTGCAACCATAAGCGCCAGCGCACATGCAAGCACAAAGCGCACACAGTCACCTGCGGTATTAAAGCCAACTAAAATTGCAAGAGATATTGGAAAAGAAATACCTGCCAAGACCGAGCCGAGCGATACGTATTTGGTAATTGCAACAAGCAACACAAACACGGCAAGCGCTACAATAAAAGAGCGGTAATCGGTCATAAGTATCATAATTGCGCCAACGGCAACACCTTTACCGCCTTTAAAACCAAAATAGAGCGGAAAACAGTGACCAATTGCACAAAAAAGACCTGCAAGCGCTGTAGCAACGAGTGTGTGCTCGGGGTAGTAAATTGAAAATATCGCCCAAGCCGAAAGGGTTGCAACAAATGTTTTCATAAAGTCGCTTAAAAGTGTAACGAGCGCGGCTTTTAAGCCATAGTTACGAAGCATATTGGTACTGCCTGCGTTACCGCTTCCCTTTTTGCGTATATCGGTGCCCATAAACACCTCGGACACGATTATTGAGTAGTTAATACTGCCTATAAGGTATGCAATAATCGCAACCAAAACAAACCAAAAGTAAATCATTGTTCTTTTTCGCCTCTTTCTCTGACAATAAAACGTATAGGTGTACCCTCAAAGCCAAACACCTCGCGGAGTCGGTTTTCGAGGTAGCGTTTATAAGAAAAATGGAACAGGTCTGCCCTGTTTACAAAGAAAATAAAGGTTGGCGGACAGGTTGAAGCCTGTGTCATATAATAGATTTTTAAGCGGCGGCCTTTGTCTGAGGGTGGCTGTACCCTTGCGGTTGCATCACTTAAAAAGTCGTTGAGCATTCCTGTTGTTACGCGGCGTTTATTTTGCTCGGCAGCGGTAACGATATGTTGCATAAGCTTATCGATACGCTGCCCTGTTTTTGCAGAGATAAACACTACAGGCGCAAAATCCATAAACGCAAGGTCGCGGTAAATGTCTTTTTTAAGACGCTCCATTGTGCCTGTTTCTTTTTGTAAAATATCCCATTTATTAACCGCAATTACAAGCGCCTTGCCTTTATCGTTGGCAAAGCCTGCAATTTTTGTATCCTGAAATGTTACGCCCTCGTTTGAGTCGAGCATAATCACGCAAACATCAGCGCGCTCAACAGCGGCGTACGAGCGTATAACACTGTATTTTTCGATAATTTCTTCTACTTTTTTCTTTTTACGAATCCCTGCGGTGTCAATAAAGCAAAACTTACCGAACTGGTTTGTAACCTCAACGTCAACAGCATCACGAGTAGTACCGGGAATGTCAGATACAATCATACGCTCCTGACCTAAAACGCGGTTTGTAAGCGAAGATTTACCAACGTTAGGTTTACCAATAAGCGCAACCTTAATAACATCCTCGTCTTCGTTTTCAAACGACTCAAAGTTGATATGCTCAAAAACAGCATCTAAAAGGTCGCCTGTGCCTGTGCCGTGAACTGATGATACAGCTATAGGCTCGCCTATGCCAAGGTTATAAAATTCGTAAAATTCGGCAGGCAGGCTACCTACCGAGTCAACCTTGTTTACGCAAAGTACAATGGGTTTATCTGATTTTCGAAGCATTGAACAAACGTCGCGGTCAGCGGCGGTAAGACCTGTTTTTACATCGGTCATAAACACGATTACATCGGCAGTATCAATGGCAATTTGGGCCTGCGAACGCATTTGTGACAGCATAAGGTCTTTTTCAGACGGCTCGATACCGCCAGTATCAATGAGTGTAAAGTTTTTGCCAAGCCACTCGGCATCGGCATAAATTCTATCGCGGGTAACGCCGGGGATATCTTCTACGATAGAAAGGCGTTTGCCTGCAAGTTTATTAAAAAGTGAGCTTTTGCCAACATTTGGTCTGCCAACAATGGCAACTATAGGTTTTGACATTTTGTTCACTCCCTTTCGTTTAATATGTTTGCAACAAAATCATAACCGTCGTTATAGGTTATATTAAGTTTGCAATTAAGCGCTTTTTCAACCTCGTCAACAGTTATGCTATCTAAAAACATATCTTGTTCAGAGCGTAGCATCGACGAGGGTATAAGCACGTTATCGAAAAGCGGTTTATCTTTTAACTGGTCTATAATATCGGTTGCGGTAACAAGCCCCGAAACCGTAATATTCGTTCCAAAAAAGTTGTTTACTATAGGATAAATTTTAGCACAAAGGCCCGGACGCTTTTTAGCGATAATTGACACAGCCTTTTGCATTACAGGCTCTGACAAAACACCTGTAATAATTGACGCCTCACACTTTTTATCGCAGTATTCAAGCTCGTCTACCGCCGTTTCAATCTCGGTTAAAAGCGAAGTGCAAAGACCGACACCGTTTTCGATTTGCGGATAGCCGTCGTACCAGTCTTCATCGGGCAGTTCTACCCCGCCCTTAATAAAGAACTCGTCAGACGGGTAAAAAAGGCGAACGCCGAACTCGTTTTTACACTCGTTGCCTACCGCGTTTATTATTGAGATAACCTCACGGCAATCGGCGCTTTCAAACGGTTTGAGCGGATACAGTCCCTCACGGTGTGCCGATATACCTACAGGCACAATACTAACCGAATTAACTGCGGGATAAAGCGCTTTTAAGTCGCGCAGTGATTTTTTAAGATTATCGCCATCGTTTACATCTTTGCAAAGAACAATCTGGCAGTTCATTGTAATGCCGGCATCAGCAAAACGGCGCATAATTTCGTTAATTTTTGAGGCGTTTGGGTTTGCCATCATTTTAACGCGAAGCTTAGGGTCGGTTGTGTGTACCGACACGTTAATTGGTGAAATACGCATTTTGCAAATGCGCTCAATATCGGCATCGCTTAAGTTGGTAAGAGTTATATAGTTGCCCATTAAAAACGAAAGGCGTGCATCGTCGTCTTTAAAATAAAGAGTATCGCGCAGGCCTTTTGGCAACTGGTCAATAAAACAAAAAATACATTTGTTTTTGCAGCTTCTTTGCTTGTCGATAAGGTATGTTTCAAAATTGATACCAAGCGGTTCAAGAGCGTCTTTTTGCAGCTCAAAAACAACTGTTTCACCATCGCAAACAGTTAATATTTCAAGGTTTTCTGACTGACTGTAAAACATATAGTCGATAACGTCGTTTATTTCGTTGCCGTTGATACTTATTAGCGTATCACCATTTGAAAGCCCGAGTTCTTCGGCTATAGAGCCTGCGTCGCAGCTGCAAATTTTAGCGGACATACCCTCACCTGCCAATTAAAATAAATAACAGCAGGAAACATAAAAATTCCTGCTGTTTTGATGTTACGCGAACGCAAAAATTACTCAGCGTCTTTCTTTTCTGCCTTTTTAGCAGGCTCAGTTGCGAGTTTGCCGTCCTTAAGAACTTGTTTGCCGTCGTAATAACCACAGCTTGAGCAAACTTTATGGGGAGCTGTAAGCTCATGGCAATTGGGGCATTCAACCATTGCGGGAGCGCCAAGCTTCCATACGCTTGATCTTCTTTTATCTCTTCTTGCTTTTGAAACCTTTCTCTTCGGTACTGCCATCGTTATATCCTCCTAATATTATTTATCAAATAAAGTTTTAAGAACCGCGAGTCTTGGGTCGACAGTTCTAATATCACATGAGCACTGCTGAACGTTTAAATCGCATCCACAAACAGGACAAAGTCCCTTACAATTATCACTACACAGCGGAGCCATGGGAAATTCAAAATTAAGTTGCGCATACACTTCGTCGAGTACGTTAAAGCAATATGCACCGTTTAAGTAAATTGCATCTTGGTCTAAAACGCCATCGTCACGCAAAACCGGTTTTTGTGTGGTACACTCAAAGTTTAGTGTGTACTCTTTTGCACAGCGACTGCAGTTTACACTAAAGTTACCCAAGATTGTTGCATTACAAACAACGTATTGGTTTTCGCCCACAACGTTAAGAGTTACTTTTACCGCGTCTGAAACAAGCGGTGCAGGCAGGTCGCCAAGCTGGTCTGATGTGAACGAATATTCGTATGTTTTATTAAATGATTGAGACGAAAAAGCGTCTTTTAAACATAAATTCATAAAAAAACCTTACAAAATGCATATAATATTATAATTAGCAACGGCAATAATGTCAATAACAATTTTTAAAAAGTTTTTGCCGATGCATAATTTTACACCATTTTAACATACACTCGCCATAAAGTACAGTATTTTTATTAAAAATTTACTTTTTGTTGACAATTAATTACATATAAAGTAAAATTATTTAGTTAAAAACTAAAAAAGAAGGGTTATTATGGCTAAAAGAGAGGATTTAAGAAATATTGCAATTGTTGCGCACGTTGACCACGGCAAAACAACATTGGTTGACCAGATGCTAAAGCAAAGCGGTACCTTCAGAGACAATCAGGTTGTTGAAGACAGGGTTATGGACAACAACGATCTCGAGCGCGAAAGAGGTATTACAATTCTTGCAAAAAACACATCAATTTATTATAACGACGTAAAAATTAACGTTATTGACACACCGGGACATGCCGATTTTGGCGGTGAGGTTGAGCGTGTGCTTAAAATGGTTGACGGCGTTATTTTGCTTGTTGATGCTGCAGAAGGACCAATGCCGCAAACAAGGTTTGTTCTTCAAAAGGCACTTCAGATGGGTCACAAGGTTATTGTTGTTGTAAACAAAATTGACCGCCCCGACCAGCGTATACACGAGGTTGTTGACGAAGTATTAGAGCTTTTAATCAACCTTGATGCTACCGATGAACAGCTTGACAGCCCTGTACTGTTTTGTTCAGGCCGTGACGGCACCGCATCGCTCTCTCCCGACAATGCAGGAAGCGATTTAACTCCCCTGCTCGATACTATTCTTTCACATATCGACGCACCCGAGGTTGACACCGAGGGCGCAACACAAATGCTTGTTTCGTCAATTGACTACAACGAGTACGTTGGCCGTGTTTGTATTGGTAAAATTGAGCGCGGCAGTATGGTTAAAAACCAAGACATTAAAATTTGCGAGTATCACGATGCACACGCACCCTACAACGCAAAAATAATAAATCTTTATCAAATAGACGGTCTTCACAGAGTGCCCGTTGACACCGCAAAGGCAGGCGATATTGTTTGTATTTCGGGTATTGCTGATATTACAATCGGCGATACTGTTTGTGCACCCGACGCAATCGAGCCGCTCCCCTTTGTTAAAATTTCGGAGCCGACTGTTGAAATGACTTTTTCTGTAAACAACGGTCCGTTTGCAGGTAAAGAGGGCAAGTTTGTAACATCAAGGCACTTAAGAGAGCGTTTACAACGCGAGCTTTTAAAAGACGTGTCACTCAGGGTATACGACACCGACACAACCGAAAGCTTCAGGGTTGCTGGCAGAGGTGAAATGCACCTTTCGATATTAATTGAAACAATGCGCCGTGAAGGCTACGAGTTTATGGTTGGTGCACCGAGAGTTCTTTATAAAGAGATTGACGGCGTAAAACACGAGCCAATTGAAAGAATTGTGTGCGACGTGCCTTCTGACTATATGGGCTCGGTTATGGAAAAGCTCGGTTCAAGAAAAGGCGAGCTTGTGCAAATGGCACCTGCAGGCGATAGAATGAGAATTGAGTATCTTGTTCCGTCAAGAGGTCTTTTTGGTTATAAAAACGAATTCTTAACCGATACACGCGGCGAAGGTATTATGAACACCGTGTTTGACAGCTACGCGCCCTACAAAGGCGACATAAACAGCCGTCTTACAGGCTCACTTGTCGCTTTTGAAACAGGCGAAGCGGTAACATACGGTCTTTATAATGCACAAGAGCGCGGTATTATGTTTATAACCCCCGGCACTCCTGTTTACGAGGGTATGATTGTTGGTCAATCACCCAAGGCCGAAGACATTAACGTTAACGTTTGTAAAAGAAAACACGCAACAAATATGCGTGCTTCGGGCTCCGACGAGGCGTTAAGACTTGTACCGCCCAAGGTTATGAGCCTTGATGCTTGTATTGAGTTTATTGCCGATGACGAGCTTATTGAGGTAACACCCAAAAACTTAAGACTAAGAAAAGCTATTCTTTCAAACCAATTAAGAGCAAAGGTTAAGTTCGGTAACAAAAATTAATGTTGATTATATAAGTTTGTATGATATAATAAAAATGTAGTTTTGTTTTAAAGGAGATATAATATGAACATTGCTGTAGCACAGTCAGGCGGACCGACCTGCGCGATTAACTCATCGCTTCTCGGTGTATTTAAGGGCGCTGTTAAATCAAAAGAGATTGATAAGGTTTACGGCTCACTCAACGGTATTGAGGGAATTATCAAAGACAATCTCGTTGTTTTAAACGACCTTATTAAAACTTATGAGGATATGGAAAGCATTAAGCAAACACCCTCTACCCTCTTATGCTCTTGCAGATACAAGCTCCCCGATGCAAGCGCTGACGAAAACGTTTATAAAACAATTGCTGCCAACCTTAAAAAACACGACATCGGCGCGTTTTTCTACATAGGCGGAAACGATTCAATGGATACTGTTAACAAGGTATCAGCTTATTTTAAAGCTAACAACATCGATATTAAAGTAATGGGCGTACCCAAGACAATCGACAACGACCTTGCAATAACCGACCACACACCAGGTTACGGCTCGGCCGCAAAATACGTTGCAACAACCGTACAAGAAATTGTACGCGACTGCTCGGTTTACGATATTAACTCGGTTACAATTATTGAGATTATGGGTCGTGACACAGGCTGGCTTACAGCTGCTTCAATCTGCCCGAGAGTTAACGGCGATGCCGCTCCCGACCTTGTATATCTTCCCGAAGTTGAGTTTTCGGTTGAAGAGTTTGTAAAAGACGTTAAAGAAATTCAAAAAACAAAACGCACAGTTGTTGTTGCAATTTCAGAGGGCGTTGAAATTAACGATGCAAACGACAGCGACGCTTTCAGAAGCGGTGCAGTTGACAACTTTGGTCACAAATACTTGTCAGGTGTTGGCAAAGCGCTCGAAAACATCGTTAAAAGGGATATTGGCTGCAAGGTGCGTTCAATTGAGCTTAACCTTATGCAACGCTGTGCTTCGCATATCAGCTCAAAAACCGACATTGACGAGGCCGAAAGAATAGGTACAGCTGCAGTTGAGCACGCACTTATGGGCGAAACAGGCAAGGTTATGGCATTTGAGCGTATAAGCAACAACCCCTACGCTGTTGACATTAAGAGCGTTGATGCTAACAAGATTGCAAACGCTATCCGTTACTTCCCGCTCGAGTGGATAAACGATGCTAAAAACGACATCAAGCCCGAAGCACTTGAGTATATTTTACCGCTTATTCAAGGCGAGCAAAACCTCTACTTTAAAAACGGTATGCCGCTTCATTTTAAAAGAATTAAATAAGAGCTTATGAAAAATATAAAGTTATATCTTTTATCTATTTACACAATACTGTTAAGTATCTTTGGTGCAGCATATTTACAAGGTCATAATTCATTAGTATGGGGTTATTTAATACACATACTACCTGTTATTTCAATAATCTTAATAATATATGCTGTTTTAGACGATATTTTAGATAAAAAAGATAAATAAAAAAATGCAACCGAAAGGTTGCATTTTTTATTTACTCTACAATGTTTATGCTCTCGATAACGAGTTTTGAAAAATCGTCGTCGGCAGGAGTATACGCTATTGTTGTTATTTTCTTTTCGGGGTTGGGGTTATCCCATATAAAACCACGTATACAAATGTCACTGCCGTCATTGGTTTTTGCTTCAATTGCAGGGTCGGTATACCAAGTACCTGCATAACCTTGATGACGGAACATACCGTCGCCTCTGAGCTCGGGATATGAAGATTTATAGCACATAATCTCAGCGCCGTATCTTATAGGAATTTGGACTGTTTCACCGTCTGAGTAAGTGATAGTGTAGTTACCTATAGTATCAAACGCTCTCCACGGGAAAATGCGGCGTCTATAAAGTGTTGCGTGATTAAACACGATTGTTGATGCTAAAGTATTTACACTAATATTAAAATCGTCAACCTGAACGGCATCACAAACCTTTGCAAGTTCATACGGAACAGGCTTACCCTCAATAGTAATAGTTTTATCATAAAAACCATAAGGCGATACTGTACCGCGTATGCGGTCGCGCATCAACGGTTGAACTGCTGATGTAATTATCATACCGTAGCACGATGCAAGGCGACTGTCGTAGCTGTCGCAGTTCCAAAGCATATTACCTACTGCAGAAATATCCCAGAGCTTGCCGTTATCTGCCATCGGGCGCTCTGACGTTGCTACCCAGTGCGCAAACTGTCCGCCAATCATACCCTCACGGTTAAGACGTGTTTCGGGACGTGGGAAGTGCGAGGTATAAAGGTTACCAATGCCAACCTTAAATCCTTTTTCTAAAAGGTCGGTTTCAATATCCTGGTCCATATGGAAATACCAGGTAAAGTCGAGCATTATTATATCTTTTGGAATAAGGTCGATAGCTTTTGCTGTGGGAATTGTGTGTTTTGTAAGTGCGTGCAGGTGGTCTGACCACATCATAACCCTATAGCCTTTTTTGGTTATGTAGTCATAGAGTTTGTTTACGTCATCAGCATAAATTTGATAAATTTCTCTTTCACGACATTTTTCGCAAAGACCAAGGTGATAAATCTCGTCGTGGCCGATATGAACGTAAGTGGGCTGAGTTACCTCGATAATTTCGTCGATAAGGTCGAATATAATTTCGTAGCTTCTGGGGTTTGAAGGACAGTAGCAGTGGTCATAATATTCGTCAGGAAGCGCATCGGCATCGCGTGTGTCGACCTGTTCTTCTTTATTGGCTCTCTCTGCAATTTCGGGGTAGGCATAGGTTAAAAACTGAACGTGACCAAGGCTTTGCACCTCGGGGATAACTGCAATACCGAGTGATTTTACAAACTCGCAGAATTCTTTAACCTCGTGTTTTTCAAGCGGGTCAGCATCAGCTACCATTGTTGAGTGCGGCATGCGCGGTTGTTTGCCTGCAAGATAGTCTCTGTGAGCCTGAATTACGCCCTCGGCAATTTTGGGGTGTTTGTCAAACTTCATACCGCCTGCAAACTCAATAATTACTGCGTTATAGCGGTTTGGAATTAAAACGTGAGTAAAGAGGCGTTTTGCAAACTCCATATTATCGCGTCCCGGAAGGCCTAAATGGAACGCACGGAACTTACTTGAGGGTTTATCGTCAATTGCGCAAACAGGAAAGCCCTCGAGCGAGTCGGTTTGCATAAGCGCATCAGCGCCGTACAAAAGCGCAATGCGCGATGCGGCGGTAATAGTGATTTTTTCGTTTGTAACGTCTACTGTGTAGCGTTCGCCCTCGTACTCTTTTGAGTCGGTTTTTACAAACGTAACGGTAACGCCGTTATCAAAAAACGGCTCGTTAAAGGTTTCTAAAAGTCGGTCGGTTAAAAAATCGGCAGCAGCAAGCTCATCAGCATCTTGTGATGCAGTTTCGATTTTTGCAATATTAACGTAGCCTTCGCCCACTTCGAGCTTTTTAGGTGTAGGCCATACGATAGGCTGCTCGTCATCTATCATACCTAAAGCGCCTATTTCACCGATTGAAATATTTTTTGTTGCCGCATATATACGAATTGTTACGTCAGTTCCCTCATAGTTTACAGGAAAAACTGTCTCGCCGTTAAAAGCGGTTAATTTTGATGTGTGACAAACCTGAGAGTCAACTAAAACCTCGACCTTATCCACCTTATCGGTTGTTAAATTAATAGTAACAGCACCTATAAAAGCAGGCTCGGTTAAAGAAAAGTTTACATCAAGAACAG
Source organism: Eubacteriales bacterium (assembly GCA_045593905.1). GTDB lineage: Bacteria > Bacillota > Clostridia > Oscillospirales > QAKW01 > RGIG9041. The sequence continues at coordinate 19,708 of JAZNXL010000019.1, forward strand.
TATCAGTAAGGTCTGACCATTTCCAAGTTCTTATTTCATTTTCAGACCATCTCGGCTTAAACTCGAGTTTTGAGTTTTGGCGTGTAAACGTCGGTTTAGTTACTTCAAGTTTTCCTATATACATTTTAGGACACCTCTCATGCTTTAATTTCAAGCTAATTATAACAACCTTAATTTATAATTTCAATATACTATCTTCACAAAAAATTGCACTTTCTTAATAAAAAAGAGTTCCCTGTAAAAAGGGAACCTTTTTTATTTAAAAAATTGTTTTGCAATCTCAACTGCCTCGCCTGTTAGCAGGTAGCGGTTGTGTGTTGATTGGTTACCAATGTAATACTCGTTGTTTAATTTGTATAATCTGTAATTTATAACCTCAAAATAGCCGTCGATTGTACCTTTGCAAAGGTTTACCATACCATCGCCGTTTACTAATTTGTCGTAACCAACATCTGAAGGCTCGGTTGTATTTTCAACGTTTTCAAACATTAAATACTGTTGTTCATTAAGTGAATAATCAGATATTTCACTTTGATAGTCCCTAATATAGAAACTATTAAAATTTATTCCGTCTTTATATTTTTCTTTTAGCGTATTAAAAGTGTTCTCACGCAAGTACCACATATGGCTGTTATACGTTAAAACAGTAAGGTCAGAAGAAAGGCTATAGTATCTTCCAAATTGAGTACTTAAGAGAGCAGGCACGTCTTTTTCGGTTATTCGAGCGTACTCGTTAAAGTGTTTACCACTCATAACGTAAAGCTCTGCGTTGAGAGGGTCATAAATACTTTTATCGAGCTTATCAATGTTTATATATTTGTAGCCCATAAGCGAGATACTGCCGTCGTCGTTAATAACGCCGTGGTGCAGTTTCATATCGTCAAGCGCATCACACGAGCAAAGGCAAAAGAGCATACAAACAAGTATTAAAATTGAAATTAGTTTTTTCATAGTATCCTCCTTATTCAAGGTTTAAGCGTTTTTCGATAATCTTTTTGGTAACAACAAAGTAAATAACCGAAAGCACCGCATAAAACACAATAAAAAAGCCAAAAAACAGGTGCGTTGCAAGGTTGGGATGGCGGATAATATAGTTATATATTGCCGAAGTATCAATAAACCTTATAACAACTGTTGAAATTACAACAATAATTGTGCCAATAATTTGTGTAAAAAGGTAGTAGCCAAAGTATGTACCAAAAGCAGCTAAAATTCTGTTTTTGTTTGCAAGCTGACCCACCGCAATACAACCGTAGCACAAAATATATTGCGAAATGATGCCAATAAGTACCAAAGTCACAAACTCTATAATAATAAATATTCCGTGAACTGCTGTTCTTGATTGTAAAAACCTTTTTAAAAGGTAGACAGCCGCTTTAACAAGCTCAACAAATACATCGCCTGCCGTTGCAACGCAAACTGAAAGTAAAATTGCAAAGATTGTTATAAAAGTTGCAATTATAAGCATTAAAAGTTTTGCAAAAATATGTTCGGTTGCGGTTACGGGCAGTGTAAAACTTAAATACCCCTCACCTGTAAACAGGTTTTTATAAAAGCGTGTTATACCATACGCCATAGTCATTACAATTGCAACTAAAACTCCTATGCAAAGCGCAATTACAGAAGAATAGAATACAATTTTATACGAAAGTTCTTTGTTTTCGAAAAGTTGGATAAATCTGCAAAGAACTGCAATGCCAATAACAATAAGCTGCATTGGTAAAAGCGTGCGAAGATATGCAATAAATTCGTGTTTGATTAATTTTTTTACCATTTGAATACCTCCCTGAACAAACCGTCAACGCTCATATTGTTTTGCTCACGTATCTCATCAACGCTTTTTTGCATAACAATTTCACCGTCTTTAATAAACACTACCTCATCAAGCACCTGCTCAATATCTGAAATAAGGTGGGTTGATATAATAACCGACGATTCAGGGTTGTAGTTGTTAATAATTACCGAAATTATGTAGTCACGGGTTGCAGGGTCAACGCCTGCAATAGGCTCGTCAAGCACATAAAGCTTTGCATTACGGCTCATAACAAGAATTAAGCATACTTTTTCTTTGTTGCCCTTTGACAAGGTTTTGAGCTTTACATCAGATGAAATACCGAGCTGTGTAAGCATTTTATAGGCAAGCGCGGGTCTGAAGTCTTCGTAAAAGTCACAAAACATATCTACAATTTGTTTTACTGTCATCCACGAGTTTAAGTATGAGTTATCGGGCAGGTACGCAACCTTTGTTTTGGTTTCGATACCGGGTGCAGTACCGTCAACACTGATGCTGCCGCTTGTTGCAGTTAAAAGTCCGTTAATAAGCTTTATAAGTGTGGTTTTACCCGAACCGTTAGGACCAAGTAAACCAATTATTTTACCGCTTTCTATTGTAAGGTCAATGCCTTTTAGCGCGGTTTTTTTACCGTAGTTTTTTGTTAGGTTTTCGCATTTTAATAAAACACTCATTTATCCTCCCACTCCTTTACATATTGTTTAATTTGAGAAAGGTCAAGACCAAGAGCCTTTAGTTCGTTTATATAGTCTTGTGTTTTTTTAAATATTACGTCTTGCTTTATACGCTTTGCATCCTCGTTTGTATTTGAAACAAACCAACCCGAACCACGCTCAGCGTATACAACACCCTGAGTTTCAAGTTGTTCTAATGCCTTTTGAACGGTATTGGGGTTTACCCCTGCCAAAAGCGCAATATCACGAACTGACGGTAGTTTGCTGTTTACAGTAAACTCGCCCGATGCAATTGCAACACAAATTTGTTCACAAAGCTGCGGACATATCGGTCGGTTGCGGTCAAGCTGCCAATTCATAAAACGCCTCCTTTTAACTGTATTAGTTCGGTAATACACCTGTACTATCTACATAATACAGTTTTGTTTTGTATTTGTCAATAAAAAAATTCCGCGTTGGCGGAATTTTTTATTATGCACCGAGTGGAAGATATACCTTATAGTCTATATCGGTGCTGTTTTCTTTATAAAAGGTTGCGGTTTTGAGTCCGCTGCCCGTAATTGTTAAAAGCGAGTATTTTCCGTTGCCGTCAATGTCGGCGACAAAGGGGTGGGCACAAAAATCTTTACTGTTTGCGGTTGATGAGCAAAGTACTGAATTACCCATTGATTGTGACAAAAGCGCAACACCTGTAAAGTCGTTTGCCTTTGCAACTACTATTGCCTCGCCGTCGTTGTCACCGTCGATATCGTACTCAAATATTTCGCAAATTTTAATATTTTTCACATCCGGAAACGATTTATTTATAAATTCGTAGTAGCCGCTGTCAGCTTTTTGCTTATCATCGTATACTGTTCGCTTTAAATTGGGACAAAGTTTCCAGTTACCGCTTGTAACAAGAGAACAAAGCGGTGATGAAGAAATTTTATTTTGTTTAATATCGTCAAGCGATACCTGCCCTAAGTTTTTACCGCTATTTGTAAAAAGGGTGTAGGTTTTATCTTTTAAAGTTAAATCGTTATCGATAGTGTTTTGAATATTATAATAGTAGTTTTCGTCAGTTAAAAGCGAGGTACCATTTTTGCAAATTGACACAGGTACACAACCTGCATCGGTTGAAATGTAAATTACATTTGTGCCGTTCACATCGGCTTTAGGGTATTTAATGCCGTCATCTTTGCCGGTTGTGTTTTGCGGCGATGTATCGGCAGTACAACCGCTGAGTAATAAAACAAATATTAAAATTACAGGTATAAGTTTTGCCTTCATACAAAGTCTCCTCTCTATATAATATTTATACAGTGAAGAGTTCAAAAATATACCAATAAAAAAACACCCCGAAGGGTGTTTTTTATTTTGATTAATACATGCCGCCGCCCATTTGGCCCATAGCAGCCGCTGCTGCGGGGTCAGCTTTTTCTTTAATATCGGCAACAAGACTTTCGGTTGTTAAAACTGTAGCTGCAACCGATGCTGCGTTCTGCAGTGCTGAACGGGTAACTTTTGTTGGGTCAACAATACCTGCATCAAACATATTGCAGTAGTTTTCGTTGTAAGCATCGAAGCCGTAATCAGCTTTTTCGTTTTTAAGAATGTTCTCTAAAATAACCGAGCCTTCAAGACCGCTGTTAAGAGCGATTTGGCGAACAGGTTCTTCAAGTGCCTTCATAACGATTGCAACACCTGTTTTCTCGTCACCTGTAAGGCTTTCGTAAAGTTCTTTAACTGCGGGAATTGCTTTGATGTAAGCGGTACCATCGCCTTCAACAACACCTAACGCTTCTCTTGTGCTTTTTACTCTCGCACCGACTGCACTTTCGTGATCGGGCAAAAGCAGTACTTCAGCACTGCCGGAAAGCACAGAAGACACTCGACCAATCAAACCATAATGGTTCATAACTGTCATGCCTGCTGTTACACCATCTTCGTTGCCTTTGTTGATGGTAATCATATATTGCAGATTATTATTTTTTTTCGCAATTGTTTCTGCGAGCTGCAATTGATACGCTTTATCCATTCCCTCTTTATAATCCAGCAATTCTTTCAGGCGGATATTTTCAAGCTGTGTTTCTTCCAGACGGGCAACTTGATGATGCAATGCATCCACCTGCTCCCGCAATTTTTTATTTTCTGCCTCCAGAGCTTTTTTATCAGCGAAATAACTGCCGATACCGTCAATACCATTGTGAATGGCATGAAAGCTGCTCTGAAAAGGGCTGGCTGCTATACGCAGCCCCTTCTCCAAGAATGTGGGGTTTTCCCGCACCTGTACGGTATTAGACGCAAGTGCCAAAAAACCGGTCAGTAGAACTATTACAATCAATGCAATTCGCAGCTTTTTGTTATGAAACATTCCACACTACTCCATTATCTACTGATTTTGTGACCGTACTCTACTTTGCTAAGTAAATCAATATTTTCTAAAGCCTTCCCGGCACCCAGCACAATACTGCTTAATGGATCTTCAGCATAGATAACAGGAATCCCTGTTTTTTCTGCAATCAAGGTATCCATCCCATGAATCAGAGACCCACCGCCTGCCAGTACAATGCCGTTCTGGATGATATCTCCGGCCAGTTCCGGTGGAGTTTTTTCAAGGCAGTTTTTGATGGCATCCAAAATCGAATCAATCAGCTCTTTGAATGCCTGATGAATGTCATGATCCGATACTTCCACCTGTTTTGGCAAACCGGTAATCAGGTCACGACCATTTACACTATATGTTTTCGGAACATCACCGGCCTGAATGTGTACGGTACCAATGGCTTTTTTGATTTCTTCCGCGGTTCGTTCCCCAATTAACAGATTATATTGTTTTTTTACATAATTCACGATGGCGTCATCCATTTTGTCGCCGCCAACACGAATAGACTGGCTGGTTACCACACCGCCCAATGAAATAACGGCCACATCGGTTGTCCCGCCGCCGATATCAACAATCATACTGCCTATCGGCTCCGCAACCGGCAGCCCGGCACCAATGGCCGCTGCCATCGGTTCTTCCATGATATGCACTTCTTTTGCACCTGCCTGCATAGTAGACTGACGCACAGCCCGTTCCTCTACAGAAGTTGTACCGGCCGGCACACAGACAATCACTCTTGGCTTAGAAAACATGCCAACTGTGCCCAGTGTTTTGTTAAAGAAATATTTCAGCATGCTTGCACATACATCAAAGTCCGCAATAAAGCCATCCTGAAGCGGTTTAATTGCCACAATGTTTCCCGGTGTACGGCCAATCATCTGTTTCGCATCTTCCCCAACGGCTAATACTTTATTTGTAGTTTTATCGATGGCAACCACAGATGGTTCTCTTATTACAATTCCTTTTCCTTTTTCGTATACCAGACTATTGGCTGTCCCTAAATCAATCGCGATCTCTCTTGCCATAACCACACGGCTCCTC
>JAZNXL010000020.1:0-3006 GCA_045593905.1 Eubacteriales bacterium
CAATTATTCGACGTAATCCTCATATAAGGTTTTTCTGTATTTGCCGGGTGAAGAACCCGTTTCTTTTTTAAATATTTTCGTGAAATACTGCTGTGAGCCGAATCCGCAGAGTTCGGCAATGTCGGCGATGCTTGCACCCGAATCCCACAACATTTTTTTTGCATGGTCGATACGGATTTTCGTCAGGTATCTGTGGGGTGACATGCCACAGACTTCAGAAAAAATACTGTGAAAATATACGGGGCTCAGATTTACCGTCGTGGCAACGTCTTCAAGATGAATGGGACTTGCATAATTCTTTTCGATGTAACGCTTTGCCGTCTGTATTATTTTGTAATTGATACCGCTGTGCGGTTCGGGAATAGAGGCGTCACGCAGAAGAAGATTGATAAACGTCAGCAGACGGCTGTATAGCTGAAGAGAGTTGCTGTTGTTTTCGACGATGAGAGCAAGGTCGCTAAGCATATCGCGTATTTGTTCGGGGTGGCTGCTCATAAAAAATTCAGGGGCGGCACAAAGCATTTGTGCAAGTTCACCCTCTACGTTAAAGCATAAATACATCGTTTTAAACGGACGGCTTGAGTAGCGCACCTGTCCCGGACGGGATATCATTATGCTGTTTTTACGGATCTCATGTTTTTTTCCGTCGAGACAGACGAACATATCGTCGTTTACATAAAACTCTATTTCAAATTTTTCCACCGTACGTTCTACCGGATGTTTCGTCGATCTTGGATTGTTGGAGTCAAAATAGCCACAGCTAACGTTATATGGCAGCGATAACATAATTGCACCTCACAGTAAAATTTGTTAAAAGATGGTGATATTACATATAGTAATCGTCCGATTTCAAGTTTATAATACAATAAGAAAAAATAAATGTAAAGATAAAAATAACCCTTGTCCCGAGTTTTTACACGAGTCAAGGGTTTTATCTATAACAAATATGAGGTTGAGGTGTTTTTTCTGAAACTGTGTGGGGAAACACCGCATTTTCTTTTAAAACACTCGGAAAAATAACTCTGCGAATTAAAACCGCAGTTGACGGCAATCTCGTTTAACGGCAGAGTTGAGTTGATAAGCATATTCTTTGCCGCGGATATACGGCAATTCAACAAAAAGTCCCCCGGTGTTAAACCGAGCTCTACCTTAAAGAGTTTATACAGATAAGATACGCTTACGCTGCAGGAATTTGCTATATCTGCAGTCGTTATATCCTCGTAATAGTGACTTTCGACGTATTGACGGCACTTTGATATAATATTTTCGTTTTTACGGGGCTCGTTTACGAGATGGTGCAACAGCGTCAGAAGTTTTGCGTTTGCTATAAGCCTGTCGAACTTATTTTCTGAGTAAAAATAATGGAATATTTCTTCGATTAACACTTTGGTTTTTTTTGCATCCTGAGGGAAAAAGAAGGTGCTGATGTTATCCAGTTCCGAGATAAGAACGGGGTTGTCCGTCCTGAAGCGGATAAATTTACATACGAGCGGAAAATAACTGTAACGTACGTCGCCCGGCTTTCCGATAAGCACTGAACCGTATTTCTTGAGATATTCATTTCCGTTGACAACGGAAATGCCGTTGTCGGTATCGTAAAATTCAAGCTCGTAGTGTTTTACCTTTCTCTTCGGCGATACGGTGTTGTTACGAAATTTGTGTTTGCTGTCGTACAGACCGCAAGCTATAATCGTTGGCAATTCGTTATGCATAACAAACCTCCCTTGGTATAAAATTTTTAAAAAAAGTACAGTATATATAAAGAGGTATTTGCAGTACTGTTCAATAATATTACTATAAACATTATTTCTGCTAAAGTCAACAATTGTTAAAAATTTAAATGCAGAGGAATGTGAGTCCTGTCAAGAAGTGTACGATGCTTTCCATACAGACTACGTGCGTGTGTCTGACAAAAAATAACCCCTGAACGTGTAAAAGCACGCTCAAGGGAAGGTTTTTATAACAGATATGAGGTGTTTTTCCTGAAACTGTTGGGGGAAACACCGCATTTTCTTTTAAAGCAATCTGAAAAATAACTCTGTGAATTAAAACCGCAGCTGAGAGCTATCTCGCTTAACGGCAAAGTCGAGTTGATAAGCAGTTTTTTTGCGGCGGATAAACGGTAATTTAACAAGTATTCACCCGGTGTCAGCCCAAGTTCTGCTTTAAAAAGTTTGTGAAGATAGGACAGGCTTACGTTGCAGGATACTGAAATATCTTTTATGGTTATATCCTCGGCATAATGTTCTTTTACAAATTGGCTGCATTTTGACATAACGTTGCTTCTGCTGGAAGATTCTTTGCTGATAAGGTTTATGAGCAATAAAAGTTTTGCACCTGCTATAAACAAGTCGAACGTATTGCCCGAGCAGAAATAACGGAATATTTCTTCAAACATTGCATTTGTTTTTTTAGGATCGCCGGCATAAGAAAAACCCTGTATATTATCCAATTTTGAGATGAGAACGGGCGAGGTTGTTTTGAAACGAATAAACTTGCAGGTAAGAGGCAGGTGGCTGTAACGGGTATCGCCCGGTTTTGCAAAGAGTATGGAACCGTATTTTTTGTGATATTCCGTTCCATTGATGGCGGAAATACCGCTGTCGGCATCGTAGAAGTCAAGCTCGTAGTGCTCAACCACCCTTGGCAGTGTTATGGATTTACCGGTATGTTTTTTATTACTGTCGTATATACCGCAGGTTACAATTGTGGGTAATTCGTATTGCATAACAAGTCCTCACAAGTACATTATTTCTAAAAAATCAATATAGTATAAAGGTGCAAGACCATTGTATCATTAACTTTTTTAAAAATCAACAAGTGTTTAAAATTTAAAATAAAAAAACGTCCCATAGGGACGAATACAAATAAAAATAACCCTTGACCCATGCTTCTTTACGCATCTTCGGCAGGTCAAGGGTTATTTTTCTTCACTCTTGATATCTAACATCTTTTTCTTTTACCTCACATTCTTTTAATTCTTGTGCCTTCTTTTTTGTTCCTTTT
>JAZNXL010000021.1:0-3461 GCA_045593905.1 Eubacteriales bacterium
ATGGCTACGATCCGACTTAGTTCAAGTCTAATCATACGCTCTTCGCCAGGTTCACCGGGTTTTGCAAAACGCGGAATTTGTCTTGTTGATGTAGCAAAATGTTGGTTGCCCCAACCACCTTTTCCGCCTTTAGCAGCAACAAACGGCTTACCGTCTGACATATCTTTTATAATAAGACCTGTTTCATCATCTTTAATAAGCGTGCCAACAGGAACCTTTATTATAAGGTCATCAGCATTCGCACCAGAGCAGTTATTTTTGCCACCCGGTTCACCATTTTGTGCAACATACTTACGCTTATATCTAAAATCCATAAGTGTGCTCATATTTGTATCGGTAACAAACACTACACTACCGCCGTTGCCACCGTCGCCACCATCGGGGCCACCTGCAGCAACATACTTTTCTCTATGAAAAGCAATTGCACCTGCGCCGCCGTGACCTGCTTTTATAAAGATTTTTGCAACATCTATAAACATAGTTTTCTCCTATAAAAAAGCCTCGGACTTAACCGAGGCTGATTTTATTACTGTTCTACTGCGTATACAGAAACTTTCTTTCTGTCTTTACCCATTCTCTCAAACTTAACCTTACCGTCAACAAGTGCGAAGAGAGAGTCGTTTGATGCTCTACCTACGTTTGTGCCGGGATGGATTTTTGTACCTCTTTGGGTAACAAGGATATTTCCTGCGAGAACGAATTGACCGTCAGCTCTTTTTACGCCAAGTCTTTTTGATTCAGAATCTCTGCCGTTCTTAGTTGAACCCATACCTTTTTTATGAGCAAAGAACTGTATATCAAATCTAATCATTTAGTACACCTCCAAAAAATTCAAAAGTAAAATAATCACTGTATTGTTCGCGAACATCGTTTGCAAAATCTACTAAAACAGAAATTTGCCTGTCCGCTTCAGTAAATGGTTGATTACATTGTAATGCAATCTTTGCGTTTTTATTATCAACAGTAACCTTTACATTATCGGAATGAAATTTAATTAAGTAATTAGCGCACATTTGAACTGCTGTTGATACAGCCGCACAAACGATATCGCTACCGCTCTGGGAGTAACCCGAGTGCCCTATACACTCAAACCCAATATATTGGTTATTGCTGTTTTTAAAAAACTTAAGTCTTGTCATTACGCGTTGATAGCAGTAATCTGAACCTTTGTATAAGGTTGTCTATGACCCTGCTTTCTTCTGTAATTCTTTTTCGGTTTCATTTTGTAAACGATTACCTTTTTAGCTTTGCCGTTTTTAACAACATTAGCTTCAACAGTAGCGCCTTCTACATAAGGAGCGCCAACCTTAAGACCGTCATCGGTGCTAACGACAACAACTTTGTCAAAAACATATTTTGTTTCGCTTTCAACATCGAGCTTTTCAACAAAAATAACGTCTCCGTCTTGCACCTTGTATTGCTTACCGCCTGTTTCGATTACAGCGTACATTACAAAGCACCTCACTTTCTTTAAGAAAACTCGCTACGGCAGGTAACATATAGTTTTTAAAACCTGACATACGCGGCTACCATAGATTATAACACTGCATATTATCAATGTCAAGAATTTTTTATCATTTCTTTTGCAGTTTTATATATTTGTTCGGTGATGTCAACACCGCCGATAATTCGTGCAATTTCTTCTACCCTTTGGTCGCTATTCAAATGAACAATGTCAGAGCGTGTAACACCGCCATCTTCAACCTTTTCAACTTTAAAATGATGGTCGGCCATAGACGCAATTTGAGCAAGATGTGTAACACAAAACACTTGTTTTTGCTTTGAAGAACGTTTTAGCTTTTCACCTATTTTATGTGCAGTAGCGCCCGAAACACCGCTATCAACCTCGTCGTAAATAAAGGTGGAGCATTCAACATCTTTATCGGATAATGCAGTTTTAAGACAAAGCATAATTCTTGAAAGCTCACCGCCTGATGCGATTTTAGAAAGCGGTTTTAAAGCTTGGCCTACGTTTGCAGATATTAAAAACTCCACAACGTCAAAACCAATTTGTGTATATTTAGTTCCGCCGCGAGCATTGATATTTTTCTTAATATCGACATAAAACTCTACTTTGGGCATATCAAGTTCAAATAGTTGCTGTGAAATCTCATCGCGAAGTAATTTTGCGCCTTTTTTTCGAGAATCTGAAACCAAGCTTGCAACTTTGTCAAGTTTTTTATGTAATATATCAAACTCTTCTAAAGCAAGAGCAAGTTCGCTATCGTTATCGTTTAATTTATCAAGTTCATTTTTAAAATTAGCAAGTGCATCAATTGCATTTTGTTCAGAACCATATAACGAAATAATTTTTTCAATTGTATAAAGGCGTTCTTCAATCTGGTCAGCTGACATTTCAGGCTCATCAAACTCGTCTTTTTTAAACGCAACAAACGAAGCTGCATCTTGAATTAAAGCTTTGGCATTATTAAGTGAATCAAGTGCACTATCGACGCTTTTAACAATCTCTTTAATTTTTTCAAGGTCTGCAATTGTTTGAGAAATTTGCTGTAACGCACCGTCATTATCATTGTTTAGCAATTGGTCGCTATTATAAAGAGATTGGTTAATGAGTGCTAAATTTTGGCAAGAAGAACGGTCAAGTTTAAGTTTTTCATACTCGCCTAATTTAATATCTGCTTTTTCAAGCTGCTCTATCTTAAAAATCAAATTGTTTTCAAGTTGTTCTTTTGATTGTTTTATTTCGGTAAGCTTTTGAATTTTTTGACGCGCCTGTTTAACCTGAATATATACACTATTATATTCTTCAATTAGCTTTTCGTTTTTACAATATAAATCAAGATAACCAATATGAGTATTCGGGTCTAATATTTTAAGTCCGTCATGTTGACCAAAAACCTGAACAAGAACGGGCGAAATTGTTTTAAGTAACGCAACAGTTACAGTTTGACCATTGATTTTTGTAATGTTTTTACCATCAGAATTAATCTTACGCATAACAATAAGATTACCATCGGCATCAACATTAACATCGTTTTGCGCTAAAAACTGTTTTTGAAAATTATTAAAGCCACAAAAAACTGCACTTACAAGAGCATAATCTTTACCTGTTGAAATTAAGTCTTTTGAACTTTTATTACCAAGCAAAAGATTAATAGAGTCGATTATGATGCTTTTACCTGCACCGGTTTGTCCTGTTAAAACATTAAAGCCATCAAAAAATTCTATATCTATGTTGTCTATGATAGCAATATTTTCAATATGTAAATTCAAAAGCATCAAATCACCTCCTTAGTAAAATGATTGAATTAGTTAATATGTTCGAGTATTGTATTTTTAATGTGCGATGCAGCTAAATTATTTTCGGTAGCCAAAAATATGGTATCGTCTCCTGCAAGCGTGCCAACAAGACCATTAAGTTCAAGCTGGTCTAAGCACACACAAATAGTGTTGGCAAAACCTGGTTTGCTCTTAATTAAGTCGGATCGTAGCCATGTCGT